>NZ_JBWKFN010000002.1:222035-330348 GCF_056434245.1 Streptomyces sp. NPDC044064
CCACCCCCCCACTACCCTCCCCCCTGCTTTCCGTTACGATTGCCCCCCTCCACCCCCCCCCCCCCCCCCCCGCCCCCCCCCCCTCCCCCCCCCCCCCCCCTCCACTCTCTCCGCAGGCTGGACGGAGCCGTGGGGGATCTCCTTCCTGCCCGGCGGAAAGAGAGCGCTGGTGACGGAGCGCCACAGCTCCACGGTGTGGCTCCAGGGGCGTGACGGCTCCAAGAAGAAGGTGGGTGCGGTGCCGAACACGGTCAACGGCACCGCCGGCGCCGGCGTGGGCAACGGCGGGCTGCTGGGCGTCGCCCCCTCCCCCACCTGGAACGGGACGACGGACCGGGACGTGTTCTTCGTCCACACGGCCGCCGAGGGCACGCGGGTCGTGAAGATGCGCTTCGACGGCACCTCGCTCAGCGGCTACACGGTCGTCCTCGGCGGGATCCGCCGGGGCGGCGACCACAACGGCGGCCGTATCGCCTTCGGCCCCGACGGATACCTGTACGTCACGACCGGCGACGCCCGCGAGGGCGCCCTGGCGCAGGACAGGAACTCGCTCAACGGGAAGATCCTGCGCATCACCAGGACCGGCGCCGCGGCGCCCGGCAACCCGTTCGGCAACCGTGTCTACAGCCTCGGCCACCGCAACCCGCAGGGTCTGGCCTGGGACGCCCGGGGCAGGCTGTGGGAGTCCGAGATCGGCGCGGACACCTGGGACGAACTCAATCTGATCCAGCCGGGCGCCGACTACGGCTGGCCCGCCTGCGAGGGCGGCTGCTCCGCCGCGGGCATGACCAACCCCAAGGCGGTGTGGAAGCCGAGCGACGGAGGCGTGCCCGCCCAGTTGGCCGTCGTCGACAACTCCGTCTACGCGTCGACGCTGCGCGGAGAGCGGCTGTGGCGGCTGCCGATCAACGCCGACGGACGGAGCGTCGGCAGGCTGACCGCGTTCTACAACGGCGCCTACGGGAAGCTGCGCGCCCTCGCCAAGGTCCCCGGCACCAACGAGCTGTGGCTCGGCACCGACCGGAAGGGCTACCAGCTCGACAAGATCCTCAAAGTCGCCGTCAGGTGAGCAGACCGCGCAGCAGCAGGTCCACCACCGCGGTGAACTCCTCCTCGACTCCGGGCTGCCGCCACTCGCGTGCGTAGCCCGGGTCGTGGAAGCGGCCCGTGGCCTGGAAGACCGCGCGGGCGGTGGCGGCCGGGTCGGGGGCGGCGAAGGCGCCGGCGGCGACGCCGTCCTGGATGATCCGGGTGAGCTGGGCCGTGAGGTCGGTGATGTGCTCGCCGACCGCCGTGACGTTCTCCTCGGTCAGCACCGTGTACGTCCGGAACAGCTCCGGGTCGTCGCCCGCCTTGTGCCGCTTGGCCTCGAACAGGGCCGCGAGCCAGGCCCGCAGCCGGTCCTCGGGAGAGCCGTCCGCGGCGACGATGCCGGCGAGCTGCTGCGAGGTCCGGTCCAGCCACCGCTTGGTCACCGCCTCGCGCAGCACCGCCTTGGTACGGAAGTGCCGGTAGACGCTGCCGTGGCTGACACCGAGCGCGCGGGCCACGTCGACCACAGTGGCCTTGGCCGGGCCGTGGCGGCGCAGCACCTCCTCGGTCGCTTCGAGGATGCGCTCGGCGGTCAGGGTCTCGGTGGGCGGTGCCATGGCTAGACCGTACCCGGCGTCATGGTCACCGCTCGCTGTCGAGGTGAGCCATGGCGGCGGCCGGGTAGCGGTCGCCGGCCGCGGCGTCCGCCGGTACGGCCTGCTCGATCGCCGTCAGGTCGGACTCGTCCAGGGTCACGTCCAGCGCGCCCAGCGACTCGCTCAGCCGCTCGCGGGTGCGGGCGCCGATCAGCGGCACGATGTCCTCGCCGCGGGTGAGCACCCAGGCGATGGCGATCTGCGCGACCGTCACGCCCTTCTGCTCGGCGATCTTGCGGAGCGCGTCGACCAGGTTCAGGTTGTGCTGGAGGTTGTCGCCCTGGAAGCGGGGCGAGTAGGCGCGGAAGTCGTTCGCCGCCAGTTGCCGGTCGCGGGAGAAGTGGCCGGAGATCAGGCCGCGGGAGAGAACTCCGTACGCGGTGACGGAGATGCCCAGCTCACGGGTGGTCGGCAGGATCGACTGCTCGATCCCGCGGGAGATGAGCGAGTACTCGATCTGCAGGTCCGCGATCGGCGCGGTGGCGGCGGCCCGCCGGACGGTCTCGGCGCCGACCTCGCTCAGGCCGACGTGCCGGACGTACCCCTGCTCGATCAGTTCGGCGATCGCGCCGACGGTCTCCTCGATCGGCACGTCCGGGTCGAGGCGGGCGATCCGGTAGACGTCGATGTGGTCGACGCCGAGGCGCTGCAGGGAGTAGGCGGCGAAGTTCTTCACCGCGGCGGGCCGGCCGTCGTAGCCGGTCCAGCCGCCGTCGGGGCCGCGCAGGGCGCCGAACTTCACGCTGACCTGTGCCTGCTCGCGCCGGGCGGCGGGCGCGGAGCGCAGGGCCTCGCCGATCAGCATCTCGTTGTGGCCCATGCCGTAGAAGTCGCCGGTGTCCAGCAGCGTCACGCCCGCCTCCAGGGCGGCGTGGATGGTGGCGACGGACTCCGCGCGGTCGGCGTCGCCGTACAGCGCGGACATGCCCATGCAGCCGAGGCCGAGGGCGGAGACCTGGGGGCCGGTGGTTCCGAGGGTTCGGGTTCGCATCGTCATGCCCTCCACCCTGCCATGACAGATAACAGATTTCAATATCTGTCAGTCCATAGTTGTCAGCGCCTCTCGGGGCACCACTTGGTCCAGACCTATTGACGAGAGGTCTGGACCACATGCACTGTCATGGACAGTGCACCCCCACGGGACGACGCACCGACATGCCTACGACACCTCGCCGCACCCCCACCGGGAGGATCCGCATGCTCCGCCGCACGCTCAGGCTGCTCAACGCAGCACTCACCACGGCCGTCCTCGCCCCCCTCGCGATCGCCGCCGCCCCCACCGCCTCGGCCGCCGACACCTGCGCCCTGAAGTCCCGCCCGGCCGGAAAGGTACTCCAGGGCTACTGGGAGAACTGGGACGGCTCGGCCAACGGCGTTCATCCGCCCTTCGGTTGGACCCCCATCACCGACTCCCGCATCCCCGCACACGGCTACAACGTCGTCAACGCGGCCTTCCCGGTCATCCGTTCGGACGGCACGGCCCTGTGGGAGGACGGCATGGACAGCGGCGTGAAGGTGGCCACGCCCGCCGAGATGTGCGCGGCCAAGGCGTCCGGCCAGACCATCCTGCTGTCGATCGGCGGCGCGGCGGCCGGCATCGACCTCTCCTCCAGCGCGGTCGCCGACCGGTTCGTGGCGACCATCGTCCCGATCCTGAAGAAGTACAACTTCGACGGCATCGACATCGACATCGAGACGGGGCTGGTGGGCAGCGGGAACATCTCCCAGCTGTCCACGTCCCAGGCCAATCTGATCCGCATCATCGACGGCGTTCTCGCCCGGATGCCGTCCGGCTTCGGCCTGACGATGGCCCCGGAGACCGCGTACGTCACCGGCGGCAGCATCACCTACGGCTCGATCTGGGGCGCGTACCTGCCGATCGTCAAGAAGTACGCCGACAACGGCCGGCTGTGGTGGCTGAACATGCAGTACTACAACGGCAGCATGTACGGCTGCTCGGGCGACTCCTACTCGGCGGGCACCGTAGCGGGATTCACCGCCCAGACCGACTGCCTCGACAAGGGCCTGGTGGTGCAGGGCACCACCGTCAAGGTGCCCTACGACAAGCAGGTGCCGGGGCTGCCCGCACAGCCGGGCGCGGGCGGCGGCTACATGTCACCGTCCCTGGTCTCCCAGGCCTGGAAGCACTACGGCAGTTCGCTCAAGGGCCTGATGACCTGGTCGGTCAACTGGGACGGCTCGAAGAACTGGACCTTCGGCGACAACGTGAAGGCGCTTCAGGGACGCTGACGGCCCTGCCCCGCAACCTGCTCCGGCGGCCGCCCTTCAGCGGGCCGTGAGGGCGAGCTTGGCGCCGAGCGCGAGGAAGGACCCCGCGAAGCTCCGTCGCAGCCAGGCCATGACCCTGGGCCGGGACATGACTTGACTGCGTACGGAGGCGGCCAGCACCCCGTACAGGGCGAAGACGACGAAGGTCAGCAGCATGAAGACGCCGCTCAGGCCCAGCATGCGCGGGAGCGCGTGCGGCTCTTCGGGGCTGACGAACTGGGGCAGGAAGGCGAAGAAGAAGATCGTCAGCTTGGGGTTGAGCAGATTGATCAGCACGCCCCGGACGATCACCTGCACCGCCGACCGGGGTCCGCTGTCCCGCTCGACGACGATGGCCTCCTTGTCCCGCAGCGTCGCCCACGCCATGTACAGCAGGTAGGCGACACCGGTGTACTTGAGGACCTGGAAGGCGGCGGCGCTCGCGTTCAGCAGCGCGGCGAGCCCGGTGACGGTGGCGAGGACGTGCGGCACGATCCCGAGCGCACAGGCGAACGCGGCGACCACGCCCGCCCGGCGGCCGTGGGACAGGGCGGCGGCAAGGGTGTAGACGACACCGGTACCCGGGGTGGCGACGACCACCAGGGTGGTCAGCAGAAAGGCAAGGCTCATGAGGCCACCCTGGTGACCCGGGCGATGCCCGGACAGGGCCAATCCCGGGCCTTCATGGAGGACCAATTCGGAAGACCGGCTCCGTTGGACACGGTCCGCCGGGGCTCGGAGAATGGAACTGCCGGCGAGCAGTCTCTCAGGCGGCGCCTGCCGTCGGCCGTGCGGTGCTCTCGCGCCGCCGAGGAGGCCCGCGATGAGCATCCGTATCGCCACCTTCAACATGGAGAACCTCTTCCGCCGGCCCACGGCGTTCCGCCTCTCGGACACGGCCGAGCGCGAAGAAGTCCTCAGCGACTTCGCCAAGTTGGTCACTCTCCTCGACCTGCCGGTGTATCAGGGCGCCGACAAGGCGGAGATCGCCGGGCTCATCCAGAAGCACCGGGCGTACGCCATCGACCCGGTGAACCCGCCGCTGATCTTCGTGAACCAGTCCCGCCCGGGCGCGGGCTCCGGGCTGTTCAGGACGCACGGCTCGGGGAAGGACACCACCGTCGAGATCACCGCCGACGGCCGTTCCGGGTGGGCCGGTTGGGCCGAACTGGGGCAGGACGACCTCGATCTGGACGTTGTGCGCAACACCGGCCGGGTGGTCTCCGAGGTCGACGCGGACATCCTGCTCACGGCGGAGGTCGAGGACCGGCTCACCCTGGAGCGCTTCAACACGCAGGTCCTGGCCGGGGCGCTGGGCAGGCGGCCGTACCCGTACAACCTGCTGATCGACGGCAACGACGCCCGGGGCATCGACGTCGGGATCCTCAGCCGTCACCCGATCACGTCCGTGCGGACCCATATCTTCGACACCAACCCGGAACGCCCCGACCAGCGCCTCTTCAGCCGTGACTGCCCCGAGTTCGAGATCCGGCTCGACGGTTCCCCCCTCGTGCTCCTCGGCAACCATCTCAAGAGCAAGTTCCAGGACGATCCGGAACTGCGGCTGGCCCAGGCCAGGCGGGTCGCGGAGATCTACCAGGCCGCACTGGAGCGCACCCCGTACGTCGTCGTCGCCGGCGACCTCAACGACGACCCGAACAGCGCGCCGGCCGTGGAACTGGGGGAAACGGGCCTGCGTGACGTGATGAGCCATCACGCCTATCGCGGAGTGCCGGGCACCCACGGTGAGTGCAGGAGCGAGCAGGACAAGCTCGACTACATACTGCTCCCGCCGTCGTTGTGGCCCGAGGTGCAGCACGTCGGGGTGGAGACCCGGGGAATCTTCGCAAAGGGCATCAAGTCCTTCGACACCGTCACGTCGAAGGGGAACGCGGCCTCGGACCACGCGGCGCTGTTCGTGGACCTGGACCTGTGAAACGCAGCGGTGGGGGGGGGGGGGGGGGGGGGGGGGGGGGGGGGGGGGGGGGGGGGGGGGGGGGGGGGGGGGGGGGGGGGGGGGGGGGGGGGGGGGGGGGTTGCGGTCTTTCCCCCCCCCCCCCCCCCCCCCCCCCCCCCCCCCCCCCCCCCCCCCCCACCCCCCCTCCCCCCCCCCCCCCCCCCCCCCCCCCCCCCCCCCGGGACGGGCTTCGGGTCAGCAGCCCAGCAGGCGGCTGGCGAGGTAGCCCTCGATCTGGTCCAGCGACACGCGCTCCTGCTTCATGGAGTCACGCTCACGGACCGTCACCGCGTTGTCCTCGAGGGTGTCGAAGTCGACGGTGACGCAGTACGGCGTACCGATCTCGTCCTGGCGACGGTAGCGGCGGCCGATGGCGCCCGCGTCGTCGAACTCGATGTTCCAGTGCTGACGCAGCGCCTGGGCGAGACCCTTGGCCTTCGGGGACAGCTCGGGGTTGCGGGACAGCGGGAGCACCGCGACCTTCACCGGGGCCAGACGGTGGTCCAGGCGCAGCACCGTGCGCTTCTCCATCTTGCCCTTGGCGTTCGGCGCCTCGTCCTCGACGTAGGCGTCGAGCAGGAAGGCCAGCATCGTGCGGCCGACACCGGCCGCGGGCTCGATGACGTACGGCGTCCAGCGCTCGCCGGCCTCCTGGTCGAAGTAGGAGAGGTCCTGACCGGAGGCCTTGGAGTGGGCGCCGAGGTCGTAGTCGGTCCGGTTGGCGACACCCTCCAGCTCGCCCCACTCGCTGCCGCCGAACTGGAAGCGGTACTCGATGTCGGCGGTGCGCTTGGAGTAGTGGGAGAGCTTCTCCTGCGGGTGGTCGTACCAGCGCATGTTCTCCTCACGGAGACCCAGGCCGGTGTACCAGTTCCAGCGCTGCTCCATCCAGTACTCCTGCCACTTCTCGTCCTCGCCCGGCTTGACGAAGAACTCCATCTCCATCTGCTCGAACTCGCGGGTCCGGAAGATGAAGTTGCCGGGCGTGATCTCGTTGCGGAAGGACTTGCCCATCTGCGCGATGCCGAACGGCGGCTTGCGACGCGAGGTGGTCTGGACCTGGGCGAAGTTGGTGAAGATGCCCTGCGCGGTCTCGGGACGCAGGTAGGCGACGGAGCCGGAGTCCTGGGTCGGGCCGAGGTGGGTGGAGAGCAGACCCGAGAACTGCTTGGGCTCGGTGAACTGACCCTTGTTGCCACAGTTCGGGCAGTTGATGTCGGCCAGGCCGTTCGCCGGGGCGTGGCCCTTCTTCTCCTCGTACGCCTCCTCGAGGTGGTCCGCGCGGAACCGCTTGTGACACGAGGTGCACTCGGTCAGCGGGTCCGTGAAGGTGGCGACGTGGCCGGAGGCGACCCAGACCTCGGAAGCCAGGATGACGGACGAGTCGATACCGACCACGTCCTCGCGCGACGTCACCATGTAGCGCCACCACTGGCGCTTGATGTTCTCCTTGAGCTCGACACCCAGCGGTCCGTAGTCCCAGGCGGCACGCTGTCCGCCGTAGATCTCACTGCAGGGGAAAACGAAGCCACGGCGCTTGCTCAGGCTGACGATGGTGTCGATCTTGTCGGCGGCCACGGTGCTCTCTTCATTACGACGACGGGCGTTGAAGCGAGATGCTTCCAGCGAATGATTCAGGTTACCGGCGCAGGCTCCCCCACGGCCAAATCGGCCCCCCATCTCGGGCCCCTGACGGGCCTTGTTGACAACGGTTTCCATGTTTGTTGAAAATGACTGTCATGAACGTACGACGACAGCTCATATCCGCGGTGGCGACGACCGCGGCCTCCGTCCTCGGCCTCGCCACCCTCTCCGCCTGCTCCGGCGCGAGCGCCGCGGGCAACACGAGCAAGTTCGACGTCGTCGCGTCGTTCTACCCGATGGCCTTCCTCGCCGAGCAGATCGGCGGCAGCCACGTCCACGTCACCACGCTGACCTCCCCCGGCCAGGAGCCGCACGACCTGGAGATCAGCCCGCAGCAGATCGCCGGGCTCGAGGAGTCCGACGCGGTCCTGTACCTGAAGAACCTCCAGCCCTCCGTCGACCAGGCGGTGGCCCAGTCCCCGGTGCGGACGAAGATCGACGCGGCCTCCCTGACCTCGCTGGAGGAGCACGGCAACGAGGTCGGCGGCCACGCCGCCGCGCACGACACGCAGGAGGGCGAGGAGTCCGGCGGCAAGGACCCGCACATCTGGCTCGACCCGGTGCGCTACGCCCAGGTCACCGAGGGCGTGGGCAAGGCCTTCGAGAAGGCCGACCCGGATCACGCGGCCGACTACCGGAAGAACACCGCGGCCCTGGTCAGGAAGCTGGACGACCTGAACACGCGGTTCAAGGACGGCCTCGCGCACACGAAGAGCAAGGTCTTCATCACCACGCACGCCGCCTTCGGCTACCTCGCCGAGCGCTACGGCCTCACCGAGGAGGCCATCAACGGCCTCGACCCCGAGTCCGAGCCCAGCGCGGCGCGGGTGAAGGACCTGGAGACGATGGCCAAGGCCGACGGCGTCACCACCGTCTTCTACGAGACGCTCGTCAGCGACCGGACCGCGAAGACCGTCGCGGGTGACGCGGGCCTGCGCACGGACGTCCTCGACCCGCTCGAGGGCATCACGAAGAAGTCCCGGGGCACCGACTACTTCTCGGTCCAGGAAGCCAACCTCAAGGCCCTCCGGCAGGCCCTGGGCGCCAAGTGACCGGCACGGAGGACGACATCATGGGCGAGCCCGTCATCGCCATGCGCGGGGTGACCGCGGAACTCGGCTCGCGGCCGGTCCTGCGCGGCATCGATCTCACCGTGCGCAGCGGTGAGGTCGTCGCGCTGCTCGGCGCGAACGGTTCCGGCAAGTCGACGGCGGTGCGCAGCATCATCGGCCAGGTGCCGGTCAGCGGTGGCTCGATCGAGCTGTTCGGCACGCCGCGGCGCAGCTTCCGGGACTGGGCACGCGTCGGGTACGTACCGCAGCGCACCACGGCCGCGGGCGGTGTCCCGGCCACGGTGACCGAGATCGTCTCCTCGGGCCGGCTGGCCCGCACCCGCTTCGGCGTCTTCCGCAAGGCGGACCGGGCGGCCGTGCAGCGCGCCCTGGAACTGGTCGGCATGGCGGACCGCGCCAAGGACTCGGTGACCGCGCTCTCCGGCGGCCAGCACCAGCGGGTGCTGATCGCCCGCGCCCTGGTCGCCGAGCCCCAGCTGCTGATCATGGACGAGCCGATGGCGGGCGTCGACCTGGCCAGCCAGGAGGTGCTCGCGCACACACTCCGCGAGCAGGTCGCGGCCGGTACGACGGTCCTGCTGGTCCTGCACGAGCTGGGCCCGCTGGAGCCCCTGATCGACCGGGCGGTCGTCCTGCGCGACGGCTGTGTGCTGCACGACGGCCCACCCCCACGGGCAGTCGGCCAACATGCGCTACCCGGCCACGACCACGTACACCCGCACGCACCCGCGGGCACCGAATCTCTCCGCACGGGACTGCTGAGCTGATGGACCTCCTCGACTACGCCTTCATGCAGCGCGCTCTGATCGCGGCCGTCCTGGTCGGCATCACCGCGCCCGCGATCGGCATCTACCTCGTCCAGCGCCGCCAGCCCCTGATGGGCGACGGCATCGGGCACGTGGCGATGACCGGCGTCGGCCTCGGCTTCCTGCTGAACGCCTCGCCGGTGTGGATGGCCACCGCCGTCTCAGCGCTCGGCTCGGTGCTGATGGAACTGATCCGCTGGTACGGCAAGACCCGCGGCGACATCGCCCTCGCAATGCTCTTCTACGGCGGCATGGCCGGCGGTGTCATGTTCGTGAACATCGCTCCGGGCGGCTCCAACGCCAACCTGATGTCGTACCTGTTCGGCTCGCTGTCGACGGTCGCCCCCTCGGACGTGACCGCGATCACGCTCCTCGCCGCGTTCGTGGTCGCCGTGACGCTCGGACTGCGCCGCCAGCTGTTCGCGGTCAGCCAGGACGAGGAGTTCGCGCGGGTCACCGGGCTGCCGGTGCGCGCCCTGAACCTGCTCACCGCCGTCACGGCGGCGGTCACGGTGACCGTCGCCATGCGGGTGGTCGGCCTGATCCTGGTCTCCGCGCTCATGGTCGTACCGGTCGCCGCCGCACAGCAGCTCACCCGGAGCTTCGCCGCGACCTTCGCGATCGCCGTCGCCATCGGCGTCACCGTGTCGATCGGCGGCACGGTCACCTCGTTCTACCAGGACGTTCCGCCCGGTGCGACGATCGTCCTGCTGACCATCGGGGCGTTCGTCGTCCTCACCGCCCTGGCCACCCCGCTGGCCCGCCGACGCGCCCGCGCGGCCGCCGCGGCACAGCCCGCGGGCGACCCCGCCGAGTGCTCGATTCCGGCCACCCGAGGGGCGGGCGACGAGGTCGGTGTCTGACCGCGCACAGCCCGGGCTGGCACAATGGCCCGGGCAGACGCGAGACGTGAGGAGACGACGGTGACGACCGCTGGACCGCCCGTGAAGGGCCGCTCCACCCGGCAGCGCGCAGCCGTGGCGGCGGCCCTCGACGAGGTGGACGAGTTCCGCAGCGCGCAGGAACTGCACGACATGCTCAAGCACAAGGGCGACTCGGTCGGTCTGACCACGGTCTACCGCACCCTGCAGTCCCTCGCCGACGCCGGTGAGGTGGACGTCCTGCGCACCTCGGACGGCGAGTCCGTCTACCGCCGCTGCTCCTCCGGCGAACACCACCACCACCTCGTCTGCCGCGGCTGCGGCAAGGCGGTCGAGGTAGAGGGCCCCGCGGTGGAGAAGTGGGCCGAGGCGATCGCGGTGGAACACGGCTACGTCAACGTGGCGCACACCGTGGAGATCTTCGGGACCTGTGCGGAGTGCGCCGCGAAGCGTTGACCAGCGTCAGGGTCGGTCAGTCCCGCCCGAAGCACCGCTCCAGCTCGTCCAGGCCGTAGAAGGCGCTGCCCTTGGTGATGGGACGGCAGCCCGTCTTGAAGGCCGTCTCCTTCTCGTTGTAGAGCATGCGCACCAGGTAGTCGTCGCCCTTGCGGAAGACGTCCCACTGGATGTTGGCGCCCAGGGGGGCCACGGAGGCACCGCGCCAAGGGTTGCCGGCGTAGGTGTACGGCTCCTCGGGCGTCGCCGGCTCGGTGCTGCCGGGCAGGCCCATCAGCGCGGCCAGCGGGATGATCTCCTCGGCGTGGGTGAAGCGCAGTTCGGCGCCGAGGTCGCTGGTGCCGTCCCGCTTGGCCTCCACCTGCTTGAAGAAGTCGTCCAGGAGGACGCCGGCCATCTTGTACGTGATGTCGCTGTCGGCGAAGCCAGGCCCCTTCTCGTAGAAGTCCTCGGCGTCGCTCAGGTACCCGAACCAGGCCGCGTCGGAGCGGGAGACGTACCGCTCCATGCCCCAGCCCTGCCCGTCGGGGCTCTCCTCGCTCATCGCGGGCGCGATGGCGTACAGGTTGTAGACGGCCTGCGCGGCCGGGACCTGGTCGGCGATCCCCTCGACGAAGTCGTCCTTGAAGATCCTGCGCAGGACGCTGCGGGCGGCCTCGTGCGTCCGCGGCTGGTCGGTGATCGACTTCAGGGTGTTCGCGAGACGCCGGTCGTGCGCGATGTAGTCGCGGTAGGCCGCGCCGCCCGCCGCCTTGTGGAAGTACAGCAGGTCCTTGTCGGTGCGGGTGGGCCCGATCAGCGGCCCCAGCGCCGGGTCGGCCTCGGCGAGCGCGCCCGCGAAGGTGTTGCCGCTGTCGACGGCCCGGCCCTGGCCGGAGCTGACCACGTCGATCTTCTCGCCGTCCGCGGCGATCTTCCCGAACAGGGAGGGCAGCCGCTGCTGCATGCGCGCGGCCGTGTCCTTCAGCTCCTGCTTGCCGCGTCCGCTGAGGTTGCCGTAGCCGACCTGGGACATGGCGGCCTGCAGGGCCCGTACCGCCGGCCCGAACTCCTCGCCCCTGCGGGTGAGTTGTCCCTGCTCCTGCGCCTTGTCCCACAGGGCGAGGACGAGGTCGCCGTCCTCTCTGTCCGTGGCGGCCCGGGAGCCGTGCCGGGAGACGTTCTCGGTGAAGACGGGGGTGTAGCCGGCGGGGGTCCGCTGGTAGGTGCGCGGGTTCTGCCCGGGCGTGTAGGGCGCCTTGGTGCCGTAGGAGTCCCGGTGTGCGGGACCGTCGGACGCGTGGGCCGGCAGCGCGGTGAGCAGGAGGGCGCCGAGGGCGAGGACAGGCGTGAGACGTCTCATGAGTCCCGCATCCTCGGCGGCCCGGGTGAACCGCCGGTGGCTACGAAGTGGCGTCATCACCCTTGATGGCGGCTTCCATGGCGAGGAGTTCCTCGTTCGGGACGGCTCCGCCGAAGCGGCGGTCGCGGGAGGCGAACTCCATGCAGGCCCGCCACAGGTCGCGGCGGTCGAAGTCCGGCCACAGCACGTCCTGGAAGACCATCTCGGCGTACGCGCTCTGCCAGAGCAGGTAGTTGGAGGTGCGCTGCTCGCCGCTGGGGCGCAGGAACAGGTCCACGTCCGGCATGTCCGGGTAGTACATGTACTTCTGGAGGGTCTTCTCGTTGACCTTGGAGGGGTCGAGACGGCCCGCCTTCACGTCCTCGGCGAGCGCCTGCGCGGCGTCGGCGATCTCGGCGCGGCCGCCGTAGTTCATGCAGAAGTACAGCGTGAGCAGGTCGTTGCCCTTGGTCTGCTCCTGGGCGACCTGCAGCTCCTTGGCGACCGACTTCCACAGCTTGGGCATCCGGCCCACCCAGCGCACCCGGATGCCCAGCTCGTCGAGCTGGTCGCGGGTCTTGCGGATGAAGTCGCGGTTGAAGTTCATCAGGAAGCGGACCTCGTCGGGCGAGCGCTTCCAGTTCTCGGTCGAGAAGGCGTACAGGGAGATGTTGCGGACGCCGACCTCGATGGAGCCCTGCAGCACGTCGAGCACCCGCTCGGCGCCGACCTTGTGGCCCTCGGTGCGGGGCAGCCCGCGCTCCTTGGCCCAGCGGCCGTTGCCGTCCATGACGATCGCCACGTGGTTCGGCACCAGCTCGCCCGGGAGCTTCGGTGCGCGGGCGCCGGACGGGTGCGGCTCCGGCGACTTGTACTCGCGGCGCTGACGTCCCAGGATCCCGCGTACGACCATGTGCTTCTCGTCTCCCTTGCTCACTGTTCCACGTACCGGAGGGAGCGCAGTCCGCGCTCCAGATGCCAGTGCAGATAGGCGGACACCAGCCCGCTGCCCTCCCGGACGTAGCGCGCCTCGCACGCGTCCGCCGTCTCCCAGTCTCCCGTAAGCAGCGCGCCGAGGAGTACCAGGGTCTGCGGCGAGGGTACGACGCTGCCGGGCACCCGGCAGTCGACGCAGACGGAGCCTCCGGAGGCCACCGAGAAGAAGCGGTTCGGACCGGGCATTCCGCACTTGGCGCAGTCGCCGAAACTGGGCGCGTAGCCGTTGACGGCCAGCGAGCGCAGCAGGAAGGCGTCGAGGACGAGGTTCGGGGCGTGCTCGCCCCGGGCGAGCGTGCGCAGGGCGCCCACCAGCAGCAGGTACTGCTGCACGGCCGGCTCGCCCTCGTGGTCCGTGAACCGCTCGGCGGTCTCCAGCATGGCCGTGCCGGCGGTGTAGCGCGCGTAGTCGGTCACGATCCCGCCACCGTACGGAGCGATCGTCTCGCTCTGCGTGCACAGCGGCAGCCCGCGCCCGACCAGCTCACTGCCCCGCGCGAAGAACTGCACGTCGACGTGGGAGAACGGCTCCAGCCGGGCCCCGAACTTCGACTTGGTCCGCCGCACCCCACGGGCCACGGCACGCACCCGCCCGTGACCACGCGTGAGCAGCGTGATGATGCGGTCCGCTTCTCCGAGCTTCTGGGTGCGAAGGACGATGCCGTCGTCCCGGAACAGACTCATGGCTCCATTCTGCCCGCTCTCTTCAAGGGACCTCTCCGCGGCTGCGTGCATTGGCGTGGGCCGTGGCCGCGCTCAGCCGCTCGGCCTGGGTGGCCCGGCGGACGGCCTCCGGTCTCGCGTCCCACTCCCGCCCGCCGCCGTACGGTCGCAGCTGGACGTACGGCCCTTCGTGCCCCATGACGATGCCGAGGCGTCCGGTACGGGTGTCGACGGCACAGGAGCCGACGGGGAGTTTCATCGCGTCCACCTCCGGTGGCTCCCCTGCCCCCGGCAATTTCACGCTTCGCATGCCACTGGTGGCCCAGCGTGCCTAGACTCGGCCGGAGTCTGCCCTGCGCGGTGCGTCCCACGCCGCCCGGTGAGCTGCGTCAACTCACCTCCTGCCGAGGCCATTTCACCCCGTCATTGGTGTGACCTGTGGCGGCTACGCCATTCGTGTGCGATCTCTTGACCGCCCCCACAGGCGCTCTTATGGTCACGCTGACCGATCGGACGTAGGACGTCGTACCTCCCCCTCCCCCCGACCTCGCTGGAGGAACCGTGCGCGACGACGTGACCCACGACGTGCCGGCACCGCGCCGCCGGTCGCTCCTGAAGTACACGGGGGCCCTGGGCGCGGCCGCCGCCCTTCCGCCGGTACTGGCGGGCTGCTCCGCCGGCCCGGAGTCCACGAACGACACCGGGAGCGGGGGCAGCGGCAGGAACCGCACGCTGACCGCGGTGATCGGGTACGGCAACGACGGCAGCTGGGATCCGACGCAGACGGCGTCGGCGTTCGCCATGGCCGCGAACAACCACATCTACGAGGGGCTGCTCGACACCGACCCGATCTCCCGGGTGCCGTACCCGGCGCTCGCCACCGAGGTGCCGAAGGACCCGAACGCCACGGCCTGGCGGTTCACACTGCGGTCCGGTGCGACCTTCCACGACGGGAAGCCGGTCACCGCCGACGACGTCGTCTTCGTCTTCGACCGGATCCTCGACCCGAAGACCCAGACCCTCGCCAAGGGCTTCTTCGTCAGCTGGCTGCAGGAGGCGCGCAAGGTCGACGCGAAGACCGTCGAGCTGGTCCTGAAGTTCCCCTTCCCGGACGGGATCGCCCGGCTGACGCTGGCCAAGATCATGCCCAAGCACGTGTTCTCCAGGCCCGGCGCCTGGGACGACGCGATCAAGGGGCTCGCGGTGGGCTCGGGGCCGTACCGGCAGACCGCGCACCACCCGAAGTCGAACACCACCTTCGAGGCGTTCGCGGCCTACAACGGCCCGCGCAAGCCCGCCTTCAAGCGGATGAACTGGCTGACGATCGTGGACGCGGCCCCGCGCGTGGCCAAGATCTCCGGCACCGGCGCGGGCGCGCAGATCGCCGACAACATCCCCTACGCCAACATCCCCCGCCTGGAGCAGGGCGGTCTGAAGGTCGCGGGCGGCGCCGGGATGAACAACCTGTTCCTGATGTTCAACACCAGGCACAAGCCCTTCGACGACGTGCGGGTGCGGCAGGCACTGCACTACGCGATCGACACCGAGAAGATGGTGCAGGTCGCGCTGAAGGGGCACGGAAAGCCCGCGTCGTCGTTCCTCAACGAGGCCAACCCCAGCTACCGGCGGGCCAAGTCCGTCTACGACTACGACCCCGAGAAGGCGAAGGCGCTGCTGAAGGCCGCCGGGGTCAAGGGCCTGAAGATCGAGATCCTCGCCGTGAACGTCAGCTGGATCGTGGACTGTCTGCCGACCGTCAAGTCCTCCTGGGACGCGATCGGCGTGGAGACGACGCTGGCGCCGCAGGAGACCACGGCCGTGTTCACCAAGATGGACCAGAAGCAGGACTACCAGGTGGTGGCCGCGGCCTCGAACCCCAACCAGTTCGGGCTCGACGCCGACCTGATCATGCACTACAACTACGGCCCCCAGAACCTGTGGATGCAGTACACGCGGTGGGCCGACAACCCGGTCGCCAAGCAGCTCTTCAAGGACATGGACCGGGCGACCCGGGAGCCGGACCCGGCGAAGAAGAAGGCGATGATCCAGGACTACGTCGACGTCGTCGCCGAGCAGGCCGTGCTCTACCCGGTCGTCCACAACGAGCTGATGACCGCCTGGGACCCGCGCAAGCTCACGGGGATAAGGCCGCAGCCCTACCCGGGCGTCAACCTCCTGCAAGCCCAGTGGACCTGACGGCATGACGGCTGTCGTACGGATCCTGCTCCGCCGCGTCACCCTGCTCGTGCCGCTGCTGCTCGGGATCGTGCTGTTCGTGTTCCTGGTGATGCGGTTCTCGGACGTCGACCCGGCGTCCGCGTTCTTCCAGGGCGCGAACCCGACCCCGCAGCAGCTGCACGACTTCCGGGAGCGAGGCGGCCTGCTGGACCCGCTGCCACTGCGCTACGTCCACTTCGTCGGCGACCTGCTCCACGGCGACCTGGGCACCAGCGCCCTGACCCGGGCCCCGGTCGTCGACCAGGTCACCACCGCGCTGCCGCTCACCCTCCAGCTGACCTTCCTCGGCCTCGGCCTCGCGGTCGTCCTGGCGCTGGCGGGTGGCGTCACCGCCGCCGTGTACCGCGACCGGCTGCCGGACCAGGTCATCCGGGTGGTCTCCCTCGTCGGGGTCGCCGCGCCCGGCTTCTGGCTGGCGCTGCTGATGATCCAGTACCTGGCGGTGGACCGGGGCTGGTTCCCGACCGGCGGCTACATCAACCCGGCCGACTCCTTCACCGGCTGGCTGAAGACCATGGCCCTGCCCGCCTTCGCACTGTCCCTGCCGGTGGCCGCCCAGCTGACCCGGATCGTGCGGACGTCGGTGGTGGAGGAGCTGGACAA
This sequence comes from Streptomyces sp. NPDC044064, assembly GCF_056434245.1. Taxonomy (NCBI): domain Bacteria; kingdom Bacillati; phylum Actinomycetota; class Actinomycetes; order Kitasatosporales; family Streptomycetaceae; genus Streptomyces; species Streptomyces sp. NPDC044064. The sequence continues at coordinate 238,630 of NZ_JBWKFN010000002.1, forward strand.
GGACTACGTGCGCACCGCGATCGGCAGCGGACTGCCGCCCCGGGTGGTCGTGGGCCGGAACGTCCTCAGAAACGCCCTGGTCAATCCGCTCACCGTGCTCGGTCTGCGGGTCGGCTATCTGCTCGGCGGCGCCGTCGTCATCGAGACGATCTTCTCCCTGCCCGGCATGGGCAAGCTGATGATCGACGCCGTGCAGAACGGCGACCCGGCCGTCGTCCAGGGGGTCGTCCTGACCACCGCGACCGGGTTCGTCGTCGTCAACCTCGTCATCGACATCCTCTACCTGCTCGTCAACCCACGTCTGAGGGCGGCCTGATGGTCACGCGCGCCGAGCTCACCGAGCGGCTCTCCCGGCCCGGCGTCCGGCTCCGCGGCCGGCGCCGGCTGCCGCCGCTGTCGAAGGTCGCCGTCTGCTTCCTGACCCTGGTCGTCCTGGTCGCGGTGCTCGCCCCGGTGCTCGCTCCGCACGACCCGCTCGACCAGCAGGACCCGGTCGACGGCACCGGACATCCGTCGGCCGCGCACTGGATGGGCCAGGACAGCCTCGGCCGGGACATCCTCAGCCGGCTGATGTACGGCGCCCGCTGGTCGCTGGCGATCGGGCTGGGCGCGACCGCGCTCGCGCTGGTCGCCGGGGCGCTGCTCGGAGCGCTCGCGGCCACCTCCCGCAAGTCCGTGGACGAGACGCTGATGCGCTGCCTGGACGTGGTGATGGCGTTCCCGGGCATCGCGCTCGCGGCCGTGCTGGTCGCCGTCTTCGGCGGCGGGATCAACGTGCTGATCTGCGCGATCGCCTTCCTGTTCACGCCGCCGGTCGCCCGGGTGGTGCGGGCCAACGTGCTCGACCAGTACGGGGAGGACTACGTCACCGCGGAACGCGTGATCGGCGCGCGCACCCCGCACATCGTGCTGCGGCACGTGGCCGTCAACTGTGCCGCCCCGGTCCTGGTGTTCTGCACGGTCCAGGTCGCCGAGGCCATCGTCTTCGAGGCGTCGCTGTCCTTCATCGGCGCCGGCGTGCGGCCCCCGGACCCGTCCTGGGGCAGTGTCATCGCCGACGGCAAGAACATGGTGCTGACCGGCGGCTGGTGGGCGACCGTCTTCCCCGGGCTGCTGATCCTGCTCACCGTCCTGTCCCTGAACATCCTCTCCGAGGGCGTCTCGGACGCCTGGGCGGCCCCGGCGGCCCGGGAGGTGGCGGCGCCCGAGGACCGGCTGGAGACACCGGAACCCGGCATCGGCGAGGTGCTCCCGCTGCCCGGTCTGGCCGAGGCCGCTCGCCGGTTGCGCTCCCGGGCCCGGCCCCTGCCCGACCGGTCCGGACAGCCGGTGCTCGCGGTGGAGAACCTCGCCATCGGCTTCCCGGACCGGCACCGGGGCGTGGACATCGTGGACGGGGTCAGCTTCGAGGTGCACCCCGGTGAGGTGCTGGGCCTGGTGGGCGAGTCGGGCTGCGGCAAGTCGCTGACCGCGCTCACCGTCATGGGCCTGCAGCCGAAGGAGGCCCGGGTGCGCGGGCAGGTGCGCTTCCGGCAGCGGGACCTGCTGGCCGAGCCCGTGCGGGTACGGCGGCGGCTGCTCGGCCACGAGATGGCGATGGTCTACCAGGACGCCCTGTCCTCGCTGAACCCGGCGATGACCATCCGCGCCCAGCTGAAGCAGCTGGTGCGGCGCGGTGGCCGCCGCAGCCCGCACGAACTGCTGTCGCTGGTCGGCCTCGATGCCGAGCGCACCCTGCGCAGCTACCCGCACGAGCTGTCCGGCGGGCAACGCCAGCGCGTCCTGATCGCGATGGCCCTCTCCCGCGACCCCGCCCTGATCGTGGCCGACGAGCCGACCACCGCCCTGGACGTCACCGTGCAGGCCCAGGTCATGGAGCTGCTGCTGCGGCTGCGGGAGGAACTGGGCTTCGCGCTGATCCTCGTCTCCCACGACCTGGCGCTGGTCGCCGACATCACCGACCGGGTCGTGGTGATGTACGGCGGACAGATCGTGGAGACGGGCGTGACCGCCGACCTGGTGGAGGCACCGGCCCACCACTACACGCGCGGCCTGCTCGGCAGCGTGCTCTCGCTGGAGTCCGCCGAGGAGCGGATGACGCAGATCAAGGGTGTCGTACCGTCCCCCGCCGACTTCCCGGCGGGCTGCCGCTTCGCCGACCGCTGTCCCCTGGCGACGGAGATCTGCCACACCACCTCACCCGTCCTCACAGGCACACCCACGCACACGGCCGCCTGCCACCACCCGGCGGTGCAGTTGGTGTCGGCGGAGAGCGAGGAGGCGCTGCAGTGACCGCTGTCGTGGAAGTCAGGGACGCCCACGTCGTCCACAAGGCCCGCAGCGGCGGCCTGTTCACCCGCGACCGGGTGTACGCCCTGACCGGCGCCGATCTCAGCGTGGCGCCCGGCGAGACGGTCGGGGTGGTCGGCGAGTCGGGGTGCGGGAAGTCGACGCTGGCGAAGGTGCTGGTGGGCATCGAACGGCCGACCTCCGGGACGGTGTCGTTCCGGGGCCGGGACCTGTGGTCGATGCCGCCCGCCGAACGCCGGGCCGCGGTCGGCGCGGGCACCGGCATGATCTTCCAGGACCCGGCGACGGCCCTGAACCGCCGGCTGACGGTGCGCAGGGTCCTGCGCGACCCACTGGACGTCCACGGACGCGGTACGCGAGCCGAGCGGGAGGACCGGGTGCGGGAACTGATGGCCCTGGTGGGTCTCCCCCGGGCCCTCGCCGACGCGCTGCCCGGGCAGCTCTCCGGCGGCCAGCGGCAGCGCGTCGCCATCGCCCGCGCCCTCGCTCTGGACCCCGGTCTGGTGGTCGCGGACGAGCCGACGAGCGCCCTGGACGTCTCGGTCCGCGCGCAGATCCTCAACCTGCTCCTGGACCTGAAGGAACGCCTCGGCCTCGCCCTGGTGTTCGTCTCGCACGACATCCAGACCGTACGGCGGATGAGCGACCGGGTGATCACCATGTACCTGGGCCGGATCGTGGAGGAGACCCCGGCCGCCCGGGTCACCGGCCAGGCCCGGCACCCGTACACCCGCGCCCTGTTCTCCGCCACGCCCGGCCTGCTCGACCCCATCGACCCGATCCCGCTGACCGGCCCGGTGCCGTCGGCGACCCGCCCGCCGAGCGGCTGCCCCTTCCGTACCCGCTGCTGGAAGGCGGACGAGGTCTGCGCGGGTTCGATGCCGGACTTCTCGGCCGCGTCGCGGCCCGGACACCGCTTCCGCTGCCACCATCCTGTGGAGGAGGACGAGTCGACCCGTGACCTAGCACGCCAGGAGCCCTGAATGACTTTTCCCGCCCCGCTGACCGGTGTCGTACCGCCCGTCTGCACCCCCCTGACACCGGACCGCGAGGTGGACGTCCTCTCGCTGCTCAGGCTGGTGGAGCACCTGGTGGAGGGCGGTGTGCACGGCCTGTTCCTGCTCGGCTCGACCTCGGAGGCGGCCTTCCTGACGGACCGCCAGCGCCGCCAGGTGGTGGAAACGGTCGTGGGCCACCTGGGCGGACAGCTGCCCATCCTCGCGGGCGCCATCGACATGACCACCCCGCGCGTCCTCGACCACGTCGCGGCGGTCACCGCGGCCGGCGCCCGGGCCGTCGTCGTCACCGCCCCCTTCTACGCCCGCACCCACCCCGCCGAGATCGTCCACCACTACCGCCGGATCGCGGCCGCGAGCCCGGTCCCGGTGATCGCCTACGACATCCCGTCCGCCGTACACACCAAGCTCCCCACCGAAGCGGTACTGGGTCTCGCCGGCGACGGTGTACTGGCGGGCCTGAAGGACTCCAGCGGAGACCTGGCCGTCTTCCGGGAGATCGTCACCGGCGCCCGCGCCCACCCCGGCTTCAGCGTCCTGACCGGCTCCGAGCTGATCGCCGACGCGGCGCTGGCACTGGGCGCGGACGGCGCGGTGCCGGGTCTGGCCAACGTGGACCCGCACGGCTACGTCCGCCTCTACCGCCTGTGCCGGTCGGGCGACTGGGAGGCTGCCCGGGCCGAACAGGAGCGGCTGTGCGCGCTGTTCGGGATCGTCGGGGTCGGGGACCCGGCCCGGATGGGCGGCAGTTCGTCGGCCCTCGGCGCGTTCAAGGCGGCGCTGCACCTGCGCGGAATCATCGCCTGCCCGGTGACGGCGGAGCCGCAGGTGCCGTTGTCGGGGGACGAGGTGGCGAAGGTGGGGAAGTTCTTGGCCGGGGCCGGGCTGCTCTAGGCAGTTTCGTTCGGATCAGTCGGCCCTTGGTACCGGCACCCTGTGATGCCTGTGCGTCACCACCGCTCACGCGATGCGCAGGGGCTGCAGGACGAGAAGCGATAAAATTACCCAAATCGGTGGCCTGACTTCCGGACCTGGGCTGCACTCGACCTGTGTGACCTTGGGGAGCGGCATGATGGCGAGGTCTCCTGAGAAACGCGGAGTCCCGCACAGCGCTGGCGTGCGGGCCAGGTTGCTGCCCCTCCTGCCCGCTCTGCTGCTGCTCATCGGCCTGCTCATCGGCCTCTTCACACCCCGTGCCGTCAGGCCGGACGCCTTCCTCGCCACAGCCATGATCTCCGGCGCCGCACTGCTGCCCCTGTGGGCGACCGTGCTCACCGGGGTGGGCGCGTGCGGCATCTTCCTCGGCCTGATGGCCGACTTCGACGCGCTGCGGGATGCGACCGCCTACTCCGAGCTGGCCACCCTCGTGGCGATCGCGGCGTTCGCCGTCTTCTTCAACCGCCTGCTGGACCGACGCGCCCATCAGCTGGTCCAGGTCCGCTCAGTGGCCGAGACCGCCCAGCTGGCGGTGCTGCATCCGATTCCACGGCACCTCGGTCACGTCACACTCGAGAGCCTGTACCTGGCTGCTGCGGCGGAAGCCCGGATCGGCGGCGACCTGTACGAGGCGATACACACCCCGCACGGCGTACGGCTGCTCATCGGCGACGTACGCGGCAAAGGACTGCTCGCGATGCAGGCGGCGGCGATGCTGCTCAGCGCCTTCCGCGAGGCCGCCCACGACGCGCCCGACCTGCCCCACCTCGCGCGCCGCCTGGAGACGAGCGTGAGCCGCAGCGCCGCCAAATACCCGGAGATCCCCGGCTCGGAGGTCGTCGCCGAACGCTTCGCCACCGCGCTCCTCGCCGAGATCCCGGACGACGAGCCGGTCGTCCGGACCGTCACCTGCGGCCACCCTCCCCCACTGCTGCTGCACCGCGGCGAGGTACGAGAGCTGGAGCCCGCCGCCCCCTCGCCGCCACTCAACCTCGGCGACCTGGTGAGCGACGGCTACCACGTCGACCTCACCCCCTTCCACCCCGGAGACCAGCTACTGCTGTACACCGACGGAGTCACCGAGACCCGCGACCGCTCCGGCACCTTCTACCCTCTTGCCGAACGCGTCCGCTCATGGAGCGGCGAGGCCCCCCACCAGCTCCTCGCCCATCTCCACCGTGACCTGCTCGCCTACAGCGGCGGCGCGCTCGACGACGACATCGCCGCCCTCGTCGCGCGGCGGCGCCCTAGCCTCTGATCCTGGGATGCCACCGAGTACTGCGTCGGCTACGACGCCGTGGGGCGAGTCTCCTTCAGGGCGTCCATGAAGGGGGCGAAGGATGCGGCGGGGAAGGTGAGGGTGGCTCTCGCCGGGGCCTTGGAGTCGCGGATGCATATGTGGGTGACGGCGGTCGCGATCTCCACGCAGTTGTTGCCGTCGCCGCCGCCTGAGTAGGACGACTTCCGCCAGTTGTCGGGGGTGGTCACGGTAGGTCTCACAGCTCCTTGGCCACTCTGTGGATGACGTCACGCGAACGATTGGGGTCGAGTGATGCAGCTTCTACCCTACGGAAGAGCGTTCGAAAGACGCTGAGTTGAGCCTCGGAGTCGATGAAGCCTGTGCCATGAGGTGCGTCGCGAACGGCCGTGTCCAGCTTGGGTACCGCACCGCCCGCAAGCATCACGGGGCTCCACGCCCCGCCGAAGCCGTCCAGGTCGAAGGGGATGACACGCACGGTGATGTGGTCGGCCTCGGAAAGTTCCAGGACACGGAAGAGCTGGGCCCGCGCATCGGCTCGGTCGCTGAGCCTGATGCGCAGTGCCGCCTCGTGGATGACCGCCTCATAGGGAGCAGGATCAGGCCCCACGAGGATCGTCTTGCGCTGCATACGATGCTGGACACGCAGTTCAAGATCCTCCTCGGGGAGTTCGGGAATCCTGGAGGAGAACGCGGCACGGGCGTACGCAGGCGTCTGCAGCAGGCCGGGAATGAACAGGAACTCCACGTCGCGCCGGTACGTGGAGTGGTGTTCCAACTCGGTGAGGTCCAGGAACGGCGTGGGCAGTCGTTGCCGGTACTCCTCCCACCAACCCCGCGTACGGTCGGTCGCCATGGCCACCAGGGCATCGATCAGTTCACCGTCCGAGCATGAGTAGTTGGCGGCGAGAAGGCGCAGCCGCTTCTCGCTCACGCCCGTGAGGCCGGTCTCGATCTGACTGATCTGCGCTGAACTGACTCCGAGCATTTCCGCCGCCTCGCGGGCCGGGAGGCCTGCGGCGTCACGGAGCCTGCGCAACTCAGCCGCCAACCGCATCTGACGTGCCGTTGGCTCGCTTCTCAGCGCCATGACTCTCTCCTCCCAACACGCGTGCATGCGCGACTCGTTCGGGGTCAGGTTACGCGGTCGGCTTGCAAAACTTAAAAATCTAGGTCTACCGTCTGTGATGTTAAGAACACGCAGCGGAAGCGCACTGCGTCGTCCTGCCATGACGGCTGCGGCATTGCCACCGCTCCTGAAATCCCCTCCCTCGGACCGGAGTTGATGACGCATGCCTGAAACCTGGGACTACACCCTCTACATCCCGAACGACCTCAGAGCCGTCACCGTCTGCCGCCGCACCCTGCGCCTGATCCTGACGATGCACGACCTGATCAGGATGGTGGACATCGCCGAACTCCTCGCGGCGGAACTGGTCTCGAACGCCGTACGGCACACGAAGGGGCCGGCCGCGCTCAGGGTGCGCCGCTCCCCGGAGGGGGTGGTGTGGATCGGGGCGTGGGACACGGACCCGGGGCCGCCGGAGCCTCCGCGGTCGCTGGAGCAGGTCGCCGAGCTGGTGGAGGAGGGGCGGGGGTTGGCGCTGGTCAGGGCGTGTGCGGACTACTGGGGCTGGCAGCCGTCGGCCAGGTTCGGGAACCGGGGGAAGTTCGTGTGGTGCGAGCTGGGGGCTGCGTGATGGTGGGCTCGTCGCATGAAGCGCTGCACCGGATCTTCCAGAAAGACCCGGCGCTACTGACCCGGGCGTTACAGCGGGTGCTGGACGTGTCGTTTCCCGAGCCGCGGGAGATCGCTGCGTTGAACGTGGACCTGACCGAGGTCGAGCCGGTGGAGCGGCGGGTGGACACGCTGCTGCGGGCGGAGACGGACGAGGGCACGTACCTCCTGGTGGTCGAGTCACAGGGGAAGGTGGACGACCGCAAGCGGGGCAGCTGGCCGTACTACCTCTCCTACCTCTACGAGAAGTACCGCTGTGAGCCCGTGCTCATCGTCATCACCCAGAGCAGCGCCACCGCACGCTGGGCATCGCGCCCGATCCGGCTCGGCTTCCGGGACTGGCACTCGCTGACGGTACGGCCGCTGGTGCTGGGTCCGGACAACGTGCCGGTGATCACGAGTGAGCGGCAGGCCGAACGGGACGTACCCCTTGCGGTGCTCTCGGCCATGACACACGGGCGGGGCCCGCAGGCTCCGGCCATACTGGAGTCCCTGGCCTCCGCTCTGCGGACCATCGACCCTGACAGTGCCGCGGTCTTCGTGCAGTTCGTCGACTCATGCCTGGCCGACCCCCAGGCGAAGCAGATGTGGAGGGACCTGATGACGGCGATCCAGTACTTCTGGCGACACCCACTGGCCGAGCAGGTACGCGAGGAGGGCCGAGAGCAGGGCCTGGAACAAGGTCGGGCTGAGGCCAAGGCCGAGATGATCCTTCACATCCTGGAGTGGCGCGGCATCCCGGTGCCCGACGCCGTCCACGAGCGAGTGAGCGCCTGCACGGAACTGGACCAACTCGAGGTCTGGGCCCAACGAGCCGTGCATGCCACGGATGCAGCGGAGCTGTTCGCCGAGAAGTGAGGGGTTACGGGGCCGCCCGGCAGGGCGGTCACCGGAACGGAATGTTCAGCCAGGGACTGCCGGGCTCGGACATCAGGATTCGGTGAGCCTCGAGCATGTCCTGGTACCAGTCCCCGAACTCCTCGTCGTCGAAGTGAAGACAGCGCCCGAGGATGTAGCCGGCGGAAAAGTCCTGCCAGGACTTGTAGGACAGGGAGGCTGCCTGCCCCGCCTGAATGACCGCGGACTCGGCCTCCGCAAGGGTTCCGAACCGGGCCCCCAGCCCCCACCGGGCCATCTTCGAGGCACGCCCGAGATCCCAGGCGTCGACGGACGACACGTACCCGTTCTCGCCGAGCACACCGTCGGCACGCATCCGGGCCTCGTAGCGGGTGATACGCCCGATGAGCCGCTGCACACCCTCGACGCGGGCCTCGACCTCGGACTCGGGGCGGGGGTCGGTTGTGGTGACGCCGTCCTCGGACACCACGATCGAACCCTCGGAGTTCGCCCGGATGAGGTTGGCGGCGGCCTGCCGCCAGTACCCCAGGTCGACATGCCCGCCGAAATCCCGGGCGATGCGACGGCGCAGACCGAGGGCGAAATCCCAGACCGAGCTGTGCTGTTCGCAGGCGAGTAGGTCGCGGAGGTAGTACTGCCATTCCTCGCGGGTGGTGATGCCCCACCACTCGCGAAGCCGCTTGAGCTCGTTCCGATACCCGGTACCGTGCCAGGCCATGGCGTTCCAGACGGAGCCGTTGCTGACACACAGCAGCGCTCCGCAGGCGAGGCCGTGGGCGACGGACCCGTGCAGCGGGCCGCCGACCCGGAGAGTGAGCAGCCTGCCGGGGACCCTCAGGGGGCCACTGGTCCGGTAATGCTGAGCCCATGCGCCGGAGTGCGGTGGCGCCGCCGGGAGGAACGCCTCACAGGGACTGCCCGGATTGACCACGATCCACGGCGGACGCCCCGGCTTCCATGCCTCTGCGAACCACCCGAGCCTGCTGCGATGGAACACCCGATGCGGTTCAGGGGCGGGCAGCATGCCCACGGTGTACACCGCCCAGACGGGACCGCCGGCACGTGGATCGTGCCCGAAGACCGAGTACGTCCTGTCCGGGTCGGTGTCTGCCTTGTCGCGCTGTATCTCGAAATACAGTGGTTCCCGCGCGAGCGTGTCGAAGTACGCGGCCCAGTCCTCACGCGACTTGGCCTCGAACAAGGCCTGCTCGATCTCCGTCGGGGGCGTCCAGGCAGACGGTGCCGGGGTTCCGAAAGCCACCGACGGCGGACCAAACGACATGAAGCTCTCTGCCTCTCAGGCCGATCAGGAGTCACCGGCAAGGTAGACACGGGTGTGAACCAAGCGCATCGATGAAGCGCGAAAACTGATGCCGGAGTCGTCGTGCCCCAAAGACACTGAAATCACGTCCCCCGGTGTAGCCCTGACGTTGACCTCCCCGGCCTCCACGTCGGTCCACTTGCTGACTTGGAAATCCACTACTCCGGAAAACTGCAGGTAAAACTCGAAGCGATTATAGGGTTTTTCTTGCCATTCCGGATCGGGGTGCGATGGAAGGCACCTTGTGTCGAACCCGAGAGTTACAGAGTCCTCACGCTCGTCTACGTGAACGTAGAATAGTTCACATTCGTCGAGGGCTGGCGGGCCGGCCGCGTAGAGCTCTCCCAGAAAATGTGGGGCCGCAAGAAATCTCCGCCAGTCAGATGCGTTCAAAGTAGCTCTTCTCCCAGACCTCCGGCAGAGAATCGTATCGACGGGAGTCGATTCGACCTGCGAATGAACGTGAACCCAGGTCCGAGCCGTCAACATCGGCCCTGAAGGCACTGACATGGCCGATCGTAACCGAGTCGCTGCAGTCAAATGCCAGATTCATTCCGTCGCCGCTAATGTCAACATGAAGGCGTCTTTCCTCTGGTCGATGAGTTGCTTTCAGGAAGCCGAGAACCGGGGGCTCCCATGAGTGGATGGCCAGATTCTGGACCGCCAGGAATCTCAGATGGAACTGGACCGTATCAAAGCCCGAAGTCACCCAGTCCTGTGGTGCTGGATCAGGAAACTGCGGGAGATCGGCGCGAATGATCAATGTAGGCCCACGCCAATTCAGGTTGAGCGATCGAAACCTTATACACCCCTCCAGTCTCGGCATGTGCCCATAGGCGGCGCGCAGCGCCTCCGGGTTTACGATAAATTCATCAACGATCATAATGCGTTCCTCGGCCCTTGGGCGTCGCAGGTCTCCGGGGCCCGAGAAGTGAGGGCCAGAGTCGCTGTAAGGCACAGTCACTCCGCCGACGTATGCTCCAGCCAGCGGACCAGGGCGTCGCGCGTTTCCTGGGGGGTCGATCTACTCTCGGATAGGCTGACGCCCAGCCTCCTGAGCGAAGGGATACGGTGGGGGTCCCGCACGCAGACGATATCCGTCCACTTCTCCCCCTGAGACCCTCGAACGATGACGCTTCCGTCGACAGAAAGCATGACGAACTCGGGATGTCCCCAGCCACACCCCGTGACACGCGCATCGGCACCGGCTCCTGCAAAATCCCAATCAATCTGTAGTGCTACACGCGCCCACCATGCCACACCAGCACGATCGTTCTCTGCGTCACGGACAGCAATGAGGAACTGTGGATTTTGGGCGGCGAACAGACCCTGATGGGCGCAGAGCATGTACCACTCATGGTTCACTCTCTCTTGGAAATCCGGCGCATCATTTTCGATACTTGCAGCCCACTCTTGCCCCTCGGCGGCAGTCGAGTTCGCAAAGGAAGCCAGATGCGGAGGGATGAGTGGAGGGGAAACGGGTACCATGCCCAGATATTTCAGGCCTGCCGAGGCCAGGCCCGCCACAAGTTCTACTTCCCGCATGAAGATCCCTCCCGGATTGCAATGATGACTGTCATTCTAACGGACCGGCCTCTTGGCCCAGGGGTAAGGAATCAGTTGATCATAATTATGTGAACCGTCCCTGCGCCTGCCGAAGTAGGCTACATTTCCGTCCCCGTCGACTATTACGCGCGCCTGACTGAATGGATCTCCGTTGTCATAGATCGGAGAGCCGGCCCATCGGGCGCCAGCGCGAGACATTCCACCCCGATAGAAGTCGAGTACCTGGTTATTGCGGGGGCCGGTCAAGCGCTGTGGATAGTCAGGATCCTTCATCAGTTTATCCACCAGGTCATGGATATCCTGCGGCGTTTCGAACCAAGCCTTACGGTCCACGTTTTCCGCATTGCGATCGGCGACCGCGCTCGGTTCATACTCCTTATCCGGATACCACTGACTTCCGGATTCCTCGGGGCACTCATCCGGGGCGAGCCCCAAGGAATCCGTCAATATTTGAGGGTTGTGGACGTAAGTGGCCGGGTTGGGCGCAGGTGAGACCCCCAGGGGGTCGGGAGTCAGATACCGCCCGATTTCAGGGTCGTAGTGGCGGAAGTAGTTGTAGTGGAGCCCGGTCTCTGGGTCGTAGTACTGGCCGGGGAAGCGCAGGGGTGTGTAGGCGGTGCTGTCGGCCGCCCAGGTTGTTGTTCCCCACAGAGTGCTGCGGGTGTGCCAGGCGATGTCGCCGTGTTCGTCAACGAGTTCGCTGGGTGTGCCAACGAGGTCGGTGACGATGGCGAAGAAGCGGGAGTCGATCTCGTCCTGGGGTGTGTCGGCCGCAGTGATGCGTTCCGTCTGGGTCAGGGGGCGTAGGCCCTGGTGGTCCCAGGTGAGGGTGACCGGGTTGGGGAGGTCGGGGGACGTCGTGGTCTGTTCGCAGAGGGTGGTGCCGTCCCAGGTGAAGTCGACACGCTCGACGACCGTTTCGCCGTCCGCAGCGAGGCGGAGTTTCGCGGTGCGGCGGCCCAGGGGGTCGTAGGTATAGCGCCAGCGGGTGCCGTCGGGCGTCACCACTGATGTGAGACGGTCTTCGGCATCCCATTCGTAGCGCCAGGTGTCCGGCTTGCGGGACAGGCGAGTCTTCTGGCGGAGGGTGATGCGACCGAGGGCGTCGTGTTCGTAGCGGACGTTGCCCGCGCGGGTGATGCTCGTACCCGCGTAGGTCCGGGAGCCGACTGCCTCCTGGCCTGGGTGGTTGGCCGGCCAGGACGCCTGTGTCTGGTTGCCCGCCTCGTCGTAGGCGTACCGCTCCGTCCAGCCCGCCGCGTGCACAGCGGTCACCCGGCCCGCCGCGTCCAGGTCGAAGCGGCGGGACCCGGAGAGCTGATCGTCGATGCCGATCAGGTTGCCATCGGCACGGTAGCTGTACGTCCGGTGTTGCACGGAGCGGTGCTCGGCGCCGGTGACGGACTGGGTGGTCAAGCGGCCCCGGGCGTCAAAGCTGTGCTCAAGGGTAACCGTCTCGCCGACCCGACGGGTCAGTTCGCGGCCTGCCTCGTCGTACGTGAAGTCGATGGCGCGGCCCGAGGCCACCATGCCGGTGCGGCGACCCACAGCGTCGTACGACCAGGTGGTGGTAGCGCCTGTGGGGGTCGTGCGGCTGGTGCGGCGGCCCAGGGCGTCGTAGACGTACGTCACGGCGCGGCCGTTGACCGTCTCCGAATGCAGGCGGCCGTAGCGGTCGCGGAGGAGTGTGAGGGTCGTGCCGTCGGAGCCTGTTGCCTGCGCCAGCTGGTCCGTGAAGTCGTAGGCGTACGTCGTGATCTGACCGTCCGCGTCCTTGCGGATCACCTGGCCCAGTTCGTTCCGCTCGAAAGACACCACGTCACCGAGAACGTTTCTGCGCGAGGTGAGACGACCTGCGGAGTCGTACGCGTATGTCAGCGTGCGGGCGTCGAAGTCCGTCTCCGCCACTAGGCGGCCTGCCGCGTCGTACTCGTACGTCCACGTCAGGCCCTGCGGGTTGGTGACCCTCGTCAGACGCAGTTCGCTGTCGTGGTCGAACTCGTAGCGCACGCCGTCCGGTCCCGTGCGGGCACTCAGCAGGTCGAAGTGGGTGTACTCGAAGTGGGAAACACCGCCGATCGGGTCCGTGTGGCTCGTGCAGTTGCCCTCGCCGTCGTACCTCCACGTCTCGGTTGTGCCGTCCAGGGCCGTGCGGCGGGTCAACTGGCCCTCGGTCGACCATTCCAGCAGCGTCGTCGTTGCGCCCGTGGGCTCCGTGATCGCCATCGGGCGGCCCAGAGCGTCCCGCTGATAGCGGGTGGTCGCGCCCAGTGGGTCCGTGACCTCCAACGGGAGGCCGGCTCGGTCGCAGATAACGCTTGCGGTGTTGCCAAGTGGGTCGGTCACGGAGGTGAGGTGGCCGGACTCCGTGTAGGCGAAGCGGGTGGTCTGGCCCGCCGCGTCCGTCACAGACGTGCGGTTGCCTCGCTCGTCGAATCCCTGCCGGATCACCGTACCGTCCGGGTTCACCACCTTCACCGGCAGGCCGAGTTCGTTGTACTCCGCCCTCGCCTCGCGACCGTCCGGGCGGACCACCGACGTGAGTTTGCCTTCGTCGTCGTAGCGGAACGTCGTCGTGTGGCCCAGCGGGTCCGCCTGGAACAGCAGGCGGTTGTAGCGGTCACGTCGATACCTGGTTTCGGCGCCGAGCGGGTCGATCTCGGCCACCACCTGCCGGGCCTCGTTGATCTGAAAACGCCGGGTGTGGCCTTCGCCGTTGGTCGCCGTGGTCAAGCGCAGGCCCGTCTCCGGGTCCGGATCCTGATAGGAAAAGCGCGTCGCCATGTGGCCCGCGGAGCCGGTCTGGGCTGTGCAGCGGTCCTGGTCGTCGTACTCGTACGTGTAGCTGCGGTCGTTCGTGTCCGTCCAGGACGTGACCCGGCCCGCGTCGTCGTAGGTGAAGCGGAGGGGCAGCCCCGAGGAGTTGATGACCTCCGTGAGGTTGCCCTCCCTGTAGCCGAAGCGCTTCAACTCCTGGCCGGTCTCCGCCAGGTGGTAGGCCGTTACGCGGCCCGACTCCGTGGCGATGCGGACGCCCTGACCGGCGCTCGTCACTACAGCCCGCGGCGTGCCCTCCTCGTCGTACTCGAACGTGATCCAGTTGCCGTTGCGATCGTCTATCTGCTCCAGGACGGCCAGGTTCTCGCCCCGGTCAGCGAAGTGCCAGGTGCGTAGCGTGCCCGGGTCCGTGATCCTGTAGCCGTCGGCCACGCGGTCCAAGGGCCAGCGGGGGCCGTGAGACGGGAGGGTGGGTAGGCCCGGTGCCGGGTGCGGGTACGCCAGGAGCAGGCCGTCCTCCGTGACGAAGACGACTCCCTGAGCGTCGATCTCCAGACGCTGGTCCAGGGTGGAGGACCAAGAGCGGCCGAACCAGCGGCCCAGGCGATAGCCGGACTCCACCCGCCGCTTGAGGACCAACGGCAGCACACCAGGGAGGGCCGCGTCCGTCTGCGGCAGGAACATCTTGCCGGTGGCGACATCAACCGGGTCGCCACAGTCCTTCACGGCGTCCTTTTGACGGGAGTGATCCTGCGGGTTGTTGTTCGCCTCCTCGCGGGCGGTGTTCCCGGCCTCACCCTCCGCGCCCCGTTCGCCGGCCGTCACCCCCTCGGCCCCCTTCGCCCCGTCCTCCGCGACCCGGGCGCCGTCGACGGCGGCCTCCTCGGCCCCCGCCTCCGGGATCAGGAACTGGGGAGCGAGTTCGCCGCCGACCCCGCCGGGGTCCTCCAGGAAGGACTTCCAGAGACCGTCGGCGGTCTGGGTGGGATGGGTGAGCATATGGACCGCGCCGCCCAAGAGTTCCACCTTGGCCTGAGCAGCCTCGTACGGGTGCGTGATCGCGTACGGATCGAGCGGGTTCGCATTGCGCGCCAGGTTGTTCAGGTCGCCGAGGCCGCGCATGAAACCGCCGAAGAAGCGCATGTCCTCCGTCTTGGCGGCATCCAGTACGTCCGCGCCGTCGAGTTTCAGCTGGTTGAGGGCCGACGGCTCGTGCGGGGCGTGCTGGAAGGCGAGTTTGACGCGCTCGGCGGCCTCTGCGGCGAGGTGGTCGCGCTGGCGTCGGGCGGCGGTCAGGATCTGTTCGGCCACGTGCTTGGCCTCGTCGCCGGGGTCCTGGTCCGAGGGTTTCGGGCCGGGGTCCTTCTTGCCTGCGTCGACGGCGTCGTTGTACGTCTCCACCTTCTGCTGGTGGGCTTGCGAGGCGGCATTGCCCTCGCGGTACTTCGCCACCGCCTCCCGGGCCTGGGACTGTGCCCATTCCACGGTATGCGCGAAGTTCTCCAGGGCCGAGGAGGCCTCCCCGCAGGCCTCGGCGGCCCGACGCCACTTGACCTGGTGCGTGGCGAACTTCTGTCGGAAGGTGTCGGCGGCCTCGCCTTTGAACTCCGACGAGTCCAGCTGCTGCATGCCTGTCGCTACAGCGCCGAAGGACTGCGCGAAGTTCCGCAGATGCACCGCCGTCTCACGGAGCTTCGCCGGGTTGCCGTGGATCAGTTCCTTCGGGTCCGAACTCTCGTCCAGCTGCTGCTCGTCCACGTGCGCGCCCAGCTTGGACGCGGTGGAGTCACCCCAGCCGTCGACCTTGTCGGCCGCACCGTGCGCACCGGCCCAGTCGAGCGCGTCGCCCACGCCATGGGCGCCCTCGTCGATGACATGACCCGTCGCCCGCTTGACATCGTCGTAGCCGGACTTCAGCGACCCCAGGGCACTGTTGAACTTCCCTGTGAGCGACATCAGTTGCCGTCACCCGACCCGGCCACGTCCCGCACGATCGACGGCGAGATCGGGATCGGACTGCCCGGCACGCCCTCGCTCGTCTCCACGTCCGTGAGCATGCCCTTCCCGGTCTGCTTCACGGAGTTCACCAGGTTGTCGCGGTCCTTCTCGCCATAACCCGTCGTCATCGCCGCATGGTTGATCTGGTCCAGGCTCTCCTTCTCCACCTTGTCGTTGGCGGCGAAGGGATCCCCGGCCACGGAGTTGTAGGCGATCTTCAGCGAGCCCTTCACGTACTCGTCCGTCTGGTGGAAGGTGCCTGCTGCCAGCCCCATCCCCTCCGCGAGAGCGTTGCCCTCCTCCATCAGATCGCGCACGCCCCACTGCCAGCGCTCGCAGAAGGTGTGCAGCATCGCGCCGAGATGGTCGTCACCGACGTCCATGCCGTCCATCTCCAGGCTGGTGAAGCCGCGACCCGCGCCTGCCCAGCCCTTCATCGTGCCCAGCGAATCCAGCTCGCTCAGAGCCTTGTTGATCCCCTCGGCGATCGACTTCAGCCCCTGCACCTGCAGATCCGGCTGCCCGCCCCCGCTCGGCGTCGTCACTGCCGTTCCTCCCCCGTCAGTCATCCGGCTTCGGCACCGGAGTCCATGTCCAGTACGTCACGTGTACGTGTTCCGGTTCCGGTGTCATCGACCGCGCCTGATTCCGGCCCGTCCACGGCGACCACGTCCGGCACGATCCCGACGACCGGCGGCAGCACCAACCCCCGCTCACCATCACCGGCATCCACCAATACCCCGCACGGCAGCCCGGTCCCGGCCACCGCCGGTACACCGGCATCCAGCACCGCGGCACCCCACACCGCCCGGTACCGCCAGCTCCGGTCGCCTTCCCCGCGCGCCCTCACATACCGCCCCAGCGCAGCCTCGTCGGTGAATACGAGCAACCACCGTGCCCCGCTCATCTCCACCGTCAGGGCCGCACCGTTCTCCCCGTACGGGACGAGGACGCGTCGGCGCCGGAACTCACCCAGCCTCATGCGGAACTTACGTTGGTGGTACCGGAGTTGGGTGGCCTGCTGCGGAGTGAGCAGCGCTTCTGCCCGGGCAGGCTGCTGTGCGGTAGCGAACGAGACGGTGTCCGGCGTCGGTTGGGGTACGGGGAGCGCCTCGGCAGGCGGCGGCGTGGGGTCCGTGCCCACGACTGTCTGCTCGGCGATGTCCGCCAGCGCCGACCTGGGCGGATGCACTCCGGTCTCGTCCGTCGCCCCCGCCGATCCCGTCGGCTCAGCGCTGCCCACAGCGCCTTCCCCCTCATCAGAAATGTCTTGTCGCGTTCAATCACTTTCGTTCACTGAACGACCTTCGATGCTCACATGTGCAGACCGATACGGACAACGTCAGTCGTGTCAACAAGGCTTAAAGCGTCGGTCAATTGGCAGGCCGGGGCAGCCGCAGCCGGCGGAACTCGATCGTCTCGTACGGCCCGGTCACCCCCGTCTCGTACAGGAGCCCGACGCTGTCGTGGTCCAGTTGCACGAGGTCGGAGTAGGCCGCCCACCGGGAAGACAGCGTCAGCGCCTTGGTGAAGGTACGGCCCGCGTTCGTGCTCGACCACAGTGCCATCGCCCTGCGGGCGGTCGGCACCGACGGGGCGGAGAACAGCAACGGGCCCTTGCGCAGTTGGAGCACGCTGCCCTCGACCACCGGGACGTCGTTCAGGGTGCGCTGGACGGCGAAGGGACGGGCGAGACTCCTGCCGCCGTCGTCGCTGTAGGTGTCGATGCGGTGGCCGACGCCGCTGCCGTTCTGGTTGCGGGAGCTGATGTACAGGCGGCCGTCCGGGAGTTGGGCGACGCCGGTCTCGTTGGCGTTGGTCACGCCGTCGTAGGCGTCGTCAACGAAGCCCAGGTGCCAGGTGCGGCCGCCGTCGTCGCTGTAGAGGGCGTGGGCGCCGTAGTACCGGGGCTCCCGGCCGGTGTCGGAGGAGCCGGGAGGCGGGGCGGCGGAGTGGTCGGCGGGGACGAGGAGGCGGCCGGTGTGCGGGCCGCGGGTGAGGGCGACCGCGTGGCCGGGGCCGGTCGCGTACCAGCGCCACCCGGCCGGCTTCACCGCGGCCGTGATCTCCCGCGGGCGCGTGAAGCGGCGGCCGTCGTCCGTGCTGCGCTGGACGAACACCCGGCGGCCCCGCTCGGGCGTGACCTCGCCGCGCATGATCTGAGCCTCTGTCACGGACCCGCTGTTGTACGAGGTCACGAGCACGACGGCACCCGAGCGCGGGTCGACCACGGGGGCCGGATTGCCGCGGGTGTCCCCGTGTCCGGCGGCCACCACCTTCAGCGGGCCCCAGGTGCAGCCGCCGTCGGTGGAGCGGCGCAGGACGACATCGATGTCGCCGGTGTCGGCGGCGCCCGTGTGCCGGCCCTCGGCGAAGGCCAGGACCGTGGCGCGCCGGGTGACGACGGTCGCGGGGATGCGGTACGTGTCGTAGCCGCCCTTCCCGCCCACGTACGGCACGGAGGAGACGCAGCCGTGCGGCGTGGAGTGGGCCGGGTGGAGGCCGCCGGTGAGCGGGGTGAGGAACGCGGTGGCGGCGAGAAGTGCGCGGCTCAGCGGGATCACGCCTCACATGCTCCCCGGAATCACCAGCCCCGACTCGTAGCCCACGATGACCAGCTGGGCCCGGTCGCGCGCCCCGAGCTTGCCCATGATCCGGCTCACGTGAGTCTTCGCGGTGAGCGGGCTCAGCCCCAACGCCTCGGCGATCTCGGTGTTGTTGAGGCCCCGGGTGACCAGCGTCAGCACCTCCCGCTCCCGGCCCGACAGGCACTCGGGGCCGCCCGTCACGGGCGGGGAGGGGCTGCGCAGGAACCGCTCGATCAGCCGTGCCGTCGGCCCCGGGGAGAGCAGTGCCTCGCCCGCGGCGACCGTGCGGATCGCGTCGAGAAGTTCAGCCGGACGGGTGTCCTTCACCAGGAACCCGGAGGCGCCGGCGCGCAGCGCGTCCACGATGTTCTCGTCGGTGTCGTAGGTGGTGAGGACCAGCACCTTCACCCCGGCCAGGTCCTCGTCGGCGGCGATCAGCCGGGTCGCCTCGATGCCGTCGAGGTCGGGCATGCGGACGTCCATCAGCACCACGTCGGCGCGTGCGGTGCGGACGAGGTCGACGGCCTCGCGACCGGTGGCGGCCTGTCCGACGACCTCCATGTCCGGCGCGGACTCCACGAGCATGGCGAAGGCGGCCCGGACGAGGGCCTGGTCGTCGGCGAGCAGTACGCGAACGGCGCTCATCCGGTCCCTTCCGCGGTGGTCGTCGTGGGCAGTACGGCTCTCACCTCGAAACCGCCCCGCGTGCGTGGTCCGACGTCGAGGGTGCCGCCCACGCTGCGGGCTCGCTCCCGCATGCCGACCAGTCCGTAGCCGGGCGTGCCGCCGGGGGTGGGGCCGGTTCCGTCGTCGGTCACCGTCAGGTGCAGAGCGCCGTCCCGCGCGTAGAGGTCGATGCTGACGGCTGGTTCGGGGCCGGCGTGCCGTACCACGTTGGTCAGCGCCTCCTGCACGATGCGGTACGCGGCAGCGCCCACGGCGGGCGGTGCCTTGCGTACCCGTAGGGTCTGCTCGACGCGGGCGCCCGCGAGGCGCGCCGCCTCCACCAGGTCGGGCAGGCCGTCGAGTCCGGGCAGGGGGCCGCGGGCGTCCAAGGAGCCGTGCTCCCGCAGTACCTCCAGGGTGGCGCGCAGCTCGCCGCGTGCGGTGCGGCAGGTCTCCGCGATGTCGTCCAGCGCCTTGGCGACCGTCTCCCGGTCGAGCCGCTCGGGGTCGGCGGTCAGGACGTGCGCGGCGACCGAGGTCTGCACGCCGATGAGGGTGATGCTGTGGGCGAGCAGGTCGTGCAGGTCACGGGCGATGCGCAGCCGCTCCTCGGCGACTCTGCGGCGGGCCTCCTCCTCGCGGGTGCGTTCGGCGCGTTCGGCGCGTTCGACGATCGCGGCGATGTGCCGGCGGTGGGAGCGGACGGCGACGCCGAGGAAGAGCACGGCGACCACCCAGCCGGAGGTGCGCAGCACCTGGAAGGCATGGTGGGTGTTCACCGTCGTCATCACGCCCACGATGACGGTGAGGACGGTGATGCCCGTCAGGACGGTGCGCAGGGGGCGACTGGTGACGGCGACCGTGTAGAGCGCGGTGAGCCCGGCCGGGATCGTCGCGGAGTGGTTGTTGTCGAGGGCGTTGTACGTCGCGATGAGGGCCACCGCGGCGGCGAGCACCAGCAGGGGGTGGCGGCGCCGCCACACGAGCGGTACGTGTGCGGCGAGCAGCAGCGCCCAGCCGAGCGCGTCGGGGCGGCGGCCCGGGTCGGTGAACAGGGCGAGGCACACGGCCGGCACGGCGAGGGCGAGGGCGAGCAGGGCGTCGTTGCGGGTGGCGTGCGGGGCGGTGAGGGGATTGCGGTTGATCGCCGCGACGATCCGCTCGCCTTGGCGGGGCCGTCCCGCCGCCGGGACGCCGCGCACCGCCGCCGGGATCCTCGGGGGGCGGCGGCCTGTCGTGGTCGTGGTTTCCTGCACGGGGTTCATCTTCCGGTAGGCGGGCGCCCCCGCCCAGGGCAGGGGCGCCCGACGGTTCAGCCCACGGGTTCCGGTGCGCGCTCGGCGCGCGCCGTCTCCGGTGCCCTGGACAGCCGCCCCGGCCACCACACCGCCCTGCCCAGCGCCACGCTCGCGCTGGTCACCAGGTAGGTGCGGACGAGGAAAGTGTCCAGCAGGACCCCGACCGCGATGACGAAGCCCAGCTCGACGAGTTGGACGAGCCCCATGTTGGTCAGCACCGCGAAGGTGGCGGCGAGGACGAGTCCGGCCGAGGCGATGACCCCGCCTGTGGTCCGCAGTGCCGTCAGCGCGGCCGCGGCGGGCTCGGCGCCTCGGAGCGACTCCTCCCGCATCCGGTGCATCAGGAAGATGCCGTAGTCGACGCCGAGGGCGACGAGGAACACGAAGGACAGCAGGCCGAGGCCGGGATCAGTGCCGTGGAAGCCGAACAGCGGCCCGAAGACCAGCCCGCCGAGGCCAAGTGCCGCTCCCCACACCGCAACCACGGCGACCACCAGCAGCAGCGGAGCGACCAGGGACCGCAGCAGGGCGATCAGGATCAGCAGCACGGAGAGCAGGACGATCGGTACGACGACCATCCGGTCGCGGGCGCTGGTGTCCGTCAGGTCGAGCTGCTGGGCGCTGGGTCCGCCGACGTGGGAGCCGACCAGCCGGTGCCTCAGTGCCTCGATCGTGGCGGTCTCGGCGGTGGACTGGGGCGGGGCGGACGCGGTCACCGTGATCTCGGTCCAGCCGACGCCGGTACGGCCCTGCCGCGCGTCCGCCACTCCCTTCGTACCCCGGATGGTTGCCAGGGCGGCGTCGGCCCGGCCGGCGGGGGTGAGGATCTCGATGGGCTGTGCGGAGCGCTCCGGGTAGGCCTTCGCCACGGTCTGCATGGCGGTGACGGAGTCGGGCCGGTCGACGAAGGTGTCCACTTGCTTGAGCGGCCCGGGCAGGTTCAGCGCGCCCAGCGCCAGCGCGCCGAGCAGGGCGGCGCCGGACGCGAGGACGGTCAGCGGGCGGCGCCCGGCCGAGGAGCCCATCGCGGCGAACAGCGACCGGCGGGCGGCCTTGGGCGTGGAGCCGTAGGCGGGGATGAGCGGCCAGAACAGACGGCGGCCCAGCAGGACCAGGACGGCGGGCAGCAGGGTCAGCATGGCGGCCAGCGCACACAGCACACCGACCGTGCCGAGCGGGCCCATGCCCCGGCTGGAGTTGAGGTCCGCGGCGAGCAGACACAGCAGGCCGACGGCCACCGTGCCGGAGGAGGCGAGGACGGCGGGCCCGCATCCGCGCAGCGCCGCCCGCATCGCGTCGTACGGCCGCTCGTGGCGTCGTAGCTCCTCGCGGTAGCGGGAGACGAGGAGCAGGGCGTAGTCGGTTCCGGCGCCGAAGACGAGGATCGTCATGATGCCGGTGCTCGCGCCGGTGACGGCGGTGCCGAAGGCCTGGTTGAGGGCGTAGGCGGCGGCCCGGGCGAGGAAGTCGGCAACACCGGCGACGACGAGCGGGACCAGCCACAGCAGTGGGCTGCGGTAGATGAGGATCAGCAGGATCGCGACGACGGCGACGGTGGTGTAGAGCAGCGGGCCGCCGAGGGACTTGTAGACACCCGAGGCGTCGGTGGCGAGGGGGGCCGGGCCACCGACGTCGGCAGAGAGTCCGCCGGTGTCGTGGACGATGCTGCGGACGTCGTCGACGAAGGCGTCGCGCTTCTTCTCGTCGGTGCCGGGCTCGTTGCTGGTGACCGGGTACATGAGGGTGGTGCCGTCGGCGGACGGTATGCCCTGCGGGGTGCGGCCGGTGAGGGTGTGCCGGTGGGCGAGGGCGTCGACCTGCGCGCCGGCGGTGGCCCGGTCGGTGGCGGTCAGGCCGCTCGCGCGGTGGTAGACGAGGACCAGTTCGGTCGTCTGGCCGCCCGGGAGGCGGTCCTGGAGCCGGGCCACCCGGGTGGAGTCGGCGGAGGCGGGCAGGTAGTCGGTCGTGCGGTTGTGCTGGACGTCGCCGAGCTTGGCGGCGAACGGCCCGGCCACGGCGAGCAGGACCACCCACAGGCCCAGCACCAGCCAGGGCAGGCCTCGCCGCCCGCCTCTCACACGTGTTTTCGCGGCCCCCATGGAAACGGGCCCTCCCTCCGGAGCGGATGTCTGGATACGGCTTCCAGACTTCCGCCGGAAAGGGGCTCGTTCGTCGGGCGCGGGAGCGAGTTCGGCGGTACTGCGCAGGGCGGCCGGGCGGGCGGACTACTCCCTGGGGAGTATCACGAGGGCGCGGGTCGATCGGGCACGTCCGGGGCGAGCGCGGTCCGGCCGGGCGCGGATCCGCCCGGGGGGGGCGTCCCCATGGTCCCGGGGATCACGCGCCCCGGCTCGTGGCCCAAGCCTCCTTCCAGGTTCCCAAGCCTCTTTCCGGGGCCCCGGTCAGCAGGGTGCCGTCGCGAGGCGGAGGCGTCCGTCGTGGACCTCGGCGATCCGGTCGACCGCGGTGAGGTGTGTGCGGTCGTGCGTGACCAGGACGGTGGCGATGGCCTGCTCATGGGTGAGGCGGGTGATCAGGTCGACGACGGCGGCGCCGCGTTCGTGGTCCAGGGCGCTGGTGGGTTCGTCGACCAGAAGGACGGCGGGGCCGTTCATCAGGGCGCGGGCGATGTTGACGCGCTGGCGCTGGCCGCCGGAGAGCTGGTGGGGGCGGCGTCCGGCCTGGGCCGCGACGCCCACCGCGTCGAGCAGTTCCATGGCCCGGCCGTGGGCCCTGGCCGGTGACCGGCCGTCGATCCGGGCCATGACCTGGAGCTGCTCGGCCGCGGTGAGGGAGGGCAGCAGGTTGGGCTGCTGGAAGACGATGCCGATCTTGTCGCGGCGCAGCCGGGTCAGTTCGTCGCGGGTCATGCCGGTCGTGGTGGTGGAGTCGATGGTGACCGTGCCGGCGTCGGGGGTGATGAGGGTGGCGGCCACGGCGAGAAGGCTGGACTTGCCGGATCCGGAGGGGCCGACCACGGCCGTCAGGCTGCCCTTGGGCACGTCCAGCGTGACGTGGTCGAGGGCGGTCAGGCGGGACTCGCCGTCGGGGTAGGTGAGGGTGACGTCGGTCAGGTTCAGGCTCATCGGGCGCTCCCCAGGGCGGTCAGCGGGTCGACGGAGGTGATGCGGCGGACGGACAGGGCGGCCCCGAGCGCGCCGAGCAGGACCATCACGGCGGCGGGGACGAGGACCGTGGTGGGAGTGAGCAGGAACGGCACCGCGCTTCCCGTGACGAGGGCGCCGAGACCGGCGGCGATGCCGGTGCCGAGGAGGGTGCCGCCGGTCAGGAGGACCGCGGCCTGGCCGAGGGCGTCGCCGAGCAACTGGGCGGTGGAGGCGCCGAGTGCCTTGAGGACGGCGATGTCGCCGCTGCGCTGGATGGTCCAGACGGTGAAGAAGGCGCCGACGACCAGGGCGGAGATGGCGAAGAGGAAGCCGCGCATCAGCTGCAGGGAGCCGTTCTCGGAGGCGTACGAGCCGATCGCGGACAGCGAGTCGTCCTTCGGGACCGTTCTGGTGCCGATGGCCCGGTCGGCGGCGCCGATGTCGGCGCCGGAGCCGGTGCTCAGGGCGATCACGGTCGCGGTCGGGCCGGCGCCGGTGCGCGCGGGGGGCGCCGTCTTCGCCCAGGCGTCGAGGCCGGTCCAGATCACGGGGGTGTGGCTGAAGGAGGCGTCGCCCCGGACGGCGGCCACGGTCAGCTTCTGTCCGGCCAGCGTGAAGCCGTCCCCGGGCTCGAGGCCCAGGTCGTCGGCGGCCGTGCCGGACAGCACCGCCGTGTGCCCCGTGATCCGGCTGCCGTCGGGGGCCAGGCGGGAGCCGGGCCGGACGCCGAACACGGAGACCCCGGTGCTCCGGTCGCCCGCGGTGGCCCGGGTGGTGCTGATGCCCAGCGGTTCGGCGCCGGTGACTCCGGGGACCTCGGCCCACCGCCGCCACTGCTCGGCGGTGACGGTCGAGTTGGCGTACGACAGTTCCTGGGCCCCGCCGGGCACATGGAAGGCGATCCTGTCGGCCGGCAGGCCGGTGATGGCGGAGATGTTCTGCCGGCCCAGGCCCGCGGTCAGTCCGGAGAGCAGCCCGACCAGCAGGGTGATGAGCACGATGACGGTTCCCATGAGGGCGAACCGCCCCTTGGCGAACTTCAGATCTCTCCAGGCGACGAACACCTTGGCCTGCCCTTTCCAGCGGTGTGGATGCGATGGGGCCCCAGCCTCGCCGCCGGTGCCCCGGCCGGGCATCCGGCGACGGACGGCACTTCGCGGACCGAAAGGCGGCGCGCGGTTTGTAACTTTCGGCGGAGGCCGGGCCCGGAACGGTTCCTTAGGCTGGTGGGACTGTGAACACCCCCGCTCCCGCCCTGACCCCGACCACCCGGACCCTGTCCTGGTGCCTGCACCTGCTGATCGTCGGCCTGCTCGCCCTGGCGGCCGGCCGCGCCGTGGCGGAAGGCCGGCCGCACGCCGGGGCGACGGTCGCCGTGGCCGTGGCGTGCGGGCTGGTGTACGCGGCCGGCCCGCTCGTGCCCCGTGTCCGCGGCGACCGGCGGGCCGCCGTCGGGTGGCTGGCCGCCGTCGGCGCGGTGTGGCTGGTGCTGCTGGGCCTGACCGCCGACGGGGTGTGGGTCGCCTTCCCGCTGTACTTCCTCCAGCTCCACCTGCTGCCGCGGCGGGCCGGCCTGGCCGCTGTGACCGCGACCGCGCTCGCGGCGATCACCGCGTTCGCCCTCCACCAGGGCTCCTTCGGCGCGGCCATGG
The DNA here is from genome assembly GCF_056434245.1 of Streptomyces sp. NPDC044064. Lineage (NCBI taxonomy): Bacteria > Bacillati > Actinomycetota > Actinomycetes > Kitasatosporales > Streptomycetaceae > Streptomyces > Streptomyces sp. NPDC044064. Next base: position 263,720 of record NZ_JBWKFN010000002.1, read on the forward strand.
CGATCGGCCCGGCGCTCGGCGCCGCCGTCGCGGTCGCCGTGGTGTGGGGGTACCAGGCCCTGTACCGGGAGAGCGAACAGCGCAGGCGTCTGATCGAGGAACTCACCGCCACCCGCGCGGACCTGGCCGAGGCCCAGCACACGGCCGGTGTGCTGGCCGAGCGCGAACGCCTGGCCCGGGAGATCCACGACACCCTGGCCCAAGGCCTGTCCAGCATCCAGTTGCTGCTGCGCGCCGCCGAGCGGGCCCTGCCCGGCGCTCCGGAGAACAGTGCCCGCTACGTCGGTCAGGCCCGGCAGGCCGCGGTCGACAATCTCGCCGAGGCCCGCCGCTTCGTCGCCGCCCTCGCCCCGCCCGCCCTGGAGGGGACCACCCTGGCCGACGCCCTGGAACGGCTGTGTGCCACCACCGGTGCCCGGCACCGGCTCGCCGCCCGGTTCCGCCTCAGCGGTGATCCGGCACCGCTGCCGACGCCGTACGAGGTCGTCCTGCTGCGCGTCGCCCAGTCCGCCGTCGCCAACACCGTCCGGCACGCACGGGCCACCACCGTCGAGGTCACCCTCGGCCGGTGCGGCGGTCATGTCGCTCTCGACGTCGTCGACGACGGCATCGGTTTCGACCCCGCCGGGCTGCCCGCGCCCGACCCGGAGCGGGGCGGCTTCGGTGTGGCCTCCATGCGCGCCCGGCTCGGCGCGCTCGGCGGCACCCTGACCATAGAGTCCGCCCCTGGCCACGGCACCGCCCTGGCCGCCCGGCTCCCCCTCGCCCCACCCGCCGAGACCGAGGCCCGCCCGTGACCGACTCCGCCATCCGCCTCCTGGTCGCCGACGACCATCCCGTGGTGCGGGCCGGGCTGCGCGCCGTCCTGGAGACCGAACCCGGCCTCGTCGTGGTGGCCGAGGCCGCCACCGCCGAGGACGCCGTCGTCCGTGCCGCCGCGGGTGACATCGACGTCGTGCTGATGGACCTGCAGTTCGGCAGGGGAATGGGCGGTGCCGAGGCGACCGCCGCGATCACCGCGCGGCCGGGCGCTCCCCGGGTGCTGATCGTGACCACGTACGACTCGGACGCCGACACCCTCCCGGCCATCGAGGCCGGCGCCACCGGCTACCTCCTCAAGGACGCCCCTCCCGAGGATCTCGCGGCCGCCGTGCGCACCGCCGCCGCGGGACGCACCGCCCTGGCTCCCACGGTCGCCGACCGGCTCATGAACCGGCTGCGTGACCCCGGCGCCGCGCTGACCCGGCGGGAGACGGAAGTCCTCGCCCTGGTCGCGGCGGGGCTGTCCAACCAGGCCGTCGGCCGGCGGCTCCACCTCACCGAGGGCACGGTCAAGTCGCACCTGGCCCGCGTCTACGCCAAGCTCGGCGTCGACTCACGCACCGCCGCCGTCGCCGCCGCCACCGACCTGGGTCTGATCAGGCGCTGACCGATCGGACGCACGTCACGGGCACGGGTCAGGACGGAGTCCGCGCGGCGGCCAGCAGCCGGTTCACGTCGTCGGTGCAGATGGTGAGCGCTGCGCCGATCGTGGCCAGTGCGTCCCGTTCCGCGGGTGTGTAGGGGCCGTCGGCCAGGGCGATGCGCGCGGCCTGCAGGAGCAGGGAATCGCGGCCGACCGGGGCGAGGTGCGGGGCGAGCGGGTCGAGGGCCTCGTGCAGTTCTATGGCGAGGCTCGCGCCGCACGGCCCGCCGAGGACCCGGCCGGTGTCGGCGGCGAGGGCTTCGACCAGGGCGGCCAGCTGGTCCTCGGTGCAGTCCTCGAAGCCGGCGGCGCGGACCGCGGTGGCGGCGCTCTCCAGGGCCGTACGGGAGGAGGCGCCGCCGGCGGCCAGGACGGCAAGGGCGACGGTGTGCACGGCGTCGCGGAGCATCGCGGAGAAGCGGCGGGTGGTGGGGTGGTCGAGGACGTCGGTGCCGAAGTGGTGGCGGCAGGCGGCGCACTCCACGACCGGTCCGGTCGCCCCGCGCGGCAGCACGGGCACCCCGAGGAAGGTGAAGCGGCGGCGGCCGGTGAGCCGCTGGTAGTTGCGGTCGCCTCCGCAGCCGGGGCAATAGAACTCGCCGTCCCCCACGGGTGTCCATGCGGTGCGGGTGCCCAGGAGGCGCACAGCCCGGGTGGCACGGTCGTCTCGTCCCCGTACTGGCAGCACGTCGCACCTCCGTAACGACGCGGCAACATCGCCGCGCTGGCGTGATGTTAGCCACATCGAGGAGGCTGAGTCAGTACCTCGTACGAGACCTGTCCGTGACCTGAGGGGTGCGGTGGCCGATAAGTGACGGGGCCCTGACCGCCGTATACAGCGGTCAGGGCCCCGAAAGTGCTGGTCGGCGTGGGTCAGCGGGCGGCGCGGTTCACCGCGGAGACGACGGCCTTCAGCGAGGCACGCGTCGTGTTCGCGTCGATGCCGATGCCCCACAGGACCTTGTCGTCGATCGCGCATTCGATGTAGGAGGCGGCCTGCGCGGAGGCACCCTCGCTCATCGTGTGCTCCTGGTAGTCCAGCAGGCGTACGTCGATGCCGATGGACTGCAGGGCGTCGAAGAACGCCGAGATCGGACCGTTGCCGGTACCGGTCAGGACGGTGTCCTCGCCGTCGACCGTCGCCTCGACGGTCAGGGTGTCCACGCCGTCGGTGTCGGTCGTCGACTGGCCGGTGCGGACCTGGATGCGGCCCCACCGGTTGTCCGGGTTCGGCAGGTACTCGTCCTGGAAGACCGACCAGATGTCGCCGCCGGTGACCTCGCCGCCCTCGGCGTCCGTCTTGGCCTGGATGATCTTCGAGAACTCGATCTGCATCCGGCGCGGCAGGTCCAGCTTGTGGTCGTTCTTCAGGACGTACGCGACACCGCCCTTGCCGGACTGCGAGTTGACGCGGATGACCGCCTCGTAGGAGCGGCCGACGTCCTTCGGGTCGATCGGCAGGTACGGGACCGCCCACTCGATGTCGTCGACGGTGACGCCCTTGGCCCTGGCGTCGGCCTCCATGGCATCGAAGCCCTTCTTGATGGCGTCCTGGTGGGAGCCGGAGAAGGACGTGTAGACCAGGTCGCCCACGTACGGGTGGCGCGGGTGGACCTCCATCTGGTTGCAGTACTCCCACGTACGACGGATCTCGTCGATGTCGGAGAAGTCGATCTGCGGGTCGACGCCCTGGGAGAACAGGTTCATGCCCAGGGTGACCAGGTCGACGTTGCCGGTGCGCTCGCCCTGCCCGAACAGGCAGCCCTCGACGCGGTCGGCGCCCGCCATCAGCGCCAGCTCGGCGGCGGCGACGGCCGTACCGCGGTCGTTGTGCGGGTGGACGGAGATGCAGACGTGCTCACGGCGGGAGATGTTGCGGCTCATCCACTCGAAGCGGTCCGCGTGCGTCGACGGGGTCGAACGCTCCACCGTGGCGGGCAGGTTGAGGATGATCTCGCGGCCCGGGCCCGGCTGGTAGACGTCCATGACCGCCTCGCAGACCTCCAGCGCGAAGTCCAGCTCGGTGTCGGTGAAGATCTCCGGCGAGTACTGGTAGCCGAACTCGGTCTCCGGGCCCAGCAGCTTCTCGGCGTACTCCATCACCAGGCGGGTGCCGTCGACGGCGATCTGCTTGATCTCGTCCTTGGAGCCGCGGAAGACGACCCGGCGGAAGACCGGCGCGGTGGCGTTGTACAGGTGGACGGTGGCCCGGCGGGCGCCCTTCAGGGACTCCACGGTCCGCTCGATCAGGTCCTCGCGGGCCTGGGTCAGTACGGAGATGGTGACGTCCTCGGGGATCGCACCCTCTTCCTCGATGATCGAGCGCACGAAGTCGAAGTCGGTCTGGCCGGAGGCCGGGAAGCCGACCTCGATCTCCTTGTAGCCCATCTTGACCAGCTGGTCGAACATCCGGCGCTTGCGCTCGGGCGACATCGGGTCGATCAGGGCCTGGTTGCCGTCCCGCAGGTCGGTGGAGAGCCAGCGGGGGGCGACGGTGACGCGCTGCTGCGGCCAGGTGCGGTCCGGGATGTCGACCTGCTCGTAGCGGCCGTACTTGTGGATCGGCATGGAACTGGGCTGCTGGCGGTTGGCCATGATGCGGGGGCTCCTTGGAAGGTGTCCGGAAGGACGGCCGACGACGCAACGCCAAGCTCCGCGGGGAGGGAGTCGGCCTCGACTACAGGCCCTCGCCGCGGCAGCTAAGAAGGAGCAGCCCGAAACGCATGATGCTCCGCATGCTAGCCGAGCGACGCCTCACCGCGAGGGTTCGTATCAGTATGCGGGACCGTGGGGGCAAAACGGACAAAAAGTGCGCCATACCACTTTGACTACGCGGAGTGAGCCCGATGTCACCGTATTTCACCAATCATGGTTGCGAGTAGTGACAGTCGGATCACACAGTGCAAGGGTGCCGGGCATGACGACCAACGGGGGCTTCCAGCCCGTCTTCTGCACGATCGTGCCGCCGCACGTCCTCGACAGGCTCGCCCGGAACGAGGACCCCACGCTCTCCGGACCCGCCCGCCGCTCCCTGGAGCACGACGCCTACCAGCGCACCCACCGCCGCCTGACCACGGTGATCGGCGCGCCCGCCGTCGCCGCGCCCGCCGGGACGGTGGCCGACCAGCCGCACCGCACCATCTACGACGCCGGCCACCAGCAGGACCTGCCAGGCACGAAGGTCCGCGAGGAGGGCGCCGAACCCGGTGCGGACGCCACGGTCAACCGCGCCTACACGGGCCTCGGCGCCACCTTCGAGCTGTATCTGAAGGCGTACGGACGCAACTCCATCGACGGCGAGGGGCTGCCGCTGGACGCGAGCGTGCACTTCGGCACGGACTACGACAACGCCTTCTGGAACGGCGAGCAGATGGTGTTCGGCGACGGCGACAACGAGATCTTCCTGGACTTCACCATCCCGGTGGACGTCATCGGCCACGAGCTGACCCACGGCGTCACCCAGCACACCGCCAACCTGACCTACTTCGGCCAGCCCGGCGCGCTCAACGAGTCGATCTCCGACGTCTTCGGCTCACTGATCAAGCAGTACGCGCTCGGCCAGTCCGCGGCCGAGGCCGACTGGCTGATCGGCGCGGGCCTGCTCGCCCCGCGCGTCACCGGCACCGCCCTGCGCTCCATGAAGGCGCCGGGCACGGCGTACGACGACGACGTCCTCGGCCGGGACCCGCAGCCCGCGGCCATGGACGGCTATGTCCGCACCGGCCGCGACAACGGCGGCGTGCACATCAACTCGGGCATCCCGAACCACGCCTTCTACCTGGTCGCCACGGCCATCGGCGGCAACGCCTGGGAGCGGGCCGGCCAGATCTGGTACGACGTCCTGACCGGCGGCGAGCTGAAGCAGGACGCCGCCTTCGCCGACTTCGCCACGCTGACCGTCCATGCGGCCCGCGAGCGCTTCGGCGCCGGCGACGAACTCCAGGCCGTGCAGAAGGCGTGGGAGCAGGTGGGGGTGCGGACGCTGTAGTTCCGTACTAGAAGTGACCCATGCGTATCCAAGTGCGGCGCACGGGCGGCTTCGCGGGCATCGAGCGCCGGGCCGAGGTGGACACCTCGGGCCGGCCCGACGCCCCTGAGTGGCACACCCTGGCCGAACGCGCCCTCGCGTCCGGCCGGGGCGCGCGCCCGGCCGGGGTCCCGGACGGCTTCAGCTACGAGATCACCGTGGACGGCCGGACGGTGTACGCGGCCGACCCCCGACTGTCCGAGGCGGAGCGGGAGTTGATCTCCCGGGTGCTGAAGGAAGGTGCCTAACCGCGGTTTCACACCTGGGCGTTGACTTCCGTTACCGGGGGTAAGGATGATCCCGGCCATGGCGACTGATGCAGGCAATCCGATCCCCCGCTTCCCGGCCGGCTTCCTGTGGGGTGTGTCGACCTCCGCCCACCAGATCGAGGGCGCGGCCGACGAGCGCGAGGCGTCCGTGTGGGACGTGTTCACGGCCGAGCCGGGGCGGGTGAAGGACGGCACGACGGCGGCGGTGGCCTGCGACCACTACCACCGCTACCGGGAGGACGTGGCCCTCCTCGCCGGCCTCGGCGTGGACGCGTACCGCTTCTCCGTCTCCTGGCCCCGCGTGAACTCCCCCGGCGGCCTGGACTTCTACGACCGCCTGGTCGACGAGCTGTGCGCGGCCGGTGTCCGGCCCGTGCCCACCCTCTTCCACTGGGACCTGCCCGCCTCGCTGGACTGGCTGGAGCGGGACACGGCGGCCCGGTTCGCCGACCACGTGTCCGTGGTGGCCGAGCGCCTCGGCGACCGCGTCACCAAGTGGATCACCCTCAACGAGCCCGCCGAGCACACCCTGCTCGGTCACGCGCTGGGCGCCCACGCCCCCGGCAGGCAGCTGCTCTTCGACGCGCTCCCGGTCGCCCACCACCAGCTCCTCGCCCACGGTCTCGCGGTGCAGGCCCTGCGTGCCACCGGCGCGACGGACATCGGCATCGCCAACTCCCACGGCCCGACCTGGCCGGCGTCCGCAGAACCCGCCGACCAGGAGGCGGCGGGCTTCTACGACCTCCTCCTCAACCGGCTGTTCGCCGAGCCGATCCTGCTGGGCGCCTACCCGGAGGGCATCGCCGATCTGATGCCCGGCGACGTGTCCGCCGACCTGAAGACCGTCTCCGAGCCGATCGACTGGTACGGCGTCAACTACTACGCACCGACCCGGGTGGGCGCCCCGCAGGGCACCGAGATCGAGTTCGGCGGCCTGACCATGCCGGCCGAACTCCCCTTCTCCGTCCGGGAGATCGAGGACCGCCCGGTGACGGACTTCGGCTGGCCCGTCGTCCCGGAGGGGATCACGGAGCTGCTCACGACCTTCCGCGACCGCTACGGCGACCGCCTCCCGCCGGTCGTCATCACCGAGAACGGCTGCTCCTACGAGGGCATCGACGACCAGGACCGCATCGCCTACCTGGACGGCCATGTCCGCGCCCTGCACTCGGCGCTGGAGTCCGGGGTGGACGTGCGCGGCTACTTCGTCTGGTCACTGATGGACAACTTCGAGTGGGCGGAGGGCTACGCACGCCGCTTCGGCCTGGTCCACGTGGACTACGAGACCCAGCGGCGCACCCCGAAGGCCTCCTACCACTGGTTCCGGGACGTACTGCGGGCGCAGAGATGACCACCGCCCGCGCCTCGGCGGCCCTCGCCGAGCCCGTCGAACGGGTCGGCCGCGGCTGGACGGCGGCGCTCTCGCTGGCCAACGGGGCGATCTGGGTGGGCTGGTTCGGCCCGCTGCAGATCCTTCTCGCCTCCCAGGCGGGCGACTTCGCGCCCGGCTCCGGGATGTCCAAGGAGACGATGCTGGCGTGGGTGACGGGGGCGGGGGCGGTGGTCTCGCTGCTCGCGAACCCGTTCTTCGGCGCCCTGTCCGACCGGACGACCGCCCGCCGGGGCCGCCGTACCCCATGGATCGTGGCGGGCGCGGCGGGCGGTGCGCTCTCCCTCCTGCTGCTCGCGGGCGCGGGCGGGCTGTGGACGATGACGCTGGGCTGGTGCCTGGTGCAGCTCACGCTGAACGCGGCCTTCGCGGCGGTGACCGCGGCCGTGCCGGACCGGGTGCCGCGGCTCCAGCGGGGCTCGGTGGGCGGCTGGCTCGGGGCGGCGCAGATCCTGGGCGTGGTCGGCGGGACGGGTCTGGCGACGGCGGCGGGCGGGGTCGGCGCCGGGTACACGGCCTGCGCGGTGTTCACGGTGGTGGGCGTCCTGCCCTACGTACTGCGCCACGAGGATCTGCGCCTGGCGCCGGAGGACCGCTCCCCCTGGTCCTGGCGCGGCTTCCTGGCCTCGTTCTGGCTGAGCCCGCACCGCCACCCCGACCTGGCCTGGGCCTGGCTGACCCGCTTCCTGATCAACCTCAGCAACTCGCTGGTGCTGCTGTACCTCCTGTACTACCTGCGCGACCGCCTGCACTACTCCGACCCCGACCGGGGTGTCCTCGTCCTCACGGCGGTCAACAGTCTGACGCTGATGGCGACGGTCGTGGCGGGCGGCGCCTGGTCGGACCGGGTGGGCCGGCGCAAGCCGTTCGTGGTCTGGTCGGGCGTGCTGATGGCGGTGGCCACGGCGGCCCTGTCCGGCTGGCAGACCTGGCCGGGGGCCGTCGCCGCGTCGGCGCTCCTGGGCATCGGCTTCGGCGTCTTCACGTCGGTCGACTTCGCCCTGATGACCGACGTCCTGCCCAAGGCCCTGGACCGGGGCAAGGACCTCGGCGTCATCAACGTGGCCAACGCCCTCCCCCAGGTGGCGGCCCCGGTCCTGGCAGCACCGATAGTGACGTACCTCGGCGGCTACCGGGTGCTGTACCTGGTGGCGGCGGTGATCGGGCTGGCGGGGGCGGTGCTGGTGGGGCGGATACGGGGGGTGGCGTGAGCCGCCGGGACTGGAACCCCAGCCTCCGCAGCTGCTTCGGGTCCCACTGCCAGTCCTTTGCGACCTTCACGTGGAGGCCGCCAGTGGGAGACGGGGTCCAGGGCGAACCCCGTGCCGGGGGCCGGGGCAAAGCCCCAGGGCCTCAGAACCCCAGCCTCCGCAGCTGCTTCGGGTCCCGCTGCCAGTCCTTCGCGACCTTCACGTGGAGGTCGAGGAAGACCGGGGTGCCGAGCAGGGCCTCGATGTGCTTGCGGGACTTGATGCCGACCTCCTTCAGGCGCTTGCCCTTGGGGCCGATGATGATGCCCTTCTGGCTGGGGCGCTCGATGTAGACGTTGGCGTGGATGTCCAGGAGGGGGCGGTCGGCGGGGCGGTCCTCGCGCGGGAGCATCTCCTCCACGACGACGGCGATGGAGTGCGGCAGTTCGTCGCGGACGCCCTCCAGGGCCGCCTCGCGGATCAGTTCCGCGATCATGATCTGCTCGGGCTCGTCCGTGAGGTCGCCCTCGGGGTAGAGCGCCGGGCCCTCGGGCAGCAGCGGAACGATCAGGTCGGCCAGCAGGCCCACCTGCTGGTCGCCGACCGCCGACACCGGCACGATCTCCGCCCACTCGAAGCCCAGCTCCCTGCCCAGCTGGTCGATGGCGATCAGCTGCTCGGCGAGGGTCTTGGAGTCGACCAGATCGGTCTTGGTGACGATGGCGACCTTCGGGGTCTTCTTGATGCCGGCGAGTTCCTTCGCGATGAAGCGGTCGCCGGGGCCGATCTTCTCGTTCGCGGGCAGGCAGAAGCCGATCACGTCGACCTCCGCCCACGTCGTCCGTACGACGTCGTTGAGCCGCTCGCCGAGCAGCGTGCGCGGCTTGTGGAGGCCCGGGGTGTCCACCAGGATGAGCTGGGCGTCGGGCCGGTGCACGATGCCGCGCACCGTGTGCCGCGTGGTCTGCGGCTGGTTCGCGGTGATCGCCACCTTCTGCCCGACCAAAGCGTTCGTGAGGGTGGACTTGCCCGCGTTGGGACGGCCCACGAAGCAGGCGAAGCCGGCGCGGTGGGCGGTCTCGGCCGGCTGCTCGGATGACTGGGTACGAACGCTCATGGCGACCATTCTCCCTGATCCACGAAGCCGCGCCGTACCAGTGGGGCGCACCACGCCCGCAGGTGAGTTTCCGGAAACCCGCACGCAACGAAACGTCACGGAAACACACCTGTACGCAACCGGAAGCGCCCACCGGTGACCCTCTGACGAGCCCCCACACCGTTGGAGACGCCCGTGACCCTCGCCGCCGCGCACGTGAACACCGGCGACACCGCATGGCTGCTCGCGGCCACCGCCCTCGTCCTGCTGATGACTCCGGGACTGGCCCTGTTCTACGGCGGCATGGTCCGCACGAAGAGCGTCCTCAACATGCTGATGATGAGCTTCGTGTCGATCGCCCTGGTGACGGTGGTGTGGCTGGCGGCCGGCTACTCACTGGCCTTCGGCGACGACATCGGCGGCGGACTGATCGGCGGGCTGGAGCACGCCGGCATGAGCGGCCTCGGCCCGGACAGCGTGCACGGCTCCGTGCCCACCCTCCTCTTCGCCACCTTCCAGCTCACCTTCGCGATCATCACGGCGGCGCTGGTCAGCGGCGCGGTCGCGGACCGTACGAAGTTCTCGGCCTGGCTGGTGTTCGTCCCGGTGTGGACGCTCCTCGTATACGTTCCGGTCACCCACTGGGTGTGGGGCCCGGGCGGCTGGATCCACGACAGGCTCGGCGCGCTGGACTTCGCGGGCGGGCTGCCCGTCGAGATCACCTCCGGCGCCTCCGGCCTCGCCCTGTGCCTGGTCCTCGGCCCCCGCCTGGGATTCAAGAAGGACGCGATGCGTCCGCACAACCTGCCCATGGTGGTCCTCGGCGCCGGTCTGCTCTGGTTCGGCTGGTTCGGCTTCAACGCGGGCTCCGCGCTCGGCGCCAACGGCCTGGCCGCGGCCGCCTTCCTCAACACCCTGGCCGCCGGCTGCACCGGCCTGCTCGGCTGGCTCTTCGTCGAGCAGCGGCGCGACGGCCACCCGACCACCCTGGGCGCCGCCTCCGGCGCGGTGGCCGGCCTGGTCGCGATCACCCCCTCCTGCGGCACGGTCTCGCTGCTCGGCGCGCTGGTCGTGGGCCTGGCCGCCGGTGTCGTCTGCTCCTACGCGGTGAGCTGGAAGTTCAAGCTGGACTACGACGACTCGCTGGATGTCGTCGGCGTCCACCTGGTCGGCGGCGTCATCGGCACCCTGCTCATCGGCCTGTTCGCCGAGAAGGCGATGACCGGCGGCGTCGAGGGCCTGTTCTACGGCGGCGGACTCGCCCCGTTCGGCAAGCAGCTGCTGGCCGTCGTGGTCGTCGCAGGGTACGCCTTCGCGATGTCGTACGGCCTCGGCAAGCTGATCGACCGGGCGCTCGGTTTCCGGGCGAGCGAGGAGCAGGAGCACACCGGTTTGGACCTTACGGTGCACGCCGAGACGGCTTACGATCACGGGGTCCTGGGGCATGGCGCCCCGGTCTCCTCCTCCGTCGTCCCCACCGCCCAGAAGGTCAAGAGCCAGGCATGAAGCTCATCACCGCGATCGTCAAGCCGTACCGCCTGGACGCGGTCAAGACCGCCCTGCAGGAGCTGGGTGTACACGGTCTGACCGTGACCGAGGCGAGCGGCTACGGCCGTCAGCGCGGCCACACCGAGGTGTACCGGGGGGCCGAGTACCGGGTCGACCTGGTGCCGAAGGTCCGGATCGAGGTCGTGGTCGAGGACGCGGTCGCCGAGGACGTGATCGACGCGATCGTCAGCGCCGCGCAGACGGGGAAGATCGGGGACGGGAAGGTGTGGGCAGTGCCCGTGGAGACCGTCGTACGGGTGCGGACCGGCGAGCGCGGCCCCGACGCGCTCTGACCAGCAGTACTCCGGTCACCACTCCGGCCACGAACACGAGTGCGGCGAGCAGCCACGGCAGCGCGAAGAAGGAGGCGCTCGCCGACTGGCGGGTGTCCGGCGCGGTCGCGGTCAGGGTGATGTCGCCCCAGTCGAGCTGGGGTGCCCCGTGCCAGGTCTCGGTGAGCCGTACCCGCTGCCCCGGCAGCAGCTCGGACGGCACCCCGGTCAGGTCGCGGTCGAGCAGCGTACGGCCGAACAGTCCGCGCGCCTTCAGCTCCACCTTGGGGTCGAGGCTGACGTTCCCGGTGTTGCGCAGGGTGTAGCCGATGGTGGCCGTGCTGTCGCCGAAGCCGGGGACGAGCGGCTGGTGATGGCTGATGTGCACCTGCTCGACGGAGATCGCGGGCAGCGTGGGCCCGCTGACCCGGAGATAGACCCGGGCGCCGACGGCGCGCTGCACGCCGAGCGCCAGCCTGCCGCTGCCGGGGTCGACCCGCTCGTCGAGCGCGACGATCGCGCCCGGGTGGTCGCCCGGTCCGGCGCTCCGGGGCACGTGCAGGGTGAAGGGCACGGTGACGGTCCTGTGGCCGGGAACGGTGACGCGTGATCGCGCGGGCCGGGCCCAGGCGCCCACCCCGCGCATCCGCTCCTTCAGGGTCCGTACGGCGAACCCGCCGTCGCGGGCGGTGTTGTAGGCGTCGGCCGCGTAGAGCCGGAACGTGAGCGGCCTGCCGGTCTTGTTGGCGACGGCCACCTTGTCGGTGAGGGTCTGCCCGGGGTCGGCCGAGAGGTAGAAGTAAGGGCGGGCGGCCACCTCGGAGGCGACCGGGTAGACGGACCAGCTGCCGTTGTCGGCGGCGTGGGCCGGTGCGGTCGGCATCCCCAGGGCGAGGCAGATGAGGCTCAGGAGGAGGACGTACGGCTTGCGCATGGGTGCGGACCCCCCATGGGCTCGGGTCGTGGAGGTCGGGCGGGTGCGGCCCCGTGGTGCGGCGGGCGCCCGGCCACCGTGGGTGGGGTTGGGTCAGGTGAGGGTGAGGGTCAGGACGCCGGAGTACGAGCCCGGGGGCGTGAACGCCGGTACGTCCAGGGAGAGTCCGGCGTCGACGGTGAACTCACCGCCGGTGAGCGTGGCGTCCGGGGTCGACGCGAGGGTCGCTCCCGAGGTGCCCACCGTGCCCGTCGAACCGGCCTTGCAGGTGCTGGGGCTGCCCGCCTTGGTGACGCAGGCGGGGGTCCAGCTCAGTCTGCTCGCGTCGATCTTGGCGCCGGGGCCGGTGAAGTCGGTGACCTTGCCGGTCAGGGACCAGCCCGCGGGCCCGCCGCGGAAGTCCTTGACCGTCACCGTCTGCAGGGCTCCGCTGGAGGCCCCGCCCTTGCCGAAGTCGACCGACGACAGCGCGACGGCGTCCCCGGCCTGGGACATGGACAGGGTGCCCGCCTTGACGGTGGTGGTCAGCTTCTGGCTGCCGGCCGGGACGGGCGTGTTGTCGTTGACGACGTAGGCCGCGGGGCCTGCGCCCTTGTCCGCGCTCCAGGAGCCGCCCTCGTAGGCCACGATCCCGGTCGTCGTCTTGTCGTTGACGACCAGTGAACCGCTGAAGGAGCCCGAGGCGCCCGCGGTCACGGTGGCGGTGTCCGCGGTCTGGGTGCCCCCGGCCCGCCCGGCCAGGGTGACGGTGGCGCCCGGCGTGAAGTTGCTGCCGTTGACGGTGACAGCGGCACCCGGGTCACCGGAGGCCGAGCCCAGCGAAATGGCGCGGGTGTTGGCCGGGGTCCCGTCGGTCGCCGTGACGGTCTGCGACGCCGGGGCCGGCGGGTTGGTGACCGTGCAGGGGGTGTCCAGTTCGAGGATGTAGCTGGTGTGGATGTTGTAGTCGCCCGGCGAGAGGGTGATCTGGCCGGCCTTGGTGACGGTGAACGTGCCGGTCATGGAGAAGGACGGGAACGCGGCCTTCCCCGGCACCGGGGGGTTCTTCTTCGGTCCGGCGACGGTGATGTCACCGGTCTGGGCTCCGCCGAGGGTGACCTTGCCGGTCGGGGTCATGATGTCGGCCGGCAGGGCCAGGTCGGTGGGGTTGCTGGCGGCGGCCGAGACCACGGTGTAGGTCACGGTGACCGTGTCGCCGACCTTCGGGCTGGCGTTGTCCACCGACACGCTCGCGGTGGTGGTGCCGTCGATCGGCGGGATGCCCGCGACGGCGGGCGGGATGCAGTGCGTGGCGAAGTCCACGTTCGTACCGGCGGCACCGGCCGGACAGGCCAGCGCGCCGCCCGCGGTGACCGCGAGGGCGGTCGCCCCGAACAGTGACGCCCAGCGCCACCGTCGGGATCTTCGGGGTGTCGAACCCATGGGGGCCCCTCCTGAGGGTTGCGGGCGCAGCGGCTCATCTGCGCCGACAGGGGGAATTGATGTGGAGCCCGCGTGAGAAGTCAATGGAGATGCCGCAGAAAACTGACGGATCATCAGTTTCTGCGGCATCCCCGGGAGATCCGGAACTATCCGGAACAGATCACTCAGGTCACTCTGGTCGCTCAGTCGAAGACGAACGGGCCGGGCGACTGCTTGCCGGTGGCCTTGCAGGTGACGTTGATCCCGAAGATCGTCATCTGCAGCGAGCCGCCGTACGCCTCCAGGCTGTCACCGGAGGCCACGGTGCCGGTGAGCGGGCCGGCGGTGACCGGGTCGCCGGCGGCCATGGCCGGGTTCTTCGTCCCGGTGAAGACAGTGGTGCCGCCGCTCGCCTTGACCAGGGTGAGCTTGGAGGTGATGGAGTCCTGCGCCACCGCGACCGGCGCCTTGACCGCGGTGGAGGTGAGGGTGATGGTGGCCGAGGTGCCGCTCTGGGTGGCGATGAGCGTGGCCGCGCCACCGCCGAAGAAGCCGCAGCTCGCGTTGATGGTCGCCGTCTGGGGAGTGACGGCGGCCGCGGTGGGCGCGAAGGCGAGTCCGGTGACCGCGAGGGCCCCGGCGACCAGCGCCGCACCTGTTGCCGTGCGCTTGCCTCTCATGGGGATCCGCTTCCCTTCCCTGTGGGGATGCCATGTGGGGATGGTCGGAAGGTGCGCCGACGAACTGGCAGGCCTGAGCAGGTGGGTGCGGGCACGCTGCGGCGGCGGTGCGGATCTGACGGATCGTCGGAACTTACGGCTCCATTGATGCGCGAGGGCAAGCAACGGACAAGGTTGAATTCCGGCCGACCTGTTGTTCGGTCGGTGTCTCTTCATCCGACCGAGACGGGCGGGCGGGAAACGGGGGGCCAGGGGGCGGAGCCCCCTGGTGGCTCAGCCCGCGGAAACGGTGGCCCGGACGGCTCCGTCAGGCCCGGCGAGCAATACCGGCGTCTCAGGCCCCCCGAGGTCGGCCACAGCGGCCCGGTCCTGTGCCGGAACGGACTCCGCCTCGCTCACCACGGCCGCCGCCTCCAGCGACTTGGCTCCGGAGGCCACGGCCATGGCGACGGCGGTCCGCAGGGCGCTCAGCTCCAGCGAGGCGAGCTGCACCGACCCGGCGACGTACGTACGCCCGGTCTCGTCCCGTACGGCCGCGCCCTCGGGCACGCCGTTGCGGGCCCGGGCGGAACGGGCCAGGGTGACGATCTTGCGGTCCTCGGGGTCGAGCGCGTTGCTGTCGGTCATGTCCCGAGCATACGGACCGGCCCGGACCTGCGACGAGGTCAGTCCAGGGTCTGAACGATCTCGCTCCGGGCGGCCGTGTGCACCACGCGGGCACGGGCACCGTTCACCAGCGGGAGGTAGGGCGCGACATGTCCGCACTCGACGTCCGCGACGATCGGTACGCCCAGGGAGCCGAGGGCGTCGAGGACGGCCTCGTGCTGGGTGAGGGTGCCGCCGTCGGGGGCGCGGGTGCGGCCCACGAGGACGGCGGCCGCGCGGTCGAAGAAGCCGGCCAGGCGCATGCCGTGCAGGTTGCGGCAGATGGTGAACGCGTTGTCCTCGGCGGCCTCGACGTACACCAGCAGCCCCTCGTCGCCGGCGAGGGACGAGGTGTTCAGGTACGGCGTGCCGGCGAGGTTGGCGAGGGTCTCGATGCAGCCGCCGATCAGCCGGCCCTCGACGTCCACGTCACCGGTGCCGTCGAGCCGGGTCCAGGTGCCCTCGGCGTCCAGGGTGAGGTCGCGTACGTCCGCGTGGGACCGGTAGTCGTCGAAACCGCCCGACCGGTGGCGGCCGGGCGGGGTCTGGGAGAGCGGCTCGCCCTGCGGCGCCGCCACGACGTCGAGCCAGGACAGCAGGCCCTCGGGCGTCCGGTACGGCGTGTCCATGAGGTTGTTGCCGTGCACGGTCGCGACCCCGGTGAGCAGGGTCAGGGGCGTGATCAGGGTCGACATGTCGGACCAGCCGACCAGCCAGGTCGGCTCGGCCCGCCCGATCTTTTCGAAGTCGAGCAGCGGCAGCAGGTCGATCGCGGTCTCCCCGCCCCACGGCGGTACCACCGCCCGGATCGTCGGGTCGGCCAGCATCTCGGTCAGTTCGGCGGCGCGCTCGGCGGCCGGGGCGCTGATGTGCGTCGAGCCGTCCATGCACCGGCCGACGACCACCTCGTACCCCCGCGCCTCCAGGTCGCGTATCGCCACATCGAGGCGCCCGCGCATCGTCACGGGCACCCCGCTGGAGGGGGAGGTCACACCGACACGGTCACCGGGGCGCAGCGGGCGCGGATATCGCACAGAGGTCATGCGCCGGATTCTGACACGGGGTCAGAGGGGCCCGGCAAACACATTTACGACCGGTCCAGCCGCAGCCGCTCGGCCCTCGGCAGTCCCGCTACGACGAGGTCGTACGAGTCCTCGATCAGCTCGCGGACCAGGCGGTCCGGGAGTTCGCCGTCCACGGTGACGGTGTTCCAGTGCCGCTTGTTCATGTGGTAGCCGGGGATGATCAGTCCCTCGTGCTCACCGCGCAGCCGGACCGCGTCCTCCGGGTCGCACTTGAGGTTGACCGTCAGGGGCCGCGCGTCCAGCCGGCTCAGCGCGAACATCTTGCCCAGGACCTTGAAGACCGAGGCGTCCGGGCTGAACGGGAAGTCCTCCACCACCGCGTTGAAGGACAGACAGAAGGCGCGCAGCTCCTCGGGGGTCACTCCGCCGTCTCCTCCTCGGTCGGGTCCGCCGGGCCGAGCGGCTCCACCAGCACGGTCACGATCTTGTTCCGGCGGCCGGCCGCGGCCTCCGCGGTCAGCCGCAGCTCGCGGCCGTCGGGCAGTTCCACGACGGAGGACGCACCGGCGATGGGCACGCGGCCGAGCGCCTTGGCGAGCAGGCCGCCGACGGTCTCCACGTCCTCGTCGTCGTACTCCTCCAGGCCGTACAGCTCGCCCAGGTCGGTGATGTCGAGGCGCGCGGTGACCCGGTAGCGGTCATCGCCGAGGTCCTCCACGGGCGGGAGTTCACGGTCGTACTCGTCGGTGATCTCGCCGACGATCTCCTCGAGGATGTCCTCGATGGTGACGATGCCGGCGGTGCCGCCGTACTCGTCGATGACGACGGCGACGTGGTTGCGGTCCTTCTGCATCTCGCGCAGCAGGTCGCCGGCGTTCTTGGTGTCGGGGACGAAGACCGCCGGGCGCATGGCCGTGGACACCAGGTCGTTCTCGGCCTCGCGGCTGATGTGCGTCTTGCGGACCAGGTCCTTCAGATACACGATCCCGACGACGTCGTCCTCGCTCTCACCGGTGACCGGGATCCGCGAGAAGCCGGAGCGCAGCGCGAGGGTGAGGGCCTGGCGGATGGTCTTGTAGCGCTCGATCACCACCAGGTCGGTGCGCGGGACCATGACCTCCCGCACGAGGGTGTCGCCCAGCTCGAAGACCGAGTGCACCATGCGGCGCTCCTCGTCCTCGATCAGCGACTCCTTCTCGGCGAGGTCGACCAGCGCGCGCAGCTCGGCCTCGGAGGCGAACGGGCCGCGGCGGAAGCCCTTGCCGGGGGTGAGCGCGTTGCCGATGAGGATGAGGAGCGACGGGATCGGACCCATGATCCGGGCGAGGGGCAGCAGTACGTACGCCGCCGCCGTCGCCGTGTTCATCGGGTGCTGGCGGCCGATGGTGCGCGGGGAGACGCCGACGGCGACGTACGACACCAGGACCATCACGCCGATGGCGACCAGCAGGGCCTGCCAGGTGGCCGCGAACTCCTGCAGACAGGCGTACGTCACCAGGGCCGCGGCAGCCATCTCGCAGGCGACGCGGACCAGCAGGGCCACGTTCAGATAGCGGGTGGGGTCGGCGGCGACCTGGGCCAGCTTGGCGCTGCCGCGCCGGCCGTTGCGCACGGCCTCCTCGGCGCGGAAGCTGGAGACGCGCGCGATGCCCGCCTCCGCGCACGCGGCCAGCCAGGCGACGACGACCAGGGCGATCGCGCCGATCACGATCTGCGGACTCATGCGAAGACCGGCCCCCGGACTACGAGACGGTCGGCGCCGGCGACGGGCCGGTCAGCCCGCGCTCGGCCCGCCACCCGTCCACGATGGCGGCCTGGAGCCCGAACATCTCGGCCTTCTCGTCGGGCTCTTCGTGGTCGTACCCGAGCAGGTGCAGCACTCCGTGGACGGTGAGCAACTGGAGCTCCTCGTCCATGGAGTGCTGCGTCGGCGCTTCCGCGCCCTGCTTGGTGGCGACCTCCGGGCACAGCACGATGTCGCCGAGCAGCCCCTGCGGCGGCTCCTCGTCGTCCTTCGTGGGCGGCCGCAGCTCGTCCATCGGGAACGACATGACATCGGTGGGACCCTGCAGATCCATCCACTGGATGTGCAACTGCTCCATGGCGTCGGCGTCCACGACGATCACCGAGAGCTCGGAGAGCGGGTGGATGCGCATCCGCGCGAGCGCGTAGCGGGCGATGTCGAGGATCGCCTGCTCGTCTACCTCGGTGCCGGACTCGTTGTTGACGTCGATCGACATGGTCGTGCTGGTCTACTTCCCCTTGGAGCCCTTGGCACCGGGCCTGCCATGGCCGCCCTTGTGGGAGCCGTTCTCGGTGCCGTGCTTGCTGTCGTACAACTCGTACGCGTCGACGATACGGCCCACCAGCTTGTGCCGGACGACATCGTGGGACGACAACCGGGAGAAGTGGACGTCCTCGACGCCCTCCAGGATCTCCTGCACCTGCCGCAGACCGCTCTTCGTGCCGTTCGGCAGGTCGACCTGCGTCACGTCACCGGTGATCACGATCTTCGAGTCGAAGCCGAGGCGGGTGAGGAACATCTTCATCTGTTCGGGGCTCGTGTTCTGGGCCTCGTCGAGAATGATGAAGGCGTCGTTGAGCGTGCGGCCACGCATGTACGCGAGCGGCGCGACCTCGATCGTGCCCGCGGCCATCAGACGCGGGATCGAGTCGGGGTCGAGCATGTCGTGCAGCGCGTCGTACAGCGGGCGCAGGTAGGGGTCGATCTTCTCGTAGAGCGTGCCCGGCAGGAAGCCGAGGCGCTCGCCGGCCTCGACCGCGGGACGGGTCAGGATGATCCGGTTGACCTGCTTGGACTGCAGGGCCTGCACGGCCTTGGCCATGGCCAGGTAGGTCTTGCCGGTACCTGCGGGGCCGATGCCGAAGACGATCGTGTGCTTGTCGATCGCGTCGACGTACCGCTTCTGGTTGAGGGTCTTGGGGCGGATGGTGCGGCCGCGGGAGGACAGGATGTTCTGCGTGAGTACCTGGGCCGGGGTCTCCGGTCCGTCGTTCGTCCCGTCCTCGCTCGCCTTGAGCATGGCGATCGAGCGTTCCACTGCGTCCTCCGTCATCGGCTGCCCGGTGCGGAGCACCAGCATCATCTCGTCGAACACGCGCGAAATGAGGGCGACGTCCGCAGGGTCGCCGACCGCGCTGATCTCATTGCCCCGGACATGGATGTCGGCTGCCGGGAAGGCCTTCTCGATCACGCGCAGAAGAGAGTCGCCGGAACCCAGCACGGTCACCATGGGGTGCTGGGCGGGGACGGTGAGGTGCGCTCTCGCCTGCTCCTGCGCGGAGGTGTGAGCTGTGGGTGTCTGAGTCATGGGCCGGCGCTGTAGGCCTGCGGTTCCTCCTCGTCACGGCCGCGTAGCTGAGGGCGGCCTCGCGATTCCAGGGTACGACGGTGGACTGACAAGGCCGTAGGGCTTTTCAGAGGGCCGCTTCCTGACCCGACGGGGCCGGGTGTGGAGTGCACAGGCCGGGGGGCCAGAGGGCGGAGCCCCCAGTACGTCAGCTGAAGCGGCGGAAGCCGATGGTCGGCACGGCCCGCCGCAACGGCCACACCCGGTCCAGCTCCTCCGGCACCAGCCCGTCGAGGAACGCGAACCTCTGCAACGCCACCCGGTCCTGCCCCGGAAGGGACTGCACCTTCCGCCACCACGCCCCGATCTCCGACCACCCCGGCGCCGACAGCGAGCCCCCGAACTCCTGCACCGACAGGGCCGCCGTGAGCCCGGCGAAGGCAAGACGGTCGGCGAGCGGCCACCCCGCCAGCGTGCCGGTCACGAACCCGGCCACGAACACGTCCCCCGCCCCGGTCGGATCCAGCGCCTCCACGGCGATCGCGGGCACCTCGGCCGTCTCCCCCGTACGCCGGTCCACCGCGTACGCCCCCTCCGACCCGAGCGTCACCACCGCCAGCGGCACGTACTCGGTCAGCGCCCGTGCCGCCGCCCGCGGGCAGTCCACGCCGGTGTACCGCATCGCCTCCTGCGCGTTGGGCAGGAACGCCTCGCAGTGTTCGAGGTCGGGGAGGCTGCCCAGGTCCCAGGCCCCGGTGTCGTCCCAGCCGACGTCCGCGAAGACCCGGGTGCCCGCGCGGGCGGCCTGGGCGATCCAGGAGGCGCGCGTGCCGGGAACGAGGGAGGCGACGGCCGCACGCGCGCGGGGCGGGAAGTCCGGCGCCGGCTCCTCCGGCGGCGGCTCGTGGCCGTGGGACACCATGGTCCGCTCGCCCTCGTAGGCCATGGAGACGGTCACCGGCGAGTGCCAGCCGGGCACGGTCCGCGAGAAGGCGAGGTCGATGCCCTCGCCCTGTTCCAGCGCGTCCCAGCAGTACTCGCCGTAGTGGTCGTCCCCGAAGGCCGCCGCGAGGGACGTCCGCAGACCGAGGCGGGCGAGCGCGGCGGCCATGTTGGCTACCCCGCCCGGGCTGGACCCCATCCCCCGGGCCCAGGACTCGGTGCCGCGCACGGGCGCCGAGTCCAGGCCGGTGAAGATGATGTCGAGGAAGACGGTGCCCGTGAGGTAGACGTCCCAGGGCGGATCGTCCGGTGCGCGCAGGGCGACCAGCGGGTCGACCTGGGCCCGGCAGGGCGCTGCACGGGTGAGGTGCTCCGGTTCCTCTCCGGCGATCGTGTGGGACGGGGTCACGGTGCGCTCCCTGAGGTGATGCGGATCTGGTCAGTGTGCACCAGATCCCGCCCGGGACGCGGTTACCAGCGAGGCATCACCGGCGTCCGCCAGTGCGGCTCGGCCACCCGCATCGCCGCCGCGTCGTCCCGCTCGCGCATCGTGCCGTCGTCCTCGGCCCACCGCCGGTGCAGCCGGGCCAGCTCGTCCCGGTCCAGTTCGACGCCGAGGCCGGGTGCGTCGGACACCGCGACCCTGCCGTCGGTGAACGCGATCCGCTCGGTGAGGACGTCCTCGGACTGCCAGGGGTAGTGGGAGTCACAGGCGTGGTGGAGCCCGGGCACGGTGGACGCCACCTGGGTCATGGCGGCGAGGCTGATGCCGAGGTGGGTGTTGGAGTGCATGGACACCCCGACGCCGAAGGCGTCGCAGATCGCGGCGAGGTGCTGAGTGTTGCGCAGTCCGCCCCAGTAGTGGTGGTCGGAGAGCACCACCTGGACGGCGTCCTCGGTGAACGCCTCCTTGATCTCGCCGAACGTGGTCACGCACATGTTGGTGGCGAGCGGAATGTCCGTCCCCGCGGACACCTCGGCCATGGCCGAAGTGCCCAGGGCCGGGTCCTCCAGGTACTCCAGGACGTCCCCGAGTTCCCTGGCCACCTTCAGGGAGGTCTCGACGGACCAGGCGCCGTTGGGGTCGAGCCGCAGCGGATGCCCGGGGAAGGCCTCGGCGAGGGCGCGTACGGCCGCGATCTCCTCCTCGGGCGGGAAGACACCGCCCTTGAGCTTGAAGGAGGTGAACCCGTACCGCTCCGTGAACTTCCGCGCCTGGGCGACGACTCCGGCGGGGTCCAGTGCGGCACCCCAGTCGTCCGGCTCGGCCGTGACGCCCTCCGGGTGGCCGGCCCACTTGTAGAAGAGGTAGGCGCTGTACTCGACCGCGTCGCGCACCCTGCCGCCGAGCAGTGCATGCACGGGCAGCCCGAGCGCCCGGCCCTGGGCGTCCAGACAGGCCACCTCGAAGGCGGAGAGCACGGACAGCCGCAGTTTGTCGGCGCTCTGCACGCCCCGCAGGCCGCCGGCGTCCACGGCGCCCCTGGTCCGGTCCTCGTCCACGGCGAGGTCCAGCGCGAACAGTCCGTTCACATCCATGACCGAGCGCCCGGGGAGACGCTCGGCGAGGCAGCGGGCCGGCTCCAGGTACTTGGTGTCGCCGTAGGTCTCGCCGAGCCCGGTGATCCCGCCGGCCGTGACGACCTCCACGATCAGCCGGGGAGTGTACGGCTGGTGCACGCCCTGGGTGTTGAGCAGCGGCGCGTCCGCGACCAGGATCGGGGTCAGGCGTACCTCGGTGATGGTCAGGTCACGGGTCACAGGGAGGCTCCCACGAGGTCGAGTCCGGCGGCGAGGAGGGCCGACAGGTCGGCGAGGTCGGCGGGCGAGGGGTCGGTGAGCGGGGCACGGACGGGGCCGACGCGCTCACCGCGCAGTCGGGCCGCCGCCTTCACCAGGGACACCGCGTATCCGGGTGCCCGGTCACGGAGTTCGACGAAGGGGACGTAGAAGTCGCGCAGCAGCTTCTCGGTCGCGCCGTGGTCGCCGCTCTGCAGCGCGCCGAAGAAGGCGCCCGCGATCTCGGGGGCGAAGGCGTGCACGGCCGAGGAGTAGGCGGGGACGCCGACGGTGGCGTAGGCGCGGGCCTGGATCTCGGCGGTGGCGGCGCCGTTGAAGAACAGGAAGTCCTCGGGGGCGGCGAGGGTGAGGCGCTGGAGGCGGTCGAGGTCGCTGTGGCCGTCCTTGAGGCCGATGACGTTCGGGATGCGCGCGATGCGCCGCAGCGAGGCCGCATCGTAGGCGACCTGACCGCGCTGGTAGGCAACGATCGGCAGCCGGGTGCGGGCGGCGAGCTGCTCCAGCTGGGCGGCGAGGCCCTCCTGCGGGGCGTCGACCAGGTAGTGCGGCAGCACGAGCAGGGCGTCGGCGCCGGCCTCCTCGGCGATCCGCGCGAACCGGGCGGCCTGCGCCCACCCGTATCCGGTCCCGGCCACCACCGGAAGCCGGCCGGCCGCCTCCTCGACGGCGATGGTGACGACCTGCCGGTACTCCTCCTCGTCCAGCGAGAAGAACTCGCCGGTGCCGCAGGCCGGGAAGAGTGCCCCGGGCCCGGCGGAGAGCCGCGCGGCGACATGGGCGCGCTGACCGTCCGGGTCCAGGGATCCGTCGTCGTGGAAGGCGGTGAGCGGGAAGGACAGCACGCCGTGCGCCATGCCCTCCCGCAGCCGCCGCGTCACGTTCTGCGGAGTCGGGTCGCCGCCCACCAGACCATCTCCCCCTATGAATGTCGTCTATGTATGAGAACAGAGGCTAGATACACGGACACGCGGGAGTCAATGAGGGGGGTAGGGGAAACAACAAAAGAGCCCCATCCCGCACACAACGGGATGGGGCTCCACTGGAGCGCCGGGCAGGCCTTGCACCTGCATTTCCCCGCAGGAAGCGGGGCGTCTTTCCTTGGACCACCAACGCACTGTCCGGCTCCGGGAGTTCCGGCGACCGCGACGTGATCAACCATAGCGCATCCGGCGAGGCGCGAGCCAACTCGCCG
The DNA here is from genome assembly GCF_056434245.1 of Streptomyces sp. NPDC044064. Taxonomy (NCBI): domain Bacteria; kingdom Bacillati; phylum Actinomycetota; class Actinomycetes; order Kitasatosporales; family Streptomycetaceae; genus Streptomyces; species Streptomyces sp. NPDC044064. The sequence goes on from NZ_JBWKFN010000002.1 coordinate 286,907, forward strand.
GGAGAAGGCAATGTCTTACCCCGGCCCCCCGATCACAAACTCTGAAGTGACCCGGATCACGCCGGACGACCTTCTTCCCGAACGGCGTAATTGATACAACTTGCTCGCGCGTTCCTGTCCGTCGACGGTCGGCGCCCATCCCCCCTCTTTTCCGAGCCGCCGCTCTCGTCCGCCCTGGAACGCCCGTGTCCGCCCCCCGCTCCATGCCCTGGCCCCTCGTCGCCCTTTTCACGGCCGGGTATCTCGCCCCGTACCTGCTGCCGACCATCGTCGGCCGGCTCGACACCGGGCTTCCGCTCTCCGTCACCCAGGCCGGTGCCATCGGCAGTGCGCTGCTGCTGAGTTCGGCAGCGGCGGGCTTCCTGCTGGCCTCCCGGGTCGAGCGGATCGGTGCCCGCACCCTCGCCCGGTTCGGGCTCGCGCTCGCCTTCTTCGGATACGGCGGTGCCGCGCTCACCTCGGTCGTACCGGCCGTCGTCGCGGGCGCGCTGGTCGGCGGGTTCGGGTCCGGCACGGTCACGGCGGTCGCCGCCAGTGGCATCGCCGGGATGGGGGTGCCCCCTGCTCGAACGGAGTCGAGAGCTTGGGGGAATGACCCGCACCGGGTCACCACGTTCGGTCTGCTCGGCGTCTCCGCCCTCGCGGGCACCCTCTACCTGACGATCCCGCACCTCGGCCCCGGCCACGGGCAGCCCCTCGCCGCGATCGCGCTGACCGCCCTCGCGGTCTGGCCGCTCACCGGCGGTCTGTCCGGCCGTACGGCCCCGGCCCGCACCCTCCCCCACGCTCGAACACACTCGCGCGGGGGGACCCCCATCGAGCGCGGCCGGCTCCCCCACCTGCGCGCCGGTCTGCTGCTGGCCGCCGCCATGCCCTGCTGGTCCCTGGCGCAGAACTCCCTGTGGGGCGTCAGCGGCCGCATCGGCCGCGACCAGGCACACCTCACCGAGGTCACCGTCGGCGCGGTGTTCGCGGTCGCGCTCGGCGCCGGACTCGTCGGGGTCGTGGGCGCGGGGGCGCTCGGCCCGCGGCTGGGCCGAGCGGTCCCGGTCGGCGTGGGTACGGCACTCATCGCGGGCTGCATCGCGCTCAGCGCCTCGGCGACCGACCTGACGTCCTTCGCCGGGGGCGAGATCGCCTGGAACGCGATCTACCCCGTCGTGCTGTCGTACGTCATCGGGCTCGCCGCCTCCCTCGACCCGCGCGGCCGCTGGGCGGTGTTCGTCGGCTCGGCGGCGTCCCTGGGCACGGCGGCCGGCCCGCTGGCCGGGAGCATGCTCGCGGCGTGGGCGGGCTTCCCGGTCATGGGCGAGGTGCTGGCCGTCGGACTGCTGGCGGTGGCGGCGCCGATGACGGTGGTGGCGCTGCGGGCGGGCAGGAAGACGGTCTCCGTAGTGGAGATCCAGCTGGACACCCCGGCCGTGCCCGCCCAGCCCGCGTACGACACCGCCTACCCGAACTCGTACGCCTCGACCTCGGCGAGGTAACGGGCCCGCCGCTCCTCGTCGTCGTCCAGGAAGGACGCGAGGAAGGAGTTGCGGGCCAGCTCGCGCATCCGCTCCCTGGGCAGCCCGAGGGCGTCGCGCACCGCGTGGTAGTTGTCGGCGACGTACCCGCCGAAGTAGGCAGGGTCGTCGGAGTTGACCGTGCACAGCAGCCCCGCGTCGAGCATGGCCGGCAGGGGATGGTCCGCGAGGACGTCCACCGCCCGCAGCCGGACGTTGGACAGCGGGCACAGGGTCAGCGGGATGCGCTCCCGGACCAGCCGCTCGACCAGTTCCGGGTCCTCCATGCAGCGCAGGCCGTGGTCGATCCGCTCGACGCCGAGGACGTCCAGCGCCTCGGTGATGTACGCCGGCGGACCCTCCTCACCGGCGTGCGCCACCCGGCGCAACCCGAGCGTGGCGGCGGCCTCGTACACCTCCCGGAACTTCACCGGCGGGTGCCCGACCTCGGCCGAGTCCAGGCCGACGCCGGTGATCCGGTCCAGGTGGGGCCTGGCCGCCTCCAGGGTCTCGAGCGCCGAGTCGGCGGACTCGTCGCGCAGGAAGCACATGATGAGCTTCGTGGAGACGCCGTGGTTCTCCTCGCTGCGGCCGAGCGCCCGCCACAGCCCCTCCACGACCGTGCCCATGGCCACGCCCCGCGCGATGTGGGCCTGCGGGTCGAAGAAGATCTCCGCGTGCCGCACGCCCTGCGCGGCGGCCCGGGCGAGATAGGCGTCGGCCAGGTCGGCGAAGTCCTGCTCGGTACGCAGGACGGCCATCAGCTCGTAGTACAGGTTCAGGAAGGACTGGAGGTCCTCGAACTGGTACGCCTTGCGCAGCTCGTCGGTGTCGGCGTAGGGCAGCTCGACGCCGTTGCGGGCGGCCAGCTCGAACGCCAGCTCGGGCTCCAGGGTGCCTTCGATGTGGAGGTGCAGTTCTGCTTTGGGGAGGGGCATCAAAGCATCGTAAGCGTGTTTTATCCGCGCTTCGGAACCGGCACTCGCAGGAGATCGTGCGCCACGGTCAGCTCTCCCTCGAACCCGGCGGAACGCGCCTGCCGCTCGAACTCCTCGGGGTCGGAGTAGCGCTGGCTGAAGTGGGTGAGGACGAGGTGCCGCACTCCCGCGTCCCGTGCCACGGCCGCCGCCTGGCCGGCCGTGAGATGGCCGTGGTCCTCGGCGAGTTCGACGTCCTCGTCGAGGAAGGTGGACTCGATGACCAGCAGGTCGCAGCCCTCGGCGAGCGCGTGCACCCCGTCGCACAGCCGGGTGTCCATGACGAACGCGAACCGCTGCCCGCGCCGCACCTCGCTGACCTCGTCCAGGCTCACGTCCCCGAGCCGGCCCTCGCGCTGGATCCGGCCGACGTCCGGCCCCTTGATCCCGTGCGCGGCGAGCCGGTCGGGCAGCATGCGGCGACCGTCGGGCTCGATGAGCCGGTAGCCGTAGGACTCGACGGGGTGGGACAGCTTGCGGGCCTCGAGCGTGAACGATCCGGTCCGTGCGAGGGTGCCGTCGGCGTCGACCGGCGCCTCGGTGAGGCGTACGGTCTCCCGGTAGGCGGTCGCGTACCGCAGTCGGTCGAAGAAGCGCTGCCCGGAGCGCGGGTAGTGCGCGGTGACCTCGTGCGGCACCTGGTCGAGGTTGATCCGCTGGATCACCCCGGCGAGGCCCAGGGAGTGATCGCCGTGGAAGTGCGTGACGCAGATCCGGTTCAGGTCGTGCGCGGCGACTCCGGCGCGCAGCATCTGCCGCTGTGTGCCCTCGCCGGGGTCGAACAGGATGCCCTCGCCGTCCCAGCGCAGCAGATAGCCGTTGTGGTTGCGGTGCCGGGTCGGGACCTGGCTCGCGGTGCCGAGGACCACCAATTCACGTACGGACATATCGACTTACCCGGGGGGCCATTCCAGGCCACGGCCACCGAGGATGTGCGCGTGGGCGTGCCAGACGGTCTGGCCGGCGCCGCTGCCGGTGTTGAAGACGATGCGGTAGCTCTCCAGCTCGTCCTCGTCGGCGACGGCCTGGGCCTCGCGCAGTATGTCGGCGGCGACGGCCGGTTCCGCGGCGGAGAGTTCGGCCGCGTTCTTGTAGTGCACCCTGGGAATCACCAGGACGTGCGTGGGCGCCTGCGGGTTGATGTCCCGGAAGGCGACGGTCGTCTCCGTCTCCCGCACGATCGTCGCCGGGATGTGCCCCGCGACGATCTTGCAGAACAGGCAGTCGTCCTGCGGTTCTCCCGCCATGCGCTGCGCTCGCTTTCGCCGGTTGATCAGTACGGGGGCATGGTAGTCGTTCGGGTGCGGGTCCGGTGGGGGCTGATCGCGCCCCGCGGCGGAGCCGCATATCGACACGGCCCCACGCCCCTTAAGTCGGCAAGCCCGGTGGAGTTTTTGCGGGCTGCTCCTCCAGTGCCTCCAGGGCCAGCCTGATTGCTTCGTCCAGCTGGGGATCCCGCCCCGCCGCCCAGTCCTGTGGGCGCTGTGGGACCTCCACGTCGGGGTCCACCCCGTGGTTCTCCACGCCCCACTCGTATCCCTCCAGCCAGAACGCGTACTTCGGCTGGGTGATCAGGGTGTCGTCGACCAGTTGGTAGCGGCTGTCGATGCCGATGACGCCGCCCCAGGTGCGGGTGCCGACGACCGGGCCGATGCCGAGGGCCTTGATCGCCGCGTTGACGATGTCGCCGTCGGAGCCGGAGAACTCGTTGGCGACGGCGACGACGGGACCGCGCGGCGCGTCGTGCGGGTAGCTGTACGGCCGCATGCCGCGCGGCAGAGCCCAGCCGACGATACGCCGGGCCAGCTTCTCCACGACGAGCTGGGAGGTGTGGCCGCCGCGGTTCTCCCGGACGTCGACGACCAGGCCCTCGCGGGCCACCTCGACGCGCAGGTCGCGGTGGATCTGGGCCCAGCCGGGCGCCTGCATGTCGGGCACGTGGAGGTAGCCGAGGCGGCCGCCGGACTTCTCGTGGACATAGGCGCGGCGGTCGGCGACCCAGTCGTGGTAGCGCAGCGGCTCCTCGTCGGCGAGGGGGACCACGACCGCGTGCCGGGGGTCGCCCCCACCGGCGGGCGAGATGGTCAGCTCGACCGGCTTTCCGGCCGTACCGATCAGCAGCGGGCCGGGGCCGGTGACCGGGTCGACCGGCTGTCCGGCGACCGCGACGATCGCGTCCCCGGGGCGCACGGCGACACCGGGGGCGGCGAGCGGGGAGCGGGCCTGGGGGTCGGAGGTCTCCGCGGGCAGGATGCGGTCGATGCGCCAACCGCCGTCCGCGTCGCGGGAGATGTCGGCGCCGAGCAGGCCCTGCCGGGCGCCGTTGCCGAAGCCGCCGCGCGGGGTGACGTAGGCGTGCGAGGTGCCGAGTTCGCCCTGCACCTCCCACAGGAGGTCCACCAGGTCGTCGTGGGTGGCGAGGCGGCCGAGCAGGGGGCGGTAGCGGTCGAGGACACCGTCCCAGTCGACGCCGCTCATGTCCGGCCGCCAGAAGTTGTCCCGCATGATGCGGCCGGTCTCGTCGTACATCTGCCGCCATTCGGCGGCCGGGTCGACGGTCTGCCGGATCCGGCTCAGGTCGACGGTGATGTTCGAGTCGCTGTCCTCGTCGTCGGAGGCGCGCCGGTCGGCGGGTACGACCTTGAGGCGGCTGTCGGTCCACAGCAGCACCCGCTTGCCGTCGCCGCTGACCTCGAAGTGGTCGGCGTCGGCGGCGAGATGCTCCAGGCGCTGCTGGGCGAGGTCGTAGCGCTCCAGCTCGGTCTTGGGATCCGGGTCCTCGGGGGTGGCCCGGGAGGCGCCGAGGACACCGCGCACCGGGTAGCGCAGCCACAGCACGCCGTCCTTGGCGGCCCGCAGGTTGGCGTAGCGGCCGGCCTCGACCGGGAAGGGCACGATGCGGTCGGAGAGGCCGTCGAGGTCGATCCGGGTCGCCGGGGTGCCCTCGGCGTCGGGGGTCTCCTCCTTGTCGGGGGTCCCGAAGGGCCGGCCGTGCCGCTGCGGCCCGAACGGGGACGGCGTGGTCGCGGCGAGGGTGATCAGGTACGGGCGGACGCCCTCGACGAAGGCCAGGTCGAAGACGTGCTCGTCGTAGACCGGGTCGAAGGAGCGGCTGGAGAGGAAGGCGAGGTGCTTGCCGTCCAGGGTGAAGGCGGGCGCGTAGTCCTGGAAGCGCAGCGGGGTCGCCTCGGTGACCGACAGGTCGGTGGTGTTGGCGATGCGGAGCTGGCAGAGCGGATGCGCGCCGGGGTGGGACCAGGCGAGCCAGCCGGAGTCGGGCGAGAAGGCGAGGCCGCTGACGTCCCCGTCCTCGCTGCGGTCCACCTCTCGGACCTCGCCGCTGTCGCGCTCGACCAGCAGCAGCCGGCCGTCGTGCGAGGCGACGGCGGCCCGGCTGCCGTCGGGGGCCATGGCCAGCTCCAGGACGCGGCCGAGCTGTCCGGCGGCGATCCGGCGCGGGACGGCACCGGGTGCGACGCCGGTGGCGGGCGCGAACTCCAGCGCGTCCTCGCCCTCGGCGTCCGTCACCCACACCACCCATTCCTCGGCGTCCGCGCGGAAGGTGTGCGGCAGCCGGGCCCGTACGCCGGGCTGCGCGGCCAGCGCGCGGGCCGGGCCGGAGCGGTGGGTGACCCAGTGGACGGCGCCGCGCACGGCGACCGCGCTGCCGCGCGCGGTGCGGTCGGGGACGGCGTGGTCGAACCAGCGGGAGGCGGTCACCGGGTGGGGCTGCAGGTCGACGCGCGCACCGCCGAGCCGGATGTCCAGGCGGCGCGGCTCCGCGCCGTCGAGGTCGTCGAGCAGCCAGAGTTCGCCCGCGCTGCAGTAGACGACCCGGCGGCCGTCCGAGGCGGCGTGCCGGGCGTAGAAGCCGTCGAGGGGCGTGTGGCGCCGCAGTTCGGTGCCGTCGGCGAGGGAGGAGTAGAGGGCTCCGGTGCCCTCGTGGTCGGACAGGAAGGCGATCCTCCCCACCGGAGTTCCCGGCTCCGCCCGACCAGGGGGGACCCCCACCCACAGCGGGTACTCGATGTTCCCGTCCAGCTCCTCGTGCAGCCGCACGAACTCGCCGGCACCTGCTTCGCCCTCGGCGGCACGGTCGATCCACAGCTTGCCCGCCGTGCCGCCCCGGTAGCGCTTCCACCAGGCGGCCTCGCGGCCCATCGGGGCGGACAGCAGCACGGTGTACGGGCCGTACGCGACGTCACCGACGGGCCCGTACGGCAGCGTGGTGGCGGGGCCGCCGTCCAGCGGGATCGCCCGCGCCCAGCTGCGGCGCAGGCTCGCCTGGCCCTGGGTGCTGACCGCGAGGACCTTGCCGTCCGGGGTCCAGCCGCGCACCTGGGTCTTCGAACTCCCCCAGTACGTCAGCCGCTTGGCGGGGCCGCCGGCGACCGGGGCGATGTGCACCTCGGGGGCTCCGTTGCGGGTGGAGGTCCAGGCGACGGTCGTACCGTCGGGCGAGATGCGGGGGTGGGTCACCGGCACGTTGTCGGCGCTCACCCGCCAGGCCCGCCCGCCGTCCAGGGGTGCGAGCCACACGTCGTCCTCGGCGGTGAAGGTCACCAAGTCGGCGTGGAGATGGGGGAATCGGAGGTAGCCGGAGGTTCCCGTCGAAGCGCCCTTAGTCACCCCGTCACTCTACGCAGCGACCGCCGACCGCGCCCTGGGTTTCGATCACTTGCCCTGCACGGGCCAGCAGGTCGGGTCGCCCTTGCACCAGAGCGTCCGGGTCACGGTCACCGTGACGGTCGGCTGCGCGCCGGAGGGCCGGTAGGTGACGGGCGGGGCGTACGTCGGCCCCGGCTTGGCGTTGCAGTCGCCCAGCCCACCGACGTGGAACACCTGCTTGCCCTCGACCCGGGCCGTCAGGTCCCCGCGCACACAGGCACCGTCGACGGCCTTGGTCACCACCCCGACCACGGTGATCTTCCGCAGGTCGTCGGTCTGCCCCTGACAGTCGACGGAGACGACGGTGGTCTGCGTCGGCGAGGGCGCCTTCCCCGGCGTGCGGCTGCCCGAGCCGCCGTAGTTCCCGGTGCAGGTGAGCCAACTGACCTGCACGTGCTGCCGTTTCAGTTCGGCGGTGGCGGTCGTGTCGGTGGTGTACGCCACCGCGGCCGAACCGAGATCCCCCGGCCGGCACCCCACGAGCACCCCCGCGGCCAGCACGGCGAGCCCGGCCACGCCCAGCACACGCACGGGCCGCGCCCGGTAGCGAATCCGCCTCAACACCCCCATGCAGGGCAGCGTGCCACCGGTCCGCGCACGGGGGAAGGCCGCTTACGGTCACTCGTCAGTTCGGGACGGTCACCATCGGATGATCTCAGCCCCGCAGCAGCAGCCACTCCTGCAGCTCCACCAGGTTGCCCTCGGGGTCCTTGAGGTGGGCCACGCGCATGCGGTCGGTCATGGGGGCCGGGCCGTGGAGCAGGGTGGCACCGCGGGAGGTGATCTGCTCGCAGTAGCCGTCGAGGTCGTCGACGCGCAGGACGACCAGGGAACGGTGGCCGTTGGTCGGCTCGCCCAGTTCGTTCAGGATCTCGGCCATCATGGCGCGGTCCTGCAGGGCGATCCCGGCGGAGCCGGCGTGCGGGCTGAACTTCTCGTACGGGCCCTCGGTGGCGCCGGACTGCGGCTTGAGGCCGAGGACTTCGGCGTAGAAGTGGTAGCAGGCGGCGAAGTCGGTGACGAGGAGCCGTACCTGTGCGAGTTCCATCGTGTTCCCCCGGGTTCGGGTCAGGACCAGCGGCCGGTGCGGCCCAGGAGCAGGGCCGTGGCCGCGGTGCCGGCGGTGGAGGTGCGCAGCACGGTGGGGCCGAGCACGTAGGCCCGCGCGCCCGCCTCCTCGAAGAGTGCCAACTCGTCGCGGGAGACACCGCCTTCGGGCCCCACCGCCAGCACGATCTCTCCCTCGGCGGGGAGTTCGGCGGTGGCGAGCGGTGCGCTGCCGTGCTCGAAGTCGGAGTGCAGGACCGCGGCGAAGTCGGCTTCGGCGAGAAGTGCGGCAACCTGCTTGGTCGTCGCCGCGTCCGCGACCTCGGGGAAGCGGACCCGGCGGGACTGCTTGCCGGCCTCGCGGGCGGTGGCCCGCCACTTGCCGAGGGCCTTCAGCCCGCGGTCGCCCTTCCACTGGGTGATGCAGCGAGCCGCCTGCCAGGGCACGATGGCGTCGACGCCGACCTCGGTCATGGTCTCGACGGCGACCTCGCCCCGGTCGCCCTTGGGCAGGGCCTGGACGACGGTGATGCGCGGGGCGGGCTCCGGCTCCTCGGAGACCGAGGTCATGTGGACGATCAGCCGGTCCTTGCCCTCGGCTCCGATCACCTCGCACTCCGCGTAGCGCCCGGCGCCGTCGGTGAGGACGACCTCCTCACCGGGCTGCAGCCGCTTCACGGAGACGGCGTGCCGCCCCTCGGGCCCGTCCAGGACGTACCGGTAGCCGTCCGAGCGGAAGTGCTCGACGACGAAGACCGGAGCCGTCATCGCCCGTCACCTCCGCCCGACAACGCTGTCCTCGCCGCATCGATCTCGCCGACGAGTACCTCCACCAGCTGCCCGGCAGGCAGCTCGCGGGCCATCCGGTGGCCCTGGCCCGCCCACAGCGCCATGCCCTGGGCGTCACCGGCCTTGGCGGCGGCCTTGCGCAGCGGTGAGGTCAGGTGGTGGATCTCGGGGTACGCGGCGGGGGCGTACGGGCCGTGCTCGCGCAGGAAGCGGTTGACCAGGCCGCGCGCCGGGCGGCCGGAGAAGGCCCGGGTCAACTCGGTGCGCGCGAACAGGGGGTTGGTCAGCGCCTGCTTGTGCAGGGCGTTGGCGCCGGACTCCGGGGTGGCGAGGAACGCCGTGCCCAGCTGGGCCGCGCTCGCGCCGGCCGCGAGGACGGCGGCGATCTGGCTGCCGCGCATGAGGCCGCCGGCCGCGACGACCGGGATGTTCACGGCCTCCCGGATCTGGGCTGTCAGGGAGAGCAGGCCGATGCCGGAGCCGTCGCTCTCCTGGATGTCCCGATGGGTGCCCTGGTGGCCGCCGGCCTCCACACCCTGTGCGATCACCGCGTCCGCGCCGGCCCGCTCGACGGCGAGGGCCTCCTCTGCACTGGTGGCGGTGACCAGGGTGAGGGTTCCGGCCCGGCGCAGGGAGTCGAGGACGTCCCGGCCGGGGACGCCGAAGTGGAAGGAGACCACCGGCACCGGGTTGTCGAGGAGGACCGCGAGCTTGGCGTCGTAGCCGTCGTCCCGGCCGCTGTCCGGGTCGCCCAGCTCGGTCTCGTACCAGGCGGCCTCACCGGCCAGCTGGTGCGCGTAGATCTCTACGGCGCCGGACGGGGGCGCGGCGTTGGCCGCTCCGGTGGAGCCGGTGCTTGCACCGGGGTACTCGGGCTGGGGCATGAAGAGGTTCACACCGAACGGCCGGCTCGTGAGCCCCCGCAGCTGCTTGATCTCCTGGTACATGCCGTCGGCGGTCTTGTAGCCGGCGGCGAGGAAACCGAGACCGCCCGCCTCGGACACGGCGGCGGCGAGCTGCGGGACGGAGACACCGCCCGCCATGGGGGCCTGCACGATCGGGTGGGGGAAGAGATCGGTCAGTGCGGAGGACATGACGGCATGTTGTCACGTCCTCCGAACAAGTCCGAATCCGGGCTTCCCGCGGCATAGGCCACCGGCATGCGGGGTACCGAAGCACCCCGCGGCCGATGGCTCAGCGCCCGTTGAAGGCGTCCTTCAACCGCGAGAAGAGCCCCTGCTGACCCGGCTGACTGTGCCTGTCCGGGGGACGACCCCCGGACCCCCGGCCGCCGCTCCAGCCGGCGTCAGCGCCCGTTGAAAGCGTCCTTCAACCGCGAGAAGAGCCCCTGCTGACCCGGCTGGAACTGTCCCTGCGGACGCTCCTCACCGCGCAGCTTCGCCAGCTCGCGCAGCAGTCGCTCCTGCTCGGGGTCGAGCTTGGTCGGGGTCGTGACCTCGACGTGGACGATCAGGTCACCCCGGCCGCCGCCGCGCAGGTGCGTGACGCCCCGGTTGTGCAGCGGGATCGACTGGCCGGACTGGGTGCCGGGCCGGATGTCGACCTCCTCCATGCCGTCCAGGGTCTCCAGTGGCACCTTGGTGCCCAGGGCCGCCGCCGTCATCGGGATCGTGACCGTGCAGTGCAGGTCGTCGCCGCGCCGCTGGAAGGTCGAGTGCGGCAGCTCGTGGATCTCGACGTACAGGTCACCGGCCGGACCGCCGCCGGGGCCGACCTCGCCCTCGCCGGCCAGCTGGATGCGGGTGCCGTTGTCGACACCGGCCGGGATCTTGACGGTGAGCGTGCGCCGGGAGCGGACCCGGCCGTCGCCCGCGCACTCCGGGCACGGGGTCGGCACGACCGTGCCGAAGCCCTGGCACTGGGGGCAGGGGCGGGAGGTCATGACCTGGCCCAGGAAGGACCGGGTCACCTGGGAGACCTCACCGCGGCCGCGGCACATGTCACACGTCTGGGCGGACGTGCCGGGAGCGGCGCCCTCACCGTTGCAGGTGTTGCAGACGATCGCGGTGTCGACCTGGATGTCCTTGGTCGTCCCGAAGGCCGCCTCGTCCAGCTCGACCTCGATGCGGATCATCGCGTCCTGGCCGCGCCGGGTGCGCGAGCGCGGGCCGCGCTGCGACGCCGTACCGAAGAACGCGTCCATGATGTCGGAGAAGTTGCCGAAGCCACCGGCCCCGAAGCCGCCCGCTCCGGCGCCGCCCGCCTGGGAGAGCGGGTCGCCGCCGAGGTCGTAGACCTGCTTCTTCTGCGGGTCCGACAGCACCTCGTAAGCGGCGTTGATCTCCTTGAACCGCTCCTGGGTCTTCGGATCCGGATTGACGTCCGGGTGCAGCTCGCGCGCGAGCCGACGGAACGCCTTCTTGATCTCATCCTGCGACGCGTCGCGGCGCACGCCGAGAACGGCGTAGTAGTCCGTGGCCACTTACGACTCCGCCAGGATCTGTCCGACGTACCGTGCCACTGCGCGTACCGCTCCCATCGTTCCCGGGTAGTCCATGCGGGTCGGTCCGACCACGCCGAGCTTGGCAACCGCCTCGCCGCCCGAACCGTAGCCGACCGACACGACGGAGGTGGAGTTGAGTCCCTCGTGGGCGTTCTCGTGCCCGATGCGCACGGTCATGCCCGGATCCTTCGCCTCGCCGAGGAGCTTGAGGAGCACGACCTGCTCCTCAAGGGCCTCCAGCACTGGCCGGATCACGAGGGGGAAGTCATGTCCGAAGCGGGTGAGATTGGCGGTGCCGCCGATCATCAGCCGCTCCTCGTTCTCCTCGACCAGTGTCTCCAACAGGGTGGAGAGCACTGCGGAGACCGTACCGCGGTCCTCGACGTCGAAGCCCTCGGGCAGGTCCTCGACCAGGCGCGGCACATCGGTGAACCTGCGGCCCGCGACCCGGCTGTTCAGCCGGGCCCTGAGGTCCGCCAGGGACGCCTCACCGAAGGGCGCAGGGCAGTCGACCATCCGCTGCTCGACCCGGCCGGTGTCCGTGATCAGCACGAGCATCACCCGCGCGGGGGCGAGTGAGAGCAGCTCCACGTGCCGCACGGTGGACCGGGTCAGGGACGGGTACTGCACGACGGCGACCTGCCGGGTCAGCTGCGCGAGCAGCCGTACCGTGCGTGCCACGACGTCGTCCAGGTCGACGGCGCCCTCCAGGAAGTTCTGGATCGCCCGGCGCTCGGGGCCGGTCATCGGCTTGACGCCCGCGAGCTTGTCGACGAACAGCCGGTAGCCCTTGTCGGTGGGGATGCGCCCGGCACTGGTGTGCGGCTGGGCGATGTACCCCTCGTCCTCCAGGGCCGCCATGTCGTTGCGCACGGTCGCCGGAGAGACTCCGAGGTTGTGCCGCTCGGTGAGCGCTTTCGAGCCCACCGGCTCCTCGGTGCCCACGTAGTCCTGGACGATGGCGCGCAGCACCTGAAGCCTGCGTTCACTCAGCATCCGCGCGCACCTCCAGCATGTCGCTCCCTCGGCTCTTCCGGTCGCCCGCCTGGCACTCTGCGTGTTCGAGTGCCAGCCTTCCCCAGCCAAGTGTACGGGCGTGGGGTACTCACTGGGCAAGGTCGGTCCTGCCGTACCGCTAGCGTCGCGGTATGACGGTGACTTGGGAAGAGCTGGGGTGGGAGCGGCTGGCGCCCGGGGTGGGGCGGTGCCGGCTGCCCGGCTGGGACTGCACTGTGGGCCTGGTTCTCGGGGCCGGTACGGCGCTGGTGGTGGACGCCGGGTCGAGCCCGGCCGAGGGCGAGCGGCTGCGGACGTGGGCGGAACAGCTGGCGGGGCACGGTGTGACCCATCTCGCGCTCACCCACCCCCACTTCGACCACGTCTTCGGCACGGCCGCCTTCGCCGGGGCCCGGACGTACGCGGCGGTGGGCACCGACGCGGTGTTCGCGTACGAACGCGAGGAGCTGCGCCGGGACGCGGTCCGGCACGGACTGCCGGAAGCGGACGCGGACGCGGCCGTCGCCGCCCTGGCCGCTCCCCGCCACCTGGTCTCGGGCGAGTGGACGCTGGACCTCGGCGACGGCCGGCAGGTGCTGCTGGCCAACGTGGGCCCCGGCCACACGGCCCACGATCTCGCGGTCCTCGTCCCCGGCTCGGCCCCCGGGGCCGCGGAGATCGTCTTCTGCGGCGACCTGGTCGAGGAGTCCGGCGAACCCCAGGCGGGCCCGGACGCCGTACCGTCCCGCTGGCCCGACGCCCTGGACCGGCTACTCGCACTCGGCGGCGAGGACGCTCTGTACGTCCCCGGTCACGGTGCGGTGGTCGACGCGGCGTTCGTACGACGGCAACGCGACGAGCTGGCAGCGCGTTTCGGCGTGTCGTGAGTGCAGGTCGGCGGCTTCTCCTATCGTCATCCGAATGCGCCCACCCGTCTCCCGCCACCGCCCTTCCAACGAGGGCCCTTCGGGCCCGCGCCCTCGTGTGTATTCACCGGACCTGACCCCGCCGTGGAAGCAGCCCAAACCGGTGCCGGAGGTGCCGGCGGAGCCCGGCCTGGTGGTCGAGGAGCCCGGCACCGGTTTCTGCGGCGCGGTGATCCGCTGCGAGGCGGGCACGGTGACGCTGGAGGACCGCTTCGGCAAGCACCGGGTGTTCCCGCTGGAGCCGCGCGGCTTCCTGCTGGAGGGCAGGGTGGTCACCCTGGTGCGGCCCGCCTCGGGGCCGGTGCGGCCCACCCGTACGGCGTCCGGTTCGGTGGCCGTCCCGGGCGCACGCGCGCGGGTGGCCCGCGCCGGACGCATCTACGTCGAGGGCCGGCACGACGCCGAGCTGGTCGAGAAGGTGTGGGGCGACGACCTGCGCATCGAGGGCGTGGTCGTGGAGTACCTGGAGGGCGTGGACGACCTGCCGGCGATCGTGGCGGAGTTCGGGCCCGGGCCGGACGCGCGGCTGGGCGTGCTCGTGGACCACCTCGTCCCGGGCACGAAGGAGTGGCGCATCGCCGAGTCGGTGACGAGCGAGCACGCGCTGGTGGTCGGTCACCCGTACATCGACATCTGGGAGGCCGTGAAGCCCTCGCCCCTGGGGATTCCCGGCTGGCCCCGGGTGCCGCGCGGGGAGGACTGGAAGACGGGGGTGTGCAGGGCGCTGGGGTGGCCGTCGGACAACACGGGGGCGGTGTGGCAGGGGATTCTGTCGCGGGTGCGGTCCTACAAGGATCTGGAACCGGAGTTGCTGGGCAGGGTGGAGGAACTGATCGACTTCGTCACTGCCCCGGCCGAGTGAGCCCGGCGGCGGCTCGCGGATGCGCTGCCGGTGGCCGGCGCGGTCCGGCTACCGCAGGTGGGAGCCGGGCTGCTCGACGCGCCCGAACCACAGCTCGGGCGGCGCCCAGCGGCGGAGCGCGCGGTCGTACACGCTGAAGAAGTGCCGTACGTCGAAGCGGTGGCGCAGCCGGGGCAGCCCCTCGCGCAGTGGCGCCGTGTCGCGGACGAACTCCCGGAGCAACGGGTCGTCACGGTCGATGTCACCGCGGGGGCACAGCTCCACCGTGTGGACCAGCCTGCGGCCGACACGTGTCCAGTGGAGGCCGACCCCGGCCAGCGCGTCCCAGGGCAACAGCACGGCCTTCCCGCGCCGCAGGACCCAGAACCCGTTCGCGTCGAGGGCAGTGACCAGTCCGCGCCACCGCAGCACGGTGCGCAGCGCGAACCCGGCCCGGACCAGGCCGAGCAGGCAGAACAGGGCGACGAGGTGGAATCCCTGGTCGATCACGAGCAGCAGGCCGAGCACGCCCACACCGCCGAGCAACACCACCAGGGGCAGCGTCCACAGCAGCCACCGCAGCCCGTACCGCACCACGGTGGCGTCCGGATCCGGCCGTCTGTCAGAGACCACGGCCGGAAACTGTACCCAGCCCGACGATCAGTCCACCAGGTCCCGCACCACCGCGTCCGCCAGCAGTCGCCCGCGCAGCGTCAGCACCGCTCGTCCCTCCTCGTACGGACCGGACTGCAGCAGGCCGTCCGCCAGGGCCCGTCGGGAGGCCGCGAGCCCCTCCTCCTTCAGGAGCGACAGCGGAACCCCCTCCAGCAGCCGCAGCTCCAGCAGGACGCGCTCCACCCGGCGGTCCTCGTCGGACAGCAGCTCCCGGCCCGCGCCCGGTGAGCGGCCCGACGCCAGCGCCGCCGCGTACGCACCCGGGTGCTTGACGTTCCACCAGCGCACCCCGCCCACGTGCGAATGCGCCCCCGGCCCGGCGCCCCACCAGTCCGCACCCCGCCAGTACAGCTCGTTGTGCAGGCAGCGGGCGGCCTCCGAGGTGGCCCAGTTGGAGACCTCGTACCAGTCGAAGCCGGCCGCGGACAGCATCTCCTCGGCGATCAGATAGCGATCGGCGTGGACGTCGTCGTCCGTCATCGGAACCTCGCCCCGGCGGATCCGGCGGGCGAGCTGCGTGCCCTCCTCGACGATCAGCGCGTACGCACTGATGTGATCGGGCCCCGCCCCCAGCGCGGCGTCCAGCGAGGCCCGCCAGTCGTCGTCCGACTCCCCCGGCGTGCCGTAGATCAGGTCCAGGTTGACGTGCTCGAAGCCCGTGGCCCGCGCCTCCGCCACGCATGCCTCGGGACGGCCCGGGGTGTGCGTGCGGTCGAGCACGCGCAGCACGTGCTGCTTCGCGCTCTGCATGCCGAAGGAGATCCGGTTGAAGCCGCCCTCGCGCAGGGTGGCGAGGTAGGCC
The DNA here is from genome assembly GCF_056434245.1 of Streptomyces sp. NPDC044064. Classification (NCBI taxonomy): domain Bacteria; kingdom Bacillati; phylum Actinomycetota; class Actinomycetes; order Kitasatosporales; family Streptomycetaceae; genus Streptomyces; species Streptomyces sp. NPDC044064. The sequence continues at coordinate 302,597 of NZ_JBWKFN010000002.1, forward strand.
GGGTCGACCGACTCCGGGTTCGCCTCCGTCGTGATCTCCGCGTCCGGCGCGAGACCGAACTCGTCGCGGATCGCGCCGAGCATCCGCACCAGGTCGTCGGCGGCCAGCAGGGTCGGCGTACCGCCGCCGACGAAGACCGTACGGACCTCGCGCGGGTCGTCGCCGAGCACCTTGCGGGCCAGGCGGATCTCGTCGGTCAGGGTGTCCGCGTAGTTGTCCCGGGAGGCGAGTACTCCGCCGGTGCCGCGCAGCTCGGTCGCGGTGTACGTGTTGAAGTCGCAGTAGCCGCAGCGGGTCGCGCAGTACGGGACGTGCAGATAGAACCCGAGGGGTCGGTCGGTGGCGCCGGCGAGCGCGGTGGCGGGCAGCGCGCCGTCGTCGGGGACCGGCTCGCCGTCGGGAAGTGCGGAAGGCATGTCCTCCATTGTCCCGTACGCCGCCGGTTACTCCGCCTGAAGCACCAGCAGGGCCAGATCGTCCTCCGGCAGGCCGCCGCCGAAGTCGTGCACCAGACGACGGATCCTTTCCGCGATCAGGTCGGCGCTCAGGCCGGCACAGCCGGACAGGGCCCGCGCGAGCCCGTCGCCGTCGTCGAACTGGCGGGAGCCGGAACGGCGCTCGGTCACCCCGTCGGTCACGCACAGCAGGCTGTCGCCGGGGCCCAGCTCGACGGTCTCGCTGGTGTAGGTCTCGTCCTCCACGACGCCCAGCAGGGTCTGCGGGCGGGCGGCGGTGCGCACGTCGCCGTCGGGACGCAGCAGCAGCGGCAGGGGGTGTCCGGCGGAGGCGAGGGTGCAGCGGACGCCGCCGTCGTGCGGGGTCAGCTCGCCGTACAGGAGGGACAGGAACCGGGTCTGCGGGCCGTCCCCGGGGGCCACGGGCCGGGCCCCGCCGGCCACCAGCGCGCGGGCGGCCGCGTCGGCGGCCTCGGTGGCGTCGTCCAGCAGGAGCTGGTTGAGCCGGTCGAGGACGTCGGCGACCCGGTAGCCCTCGCGGGCGAGCAGTCGCAGCCAGGGGCGGGCGAGCCCGATCACGACCGCCGCCTCCGGGCCCTTGCCCTGCACGTCGCCGATGGCGAAGCACCAGCGGCCGTCGCCCGCCGGGAACAGGTCGTAGAAGTCGCCGCTCGGGCCGCCCTTGTCGCAGGGCTCGTAGACGAGCGCGCTGCTCACTCCGGGGATCTCGGCGACCGCGCCGGGCAGCAGGCCGCGCTGCAGGACGGCGCTGATGGTGGCCTGCCGGGCGTACTGGCGGGCGGCACCGATGGCCAGGGCGACCCGGCGGGCGAGATCCTCGACGAGCCCGGTGACCTCGTCCGGGAAGCTCAGCAGCCCGTAGCGCCCGATGACCAGCGTGCCCAGCGGGCGGCCACCCGCGATCAGCCGGTACGCCAGCGCCGCGCCGTGGACGTCCTGCGGGCCGAGCGCGTCACCGGGCCACGGGTACGGCTCCGGGCCGGACCTCCCCCACTCCCGGCTCTGCTCGAACGGCGAGAGCCCCGTCCCGTCCCGCGGGCAGGGCGGATCCTTCTCCAGGGCGCGGGACAGCTCCTCGATGCGGTTCTCGCTGGCGTGCCAGACACGCGTGGGCGCGCCGCCGTCGCCGCCGCGCACGGTCGCCTCGTCCTCCAGCCACACGGCGCACCAGTCGGCGAGCCGGGGCACGATCAGCTGGCCGGTGAGGGCCGTGACCAGGTTCTCGTCCAGCTGCCCGGCGAGCAGGTCGGAGGCCTCGGCGAGGAAGGACAGCGCGCCCCGGCCGAGCCAGTCCCGGTCGGCTCCGGGACGCTGCGGCTGCGGCGCGAGCGCCTCGGCGGCCGCCAGGGTGTGGGCCGGTGCGTGCCCGTCCGGGTCCTCCCCGCCGTCGGCGCACAGCCGCGCCCACACCGTCTTGGTGCCGGTGCGGTAGGTGACGCCCCAGGACTCGGCGAGGGTCGCGACCAGGCGCAGGCCGCGCCCGTACTCGGGGGTGTCGTACGGCGCCTCGCCGCGCGCTGGGTCGCGCGGCGCGCGCGCCGGGTGGTGGTCGCGCACTTCCACCACGAACGCGCCGGACTCCTCCAGGCGCCAGTCGACCTCCACCTCCGTGCCCGCGTGGACGACGGCGTTGGTGACGAGTTCGCTGACGACGGCCGTGGCGTCGTCGGCCAGCCGTGCGGACCTCACCGGGTCGACGAGCCCACGGCCGGCCCACTCGGCGAAGGCGGCGCGCACCAGCGCACGGGCGGAGCCGGGCGCGAGGGGACTGCCGGGCAGGGTGGCGAGTCCCTGTGCCCCACAATCGTGACTCTCGCTCTCCCGCTGCGTCGGTATGGCCGCCATGTCCATGCGGCCAGGGTGACAGAGGGACCCCACGCCTATGCGCTGAGTTACCGAAGTGGACAGGCACCCGTGAGAACTGTGCTACGGGTGTGCTCGAACACGGTCGGAAAATGTGCGGAATTCGAGCATCCGCGCATCCTCGGCTCGATCCTGCCGTGGCTTCGGCTCGGTGCTGCCGTGGCTTCGGCTCAGTCCTCGATGTACCGGATGAGCACGCGCAGCGTCGTGCCGCGCTCGGTCCGCCAGGTCACCTCGTCCCCCACCTCGCGCCACAACAGTGCCTTGCCCAAGGCCGAGTCGGGGCTGAGCCGCTCCGCCTCGTCACCGGCGAGCAACGCTATCTCGTACGCCGTGATCCCCGGTTCGTCCAGGTCCTCCACGCCGACGAGGCATCCCGGCACGACGACGGCACCGCCGGTGTACGACGGGTCGGGTACGACCTGGTCGAGCAGGGCCCGCAGGAAGCTGCGCCGTTCCTTCAGCGCCTCGCGCCGCTTCTCGTGGTCGGCCAGCTGGGCCTTGCGGGACGAGGAGTCGACGGCCACCACCTCGGGCAACGGCAGGTCGAGCACGTCCTGCACCCGCTCGAGTTCCCGCTGCACCCTCCGGTGGGCGCCCAGACTGATCCGGTCGACCCGAAGGCGCGGCGACGTTCGCTCGTTGGAGGGAGCGGCCCGAGTCACGGCGGCCGTCTCGGTGGTCCGCACGGGCTGCCGCGGCAGGGCGGGCAGCGTGTCCCTGGCCGCTGTGCGGCTGGGTGCGTTCCGGGCCACGGGCTGCCGGTCCGCCGCTCCGGCTCCCGTCGGCCGTCGGTCCACACGGAGCAGCTCCGTCGTCCGGCCGTGGGCGGCTTCGGGGGTGCCGGGCGCGTGGTAGCGGGCCACTCCGACCTGGCCGTCGTCTCCGATGACGGGCACGTCGACGCGCGCGATCGCGGCCCGGATCATCGCCTGCACCTCGGCATGGGCCACCCGTGCGACGGGCCGCCCACCGCGCAGGACTTCCACGGCGTCGGCGCCCGGAAAGCCCGGGACCCCGGCGTCGCTGAGAAAGCGGGCGGCACCGGCCACGGTCGTACGCAGGCTGAACGCGTGCTGGGCCGAGTTGACCTCGTCGCGGTCGAGACGGGCCACGGAGACCAACTCGGTTTCGGCGGGGATGGCTTGTGATGCGGCGGGCGGTTTGGGCGGAGTGCCGCGCGGTGCGGCCGGGGTGGTGGGCGGTTCCGCCGGGCGGGGCTGCGGTACGGATGCACGGGGCTGTCGTACGGCAGTGCGGGGACGGGGTTCGGGGGCGGCCGCAGCCTCAGGCGCGGCCGGCGCGGCCGGAACTGCGGCTGTCGGGGCCGAAGCTGCGGCCGGAGCGGCCGGGTCGGACGGTCGGGGCTTCCTCTCGGCGCCGGCCGTCGCCCGTTCGATGCCCAGTCGGTCCAGCTCCGCCCACAGGGGTTCGAGGGCCTTCTCCGGGTCGAGGAAGAAGCGGCTGCCGCGGATGCGGACGAACGTCCAGCCGACCCGCTCCAGTTCACGCTGGCGCGCCGCGTCCGCGTCCGCGTTCTCCTCGTTGTGGAAGGCGTCGCCGTCGCACTCCACGGCCAGGCGCCGGGTGCCGCCCTCGACGACGAGGTCGATGCGGTAGCGGCCGGCCGGGTACTGGGGCCGCACCAGGTGGCCCCGGGCCCGCAGGGCCAGGTACACCCGCTGCTCGAAGAGGCTGTCGAACGCCTCGTGCGGCACGTCCGGGCGGACCTCGCCGAGTCCCGCGCCGTCCCGCTCCTCGGCCGGCCGGGAGAACCAGTCGAGGTAGGCGCGCCGCAGATCGGTCTCGCCCCACTCCGTGAGCGTCACGCTGTGGAAGAGCCACACCTGGTCGCGGGCCCGGGAGGCGGCCACGTTGAGGTGCTGCCGGTTCAGGGCGCTGCTGTAGGAGCCGACGCGGCGCGGCCCGTCCGGACCGGTGAGCGAGGCGACGGTGCCGATGAAGACGACGTCGCGCTCGTCCCCCTGGAACTCCTCGGCGTTGCCCACGCGCAGCCGCCGCCGCTGCCGCTCGTCGAGCGGGATCCGGTCGGCCAGCAGGTCCTCGATGAGGAACTTCTGCCCGGCACCGAGCAGGGTGATCACACCCATGCTGCGACCGGCGTAGGCCGGGTCCGCGATGCAGCGGGCGACGGTGTCCACCAGCCGCTCGGCCTCGGGCCGGTTGACCTGCTTCTGCCCGCTGCCCTCCACCCAGCCGTCGGTCACGTGGACCGCGCGCAGCGGTGGCAGCCGGTCGGCGCCGTACTGCCGCAGGGGCTGCAGCCGGCCGCCGTAGCAGAGCTCGTTGGAGAAGCCGATGATCTCCGGCATGCAGCGGAAGTGCTCCCGGAGCATCAGCCGGCCACGGCCGCCGGCGAGTCCGGAGGCGATGTCGAAGAGGCTGGCGGTCGGCGTGAACAGATTGCGGCGGGCGGCGGGCAGCTCGCCGAGCAGCCGCCGCTGGAGGGCGAACTGCTCGTCGTGGTCGACGCCGACCTGGGCCGGGCTGACCTGCTGGTCGTCGCCGACGACCACGACCTTCGCGCCGAGCCAGGCGAGCAGCAGCGCCTCGGGCCCGGACTGGCTCGCCTCGTCGATGATCACCACGTCGAAGCGGCCCGCGCGGTCCATGGGGACGGTCTCGGTCACCTGGTGCAGCGGCATGATCCAGGCGGGTACGGCCTCCTGGCTGGCCTGGAGGCTCTCCCGCGCCTGCCTGCGGTAGGTGGCCGCGTACTTGCCGGTGCCCTTGCCGAGCCTGCGGACGTTCTGCTGGTACGAGGTGAGGGCGACGGCCTGGTCGTCGGTGAGCCTGGACAGGCAGTTGAACCAGGCCTTGTCGGCCGCCAGCCGCTCCAGGCCGATGCGGATGTCGGCGTCCGCCTCGGCGAGCAGGCGCAGCTGGCGCGCCTCGGCCCCGGGGTCCGTCAGGTCCGTCATCCGGGCGTGCCAGGCCGACCAGGCCCAGGCGGCCTCCGCCTCCGGCAGACGTGTGTCCCAGGCGGGATCGTCCGGCGTGGACTCCAACGCGTCGGCGAGGTCGGGAAGTTCGGCAGCGACCACCCGGTAGGCGTCGTCGCAGGCCTTCTTGCGGTCCAGGGCCACGCGCAGGCCGTCCAGTTCGCCGACCGCGGCGCCGTAGGCGGCGGCGTCCCGGGCCTCGGCTGCCGCGCGCGCCCGCTCCACGGGCGCCGTCGCGCCCCGCTTGCGGGCGGCGGCCCGGAGCACGTCGAGCGCGTCGGTGAGCAGCGCGCGGGCGGGGTCGGCGGCGCGGCGGGCGGCGCGGGCGCGGAGCGCGGCGCGGACGGTGTGCACCTGCTCCTCGTCCGCCCAGTCGACGCCCGCGAGCCCCGGTGCGGGCGCCGCCCCGCGCGTCACGTCCTGACGCAGGTCGGCCAGGGTGCTGAGGGCGGAGAGGGTGTGGATGTCCTGGCGCAGCCGGGTCATGCGCCGGTTGACGCTCTGCCAGGCCTCGGCGCCCTCGCCCCACTCCTGCTCGATGTCCTGCAGGTGCCGCTCCAGGGTGACGCGGTACACCACGGCGGAGGCGGCGGCCTCCGTCTCGACGGTGCGGCCGTCGACCCGCGCCGTCTCGGGGAAGTCACCGACCGCCTTGCGCAGCCGGGTCTTCAGGCCGAGCGGGCCGCGCAGCTTCTCGCCGGCGGCGAGGCCGTCGCGCAGGGAGCCGGCCAGCCCCAGCGCCGTCGGCACGTCGTACGGCTCCAGGCCGCTGACCAGGGTGGAGCCGAGGGCCGCCGCCGCCTCCTCGACCGCGGTCAGGGCCGCCGCGGTGCGTGTGTGCCGGTCGCGGGTTTGCAGGTACTGCCCGGCCATGACCTCGCGGCGCAGTGCCGCGGCCCGGTCGGCGGGCAGGGTGGCCGCAGCGGCGGCAGCCGCCGTGAACCGGTCCAGGGCCGCCGCCAGCTGGTCCTGCTGCTCGACGGCCAGGGTGGACACGGCGTCGTCCAGGCGCGAGGCGGAGCCGTCCTGGCGGAGCTCGGCGAGGTCGGCCTCGGCCTCCCGGACGGTCTCGACCGCCTCGGCGAAGGCGGGTCCGGTGGGCAGGCGCCCCGGATCGGGCAGCGCGGCGGTGACCGTGGCCGCGAGGGCGCGGTGCCGGCCGGTGAAGGCGAGGGCCGTGCGGCGCAGGTCCGTCAGGGCCTCGGGGTCGAGCGTGGGCGACTTGGCGGGGACGACGCCGAGCCACTCGTACCGCGGGCGCTCGGCGGCGAGGCGTTCGGCGATGCGGGTCAGGGTGCCCTCGTAGTCGCCGATCTCGGCCGGGTGGCGGTAGGTCTCCTGCTCCCGCAGGGCCCGCAGGGACTTGAGGGCGAGCGCCTGTGCGGAGCGCGCGGACCTGAGGCGCTCCTCGTGCTCCTGGATGCGGCGGCGGTAGGCGCGCGCGGAGAAGTCGCCCTGCCGGTCGAGGATGGCCTTGACCGACTGTTCCAGTTCCTGCTGCCCGGCTCCGTCGTCGGTGCGGCTGACGCACAGTTCACGGATGCTGGCGGGGAGTTTGTCCCGCAGGACCTTCAGGGCGCGGGCCGTGTGGCTGGTGATCAGGACGCGGTTGCCGTGGGCGAGGAGGTCGGTGACCAGGTTGGCGATGGTGTGGGTCTTGCCGGTGCCGGGCGGTCCCTGCACCACGACCAGGTCGCGGTCACGCAGCCGCTCGGCGATGGTGCGCTGCTCGTCGTTGGACGGCAGGGCGAAGTACAGCTCGGACCGGGCGCCGCGAGCCTCCGGGGTGCCGGGCCCGGGGTCGCCCAGCGGGCGGCCGCCGCCGGCTCCGGCCACGGCGCGGAGCAGTGCGGTGGGCTCGGCGCCCTGTTCGATGTGCAGGGCGACACCGCGCAGTGCTTCGAGCATGCTGCGCCGGGTGCGCTCCCTGAGCAGCAGCACGGGCGCGAAGCCGACGACCGGTACGGCGGGGTCTCCCGTCGCGCGGTGCCGGACGGGTGAGGGGTCGTAGCGGCCCGCTTCGTGGGCGGCGATGGTCCAGGTCCTGAGCGCGCGGTGCAGCTGGTCGGCGAGCGTCGCGTCCGTGGTGTCACCGGCGGCTTCCAGCTCGTGGCGGACCAGGGTGCGGATCTCGGCGCGCGCCTTCTGCCCGGCGTCGAGCATGGACTCCTCGAGGACCGGGCTGCCGTGCTCGGGGTCGGGTCCGACGGTGATGGCCCCGGTGTCGGGGTCGATGGCGATGACGGCCCGGCAGGTGACGAGGTGCCGGCGGATCGGCTCGTTCTGGGCGGACCAGGTCAGATGGCCGAAGCCGACGACGAGTTCGAAGCTCTCGCCGAGCTCGGAGGCGTCCACGCACAGGCGGTAGAGGCGGTCGTAGGCGCGGACGACCGGTTTCGTGACGCGGTCGCGCGCCGCCCACCTCTCCCACTGGCGCGACCAGGTGGCGTACTGCTCGTGCACGACGTCGCGGTGGGGGTGGTCGGCGAGGGCGACCGTGCGGTGCCCGGTGCGTGAACTGCCGCCCGCCGACACCTCGTCGGCCGGGACCTCCGCCTCGGTGCGGGGCGCGGGCGGCTCCTGGCGCTCGGAGTCGTGGATCTCCCGTCCGTCCAGCCAGTGAGCGAGGGGCAGCGGCGGTGCGGGCGGGTCGTGCCGTACGGGCCGGTCGGCCCGCAGCCACAACGGGGTGTCGCCGGGGACGGCTTCGGTGAGGAAGCAGGCGAACTGCTCGGGCAGATCGGCGAACCACATCTGGTGCCGGGCGTCGTCGTGGGTGCGTACCGGCCTGGTGCGGCTTTCGCCCACCTCCGCGAGATAGCGGAAGACGTGACGGACGACGTCGTCGGGCGTCGCGGCGGACACGGGCACGCTCACCTCGCTGAACTGGCGGAACCCACATGTGGAGGGATTGTGTGCATCCTAGGGGGCGGGTCTGACACTCGTGCCCTTTCCGCCTGTTCCGGGCACACGACGGCCCCGGAAGGCGAAGTGCCTTCCGGGGCCGGACGGTTGTCTCACGCCTCGCGGGTGCCCGAGTACATCTCGTCGATCAGGGCCTTGTACGTCCGCTCGACCACCGGCCGCTTCAGCTTCAGGCTCGGGGTGATCTCACCGTGCTCGACGTCCAGGTCGCGCGGCAGCAGCCGGAACTTCTTGATGGTCTGCCAGCGCTGCAGGCCCTCGTTGAGCTGCTTGACGTAGCCGTCGACCATCTCGACCGTCTGCGGGGCCGCGACGATCTCGGCGTACGACTTTCCGTCCAGACCGTTCTCCTTGGCCCACTGCAGGACGGTGATCTCGTCGAGGGCGATGAGGGCCGTGCAGTAGTTCCGGTCGGCGCCGTGCACCAGGATGTTGGAGACGTACGGGCAGACCGCCTTGAACTGGCCCTCGACCTCGGCCGGTGCGACGTACTTGCCGCCGGAGGTCTTGATGAGGTCCTTCTTGCGGTCGGTGATGCGCAGGTAGCCGTCGGGCGACAGCTCGCCGATGTCGCCGGTGTGGAACCAGCCGTCGCTCTCCAGCACCTCGGCGGTCTTCTCGGGCTGCTGGTGGTAGCCGTCCATGATGCCGGGGCCGCGCAGCAGGATCTCGCCGTCGTCCGCGATGCGCACCTCGCAGCCGGGCAACGGCTTGCCGACGGTGCCGGTGCGGTAGGCCTCGCCCGGGTTGACGAAGGAGGCGGCGGAGGTCTCGGTGAGGCCGTAGCCCTCCAGGATGTGGATGCCGGCGCCGGCGAAGAAGTAGCCGATCTCGGGGGAAAGCGCGGAGGCGCCCGAGACGCAGGCGCGCAGCCGGCCGCCGAAGGCCTCCCGCAGCTTGGAGTAGACGAGGGCGTCGGCGACCTTGTGCTTGGCGCCGAGGCCGAACGGCACGGCGTGACTGCCGGTGCGGCGGAAGTTGTCCTGCGAGACCTTGGCGTACTCGCGGGAGACCTCGGCGGCCCACTGGAAGATCTTGTACTTGGCCCCGCCGCCCTCGCGGGCCTTGGCGGCGACGCCGTTGTAGACCTTCTCGAAGATGCGCGGCACGGCCGCCATGTACGTCGGCTGCACCACCGGGAGGTTCTCGATGATCTTGTCGACGCGGCCGTCGACGGCGGTGACGTGGCCGACCTCGATCTGGCCGGAGGTGAGGACCTTGCCGAAGACGTGGGCGAGCGGCAGCCACAGGTACTGCACGTCCTCGCCGCTGATCAGGCCGGTCGCGGCGATGGCCTTCGCCATGTACGCCCAGTTGTCGTGCGGCAGGCGCACACCCTTGGGGCGGCCGGTGGTGCCGGAGGTGTAGATGAGGGTGGCGAGCTGGTCCTTGGTGAGCGCGCCGACCCGCTCCTTGATCAGCTCGGGGTGCTTCTCCAGATAGGCGGCGCCGCGCTGCTCCAGCTCGGTGAGGGTGGTCACCCAGTCGTCGGTCTCGACGCCGGCCGGGTCGATGACGACGACCTTGGTCAGCGCGGGCAGCTCGGCGCGCTTCTCCACCGCCTTGGCGACCTGTGCCGCGTCCTCGGCGATCAGCACCCGGCTCTCGGAGTCGGAGAGGATGAACGCGGACTCGTCGGCGTTGGTCTGCGGGTAGACGGTCGTGGTGGCGCCGCCCGCGCACATGATGCCGAGGTCGGCGAGGATCCACTCGACGCGGGTCGAGGAGGCCAGCGCCACCCGCTGCTCGGGCTGCAGACCCAGTTCGATGAGCCCGGCCGCGATCGCGTACACCCGCTGCGCCGCCTCGGCCCAGCTCAGCGACTTCCAGTCGTCGGGCCCCTGGCCGGAAGCGGGCCGGACCGGGTAGCGGTAGGCCTCGGCGTCCGGTGTGGCCGCCACGCGCTCCAGGAAGAGGGCCGCGACGGACGGCGGACGGTTCTCGATCAGGGTCTGTGTGTCGGTCACGACATCCTCCGGGGCCCGCGACAGTGCGGCTGGCTCAGGTGCGGCTGGGTTAACTCACGGGTGGGGTTCGGGCTTGTTGTTTAACTCGCGAGTAACTATCGAGCAGGGATCAGAGTAAGGGGCGACCGGCCGCTGCGTAAGGGGCATCGGCCTGTCACTTTCCACTCAGAGCGACGCTACGCACGCGTAGGGGCCCGCCATGCTTTCGCACGACGAGCCCCTGTTGTGCCCGGTTTGCGGACACAGCCCGCCGTTACCGTTGGTTACTTCTTGCCCTTGCCCGACGCCGCGCTGTCATCGCTGGACAGGACCGCGATGAAGGCCTCCTGCGGAACCTCCACGGAACCCACCATCTTCATCCGCTTCTTGCCTTCCTTCTGCTTCTCCAGCAGCTTCCGCTTACGGGAGATGTCACCGCCGTAGCACTTGGCGAGGACGTCCTTGCGGATGGCGCGGATGGTCTCGCGGGCGATGACCCGGGAGCCGATGGCGGCCTGGATCGGCACCTCGAAGGCCTGCCGCGGGATGAGCTCGCGCAGCTTGGCGACGAGCCGCACCCCGTACGCGTACGCGGCGTCCTTGTGGGTGATCGCCGAGAATGCGTCCACCTTGTCGCCGTGCAGCAGGATGTCGACCTTGACCAGGCTGGAGGTCTGCTCGCCGGTGGGCTCGTAGTCGAGGGACGCGTAGCCGCGGGTCTTGGACTTCAGCTGGTCGAAGAAGTCGAAGACGATCTCCGCGAGCGGAAGGGTGTAGCGGATCTCGACCCGGTCCTCGGAGAGGTAGTCCATGCCGAGCAGGGTGCCGCGCCGGGTCTGGCACAGCTCCATGATCGAGCCGATGAACTCGGTGGGCGCCAGGATGGTGGCGCGCACGACCGGCTCGTACACCTCGCCGATCTTCCCCTCGGGGAATTCGCTCGGGTTGGTGACGATGTGCTCGGTGTGGTCCTCCATGACCACGCGGTAGACCACGTTGGGCGCGGTGGCGATCAGGTCGAGGCCGAACTCGCGCTCCAGCCGCTCCCGGATCACGTCCAGGTGCAGCAGGCCGAGAAAGCCGACGCGGAAGCCGAAGCCGAGGGCCGCGGAGGTCTCCGGCTCGTAGACCAGCGCGGCGTCGTTGAGCTGCAGCTTGTCGAGGGCCTCGCGCAGCTCCGGGTAGTCGGAGCCGTCCAGCGGATACAGACCCGAGAAGACCATCGGCTTCGGGTCCTTGTAGCCGCCGAGCGCCTCGGTGGCGCCCTTGGCCTGGCTGGTGACGGTGTCACCGACCTTGGACTGGCGCACGTCCTTCACACCGGTGATGAGGTAGCCCACCTCACCGACGCCGAGACCGTCCGCCGGGAGCATCTCGGGCGAGCTGACGCCGATCTCCAGCAGCTCGTGGGTGGCGCCGGTCGACATCATCCTGATGCGCTCGCGCTTGTTGAGCTGGCCGTCGATGACACGGACGTAGGTCACGACACCGCGGTAGGAGTCGTAGACCGAGTCGAAGATCATCGCGCGGGCCGGTGCGTCGGCGACCCCGACCGGCGCCGGGATCTCCTTGACGACCTTGTTCAGCAGCGCGTCGACGCCGAGGCCGGTCTTGGCGGAGACCTTCAGGACGTCCGACGGGTCGCAGCCGACCAGGTTCGCCAGCTCCTCGGCGAACTTCTCCGGCTGCGCGGCCGGCAGGTCGATCTTGTTCAGCACGGGGATGATCGTGAGGTCGTTCTCCATCGCCAGGTAGAGGTTGGCGAGGGTCTGCGCCTCGATGCCCTGGGCGGCGTCGACGAGGAGGATGGTCCCCTCGCAGGCGGCCAGCGACCGCGAGACCTCATAGGTGAAGTCGACGTGCCCCGGGGTGTCGATCATGTTGAGGATGTGCGTCGTGCCCTGGTCGGGGCCCTCTGTCGGGGCCCAGGGCAGACGCACCGCCTGGGACTTGATCGTGATGCCGCGCTCGCGCTCGATGTCCATCCGGTCGAGGTACTGAGCACGCATCTGCCGCTGCTCGACCACACCGGTCAGCTGGAGCATCCGGTCGGCGAGCGTGGACTTGCCGTGGTCGATGTGCGCGATGATGCAGAAATTGCGGATCAGAGCCGGGGCGGTACGGCTCGGCTCGGGCACATGGTTAGGGGTCGCGGGCACGCAGGGTCCTGTCTCTTGAGGCGCCTTATGCCTCGGGTCGGATCGATACGTAGTCTCCATGGTCCCACGCGTAGGGACCGGAGACCGTTTTGGGCCGCCCGGAGAGCCACTGGTACTGTAGATGGCTGTGCCTCATGCCCTCTCAGCGCGAGGCACGAACAGAAAATTTTTGGATCACCGGTACGGGACCCGAGCGGCCCGCACCTGAACCTGAAAAGGCTCCTTCGTGGCGAACATCAAGTCCCAGATCAAGCGGATCAAGACCAACGAGAAGGCTCGGCTGCGCAACAAGGCCGTCAAGTCCTCCCTGAAGACCGCGATCCGCAAGGCCCGTGAGGCCGCTGCCGCGGGTGACGTCGAGAAGGCCACCGAGCTGCAGCGCGTTGCCGCGCGTGCGCTCGACAAGGCCGTCTCGAAGGGCGTCATCCACAAGAACCAGGCCGCCAACAAGAAGTCGGCGCTTGCTTCCAAGGTCACGTCCCTCAAGGGCTGAGACTCCCTTTTGATCTGACCGCCGGAAGGACCCAGAGCGGGCCCTCTCTCATCCGCTCCCGTCCGGCACCCCAGAGCCTGTTCGCGGCCTGCGTTCGCCACGCGGGAACGGGCTCGACAGCTTGGTCCGAGGCCCCGGTGCCCTCCCTTCCCCAGGGTGGGCGGCGGGGCCTTCGGCATGGCCGCCCCGGGCCTTCGCCTCACGACCAGAAGGCGTTGCTCCTGTCGACGTCCGCTACGCACTCGTCGATGTCGGTGATCTTGTCCCCGACGATCCTGAAGACGAGGCATCCTTCCTCCCCGTAGCGCCTGTCCCCACGCTCCGCGGTGGCGTGGTGCAGGGCCACGACATGCCCCCGGCCATCGACGAACACGCTGCGCAGCTGGATACGCAGACTGCCGCCGCTGTCCTGGAAGAGCTTGCCGTACATGTCGATCACGGCGTTCCGGCCCTTGAAGTCGCCGGAGAGCGGATGGCTGCCGGGCGCGTGATAGGTCACGTCCGAGGTCATCAGCTCCCGCAGGGCGTCCATGTCGGCTCGGAAGAAGGCGTCGTAAGCCTTACGGACCAGGACTGCGTGCGGATGTTCAGCCATGGCGATCGCCACCTTCCAGTGTTCCGGCGATGTACGGCTGACAGCTCCGATTCTCCTCGCCGACGGCCACCGGGCGACTGGATCACCGCTCCGGCCCAGGGCCGGACGGGCCCTGAGGCTCAGCCCCGCCCTCTGGACCGCGCGGCCCGGGCGATCGTCACGACCGCCTTCTCCAGCGCGTACTCGGGGTCGTCACTGCCGCCCTTCACGCCCGCGTCGGCCTCGGCGACCGCCCGCAGTGCCACTGCCACCCCGTCCGGCGTCCAGCCCCGCATCTGCTGGCGCACACGGTCGATCTTCCACGGCGGCATGCCCAGCTCACGGGCGAGGTCGGCGGGCCGGCCGCCGCGCGCCGACGACAGCTTCCCGATCGCCCGCACCCCCTGGGCCAGCGCGCTGGTGATCATCACCGGGGCCACCCCGGTGGACAGCGACCACCGCAGCGCCTCCAGCGCCTCCGCCGTACGGCCCTCCACCGCGCGGTCGGCGACCGTGAAGCTGGACGCCTCGGCCCGCCCGGTGTAGTACCGCCCGACGACGGCCTCGTCGATCGTCCCCTCGACGTCGGCGACGAGCTGCGCCACCGCCGAGGCCAGCTCGCGCAGATCGCTGCCGATCGCGTCGACCAGCGCCTGGCACGCCTCGGGCGTGGCCGACCGTCCGAGCCCCCGGAACTCGCCCCGCACGAACGCCAGCCGGTCCGCAGGCTTGGTCATCTTCGGGCAGGCCACCTCCCGCGCCCCTGCCTTGCGCGCGGCGTCCAGCAGCCCCTTGCCCTTCACGCCGCCCGCATGCAGCAGCACGAGGGTGATCTCCTCCGCGGGCGCCCCCAGGTACGCCTTCACGTCCTTGACCGTGTCGGCCGAGAGATCCTGCGCGTTGCGTACGACCACGACCTTGCGCTCGGCGAAGAGCGAGGGACTCGTCAGCTCGGCCAGCGTGCCGGGCTGCAACTGGTCCGGGGTCAGGTCCCGTACGTCCGTGTCGGCGTCGGCGGCCCTGGCTGCGGCCACCACCTCCTGCACGGCACGGTCGAGCAGGAGGTCTTCCTGGCCCACGGCAAGGGTCACCGGGGCGAGAGGGTCGTCATTCGCAGTCTTCCTGGCCATCGCCTACAGCATCCCACGCGGCACTGACAACGAACCGGCCGCGCACCCCGACCGGTCCCGGACCGCCCCCGGAGCCTGCCCCGGAACCGGCCTCGGGGTCACGGCTCCTCGCGCCAGCCGTCCCACTCCCCCGCGAAGGCGTCCAGTTCGGCGGGGTCCAGGCGTCCGTTCGCGTCGTGCAGGACCAGCAGCCACTGGGCGTCCTCCGCATCGTCCTCGCCGGCCAGGGCGTCCCGGACGAGCTGGGGCTCCTCGTCGATGGCGAAGCGCTCCCCGAGCGCCTCGGCCGCCTCCTCGGCGGCATCGCGGTCGGGCAGCACCAGCACGTGTCTCACATCGCTCACCGCCCCATTCTCCGGCACCCGCCACACGCCGAACGGCCAGGTCCGCCCTTCCGGATCAGCCGTTCCGACTCCGCACGGCCGGCACCCGGCCCAGCTCGATCCCGAACCGCTCCCGGTACGCCGCCAGCACCTCCTCGTCCGTCCCCAGTTCCGTTGTCTCCTTCCTCCCGTCGGGGGCCGTCGTCGTCGACGTCCGGCCGCTGAGAGTGATCCGCCCACCGTCCTGCGTCACCCGTGAGCACACCAGGGACCGGGTGAAGTGCGACTGCGGCGAGGTGCTGTGCCACCAGGCCCCGGCCGCGAAGTCCCCGAGCGCGCGGGGCCGCGTATCCAGCCGGTACTGCGGCTTTCCGTTCCGTACGACATCCAGGTCCGGGGCCCCGGCCGGGCCGCCCCCGCCACCGAGCACTCCGGCGGGATCCGGGCCGGCCTCCGTCACCCGGAACGTCCCGCCGGGGTCCGGCTGGTCCTCTCGTTCCGCGAACGCCAGCGGATAGTGGCTGT
Source organism: Streptomyces sp. NPDC044064 (assembly GCF_056434245.1). NCBI lineage: Bacteria > Bacillati > Actinomycetota > Actinomycetes > Kitasatosporales > Streptomycetaceae > Streptomyces > Streptomyces sp. NPDC044064. The sequence goes on from NZ_JBWKFN010000002.1 coordinate 317,974, forward strand.
GCGCCCCGAATCCGACGTCGGCGAGCCAGTCCCCGCCGTCCGCCGTCCGCACCCGCAGCGCGAGATGGTCGTACGGGATGCCGAGGCGCCCCTCGTCCCCGTACACCCGCCCCGCCAGCAGTTGGACCTCGTATCCGAGGGCGGCGAGCAACGCCCCGAATGCGCCGTTGAGTTCGTAGCAGAAGCCGCCCCGCCGCCCCTCGACCACCTTGTCCAGCAGCCGCTTCTCCTCCAGCACGATCTCCTCGCCGAGGTGGATGGACAGGTTCTCGAAGGGCACGGTCCGCAGGTGGCGCAGGTGCAGCTCGCGCAGGGCCTCGGTGGTGAGGTGCGGCGGGCGGGCGGCCCCGAGGCGGCGGAGATAGGCGTCTGCCTGTGCTGAGTTCATGCACCCAGTCTCGGCGAACCGTCGCCCTCAGTCTCTGGCCACCCGCACCTCCCCGTCCGTCCCGCCGCTCCCGCCGACCGCGAGCGCACCGTCCCGGTCCGTGCGCAGCACCACCGCTCCGCCTGTCCTCAGTGCGGCGACGGTCGCCGGTGCCGGGTGGCCGTAGGGGTTGTCGGCGCCGCAGGAGATGAGCGCCACCCGCGGGGCCGCCAGCCGTATCAGGTCCGGGTCCTGATGGGCCGAGCCGTGATGGGCCACCTTCAGCACGTCCACTCCCGCCAGCCGGGCCGCGGCCGGGGAGCGCAACAGGGCCTGCTGAGCGGGGGGTTCGAGGTCCCCGAGAAGCAGCATCCGCAGTCCGCCGGACCGGACGAGCAGGGCGACGCTGGCGTCGTTCGGTCCGTCCGGCTCCGGTACCGCGGGCTGCCCCGGGGCCGGGACGGCGGGTGGCCACAGCACCTGCCAGTCCAGGGGCCCGCTGCGGCGCTCCTCCCCGGCCACGGCCCGGGTGAGCGGGATGTGCCGATCGGCCGCCTCCCTTCTCACGAACTCGGCCTGATCCGCCGGTTCCTCGAAGCCCGTGGTCTCGATCGCGGCCACCGAGCGGCCGCGCAGCACACCGGGCAGCCCCGCGACATGGTCGGCGTGGAAATGGGTCAGGACGACCAGGGGGATGCGGGTGATGCCCAGCTCCCGCAGGCAGTGATCGACCGGCGCGGGGTCGGGTCCGGTGTCCACGACCACTCCTGCCCCCTCACCGGCCGCCAGCACCGTCGCGTCGCCCTGCCCGACGTCGCACATCGCGTACCGCCAGCCCGGCAGGGGCCAGCCCGTGATCACCCGGGTCAGCGGCGCCGGCCGCACCACCGCCAGCAGAAGCAGCACGGCGAGCGCACCGCACCACCAGGGGTGCCGCAACAGGCGCCGGCCGGCCAGGACGACCGCCACGGTGACCGCCGCCAGCAGCAGCGCCCCGGGCCAGCTCCCCGGCCAGTCCACTCCCGCTCCGGGCAACGCCGCCCCGGTCCGGGCGACCTGCGCGATCCATCCGGCGGGCCAACCGGCGCACCAGGCCAGCACCTTGGCGAGCGGCATCGCCACCGGCGCCGTGGCGAGCGCGGCGAACCCCAGCACGGTGGCCGGAGCGACCGCGACCTCGGCCAGCAGGTTGCAGGGCACCGCCACCAGGCTCACCCGGGCCGACAGCACCGCCACGACCGGCGCGCACACGGCCTGTGCGGCGGCGGCCGCGGCCAGCCCCTCGGCGAGCCGGGCCGGCACCCGGCGCCGCTGCAGCGCCTCGCTCCAGCCGGGCGCGAGTACGAGCAGGGCACCGGTGGCCAGCACGGAGAGCAGGAAGCCGAAGCTGCGGGCCAGCCAGGGGTCGTACAGCACCAGCAGGAGGACGGCCGTGGCGAGCGCCGGGACCAGGGATCTGCGACGCCCCGTCGCCAGGGCGAGCAGGGCGACCGCGCCGCAGGCGGCGGCCCGCAGCACGCTGGGGTCGGGCCGGCACACGATCACGAAGGCGAGCGTGAGCGCTCCCGCGAGCAGGGCGGTGGCCCGCAGCGAGAGCCCCAGGCGCGGGGCGAGGCCCCGGCGCTCGACGCGCTGGGCGAGTCCGGGTGGCCCGATCAGCAGCGCGAGCAGGATCGTGAGATTGCTGCCCGAGACGGCGAGCGTGTGCGCCAGGTCCGTCTCCTTGAAGGCGTCGTCCAGTTCGGGTGTGATCCGGGAGGTGTCGCCGACGACCAGCCCGGGAAGCAGCGCCCGGGCGTCCGCCGGCAGTCCCGCGGTCGCCTCCTGCAACCCGGCCCTGAGCCGGCCCGCCAGCCGCTGCGGCCCGCTCGGCCCCGCGACGACCTCCGGCACGGGCTCGCTCCGCACTCGCAGCACGGCCGCTGTCCGGTCCCCGCCCGTCAGGGCGGGCGCCAGCCGGGCGTACACCCGCAGCCGGGTGGACGGCAGCAGCCCGAGCCAGCCGGGGCGTGCGCCGCTCACACCGGTCGCGTCACCCGTGGGAGGTGTGCCTGGCGCCGGCACGTCCGTGTCGACGACCAGCAGCACGGGAGTCCTCGTCGCTGCTCCCGCCCCGTCTCCCTCGGCCACGCGCCGCACCTCCGCCCTGGCCAGCACCGCCACGGACGCCGCGTGATCGCCCCGCACCCGTGGCCTGCTCAGCCAGGGGTCGCCGGTCAGCTCGACCTCGGCGGTCACGGTCGCGAACCGCCGCGCCAGCTCGGGCACCGGCCCGCGCCGCACATCCGCCCCGTGCAGTCCGGCGGAGGCGGCGGCCGCGGCCACGCACAGAAGCACGGCGGCGACCGGGGCACGGGCCCGGGCGAACCGGACGGGCGGTCCGCCCGGCCTCGCCCGCCGCCGGGCCGACAGCAGGACTGCTCCGGCGAGCAGACAGGCGAGGGCGATGCCGGCACTCCAGCCCGGCGGAGCGTCGAGGACCAGGGCAGCCGTCGCCCAGGCCGCGAGTGCCGGGAGCACCAGACGGAGGTCGGTCGGGGCCGGCGGCTGCTGCTCCGAGGGGCCGCTCACGGCTGCACCATGGCCCGCAGGTCGGAGAAGCGGCGGTCGCCGATGCCGTTGACCTGGCGGAGCTCGTCGACCGAGCGGAAGCCGCCGTGCCGGGTGCGGTAGTCGATGATGTGCTGGGCCAGCACGGGGCCGACTCCGGGCAGGGTGTCGAGCTGGTCCGCGGTGGCCGTGTTGAGGGAGACCGGGGCCGCCGGTCCCGTCCTCGCAGGTCCGGAGCCCGTACCACCACCAGGCCCGGGCGGGGCGGCCGCCGCTCCTGCGGACGCGCCGACCAGGACCTGCTCGCCGTCCACCAGGAAGCGGGCCCGGTTGAGCCCCTCGGTGCTCACGCCCGGCCGCACCCCGCCCGCCGCCCGCAGGGCGTCCGCCACCCGCGAGCCGGCCGGCAGCCGCCGGATCCCGGGCCTGCGCACCTTGCCGCTGACGTCGACGACGATCTCCCCGCCCGGCTTCGCCGAGGCGCTGACGACACCGGCGGACCTCGCGCCCTCCTCCTTCCCGGCGAACGGCGCCTCGGCACGCACCACTTGGGGAGCGTTCACAGTCTGTGTCCGCCCGGCCCAGAAGTGCTGGACGGCGAACACTGCGGCCACCACCAGCACCACGGTGAGTGCGACCACTCCCCGCCGCTCCACCCCGCACCGCGCCTGCAACCACACCGGCAACCGCTCCCGCACAGCGAGCCCGGCCCGCTCCCGAAGGCCCGGCAGGACAGGCTCCGCCGGGTCCGAACGGCCGGCCGGGCCGGTCGGCTGCTCCTCGGGCACCGCAGCCGGCCCCGGCTCGGCGGACAGCACGCGCGCCCCGGTGAGTTCGGGCAACGCCCTACCGACATCGGGCGCCGGTCCCGTTGCCGCACTCGGCCCGGGCGCCGCCCGCGTAGCCGCCCTCAGCCCGGGCGCCGCACCCACCCCCGTCGCCGTACGCGCCGGCTGCCGCCTCTCCGGCGGTGCGTTCCCCGACTCCCGCCATTGCACGGCTCGTTCACCGAAGAGGAGCTCCGCGCGGCGGCGCAGCTCCTCCGCGGGTGCGGGGACTCGGTGACGGGCGCGGCCACGGTCGGCGGGGTGGCGGCGGATGCGTCCGTCGGAGGCGGGGCCACGGCCCGGTCCGCTGGTCGGGGTGGCGGTGCGTGCGTGTGATCGAAGTGCCATGCGACGAGGATGGAACATCTCGCCACTTCACGATGATCTTGGTCAATTCCCGTGGATCACCGCCTGGTTGTGGACAACTCCACCACTCGCACGAGTGACGGCAGCCCGTGGGGCGGGGGGTCAGCGCGGGGAGACGACCGCTCCCAGCAGCCCGGGCCCGGTGTGCGCCCCGATGACCGCCCCGACTTCGCTGACATGCAGATCGGCCAGCCCGGGCACCCGCTCCCGCAGCCGGTCGGCGAGGGCGGCGGCCCGCTCGGGGGCGGCGAGATGGTGGACGGCGATGTCGACCTCTGCGGCACCCGCCCGGTCGGCCGCGATCTCCTCGAGACGGGCGATCGCCTTGGACGCCGTACGGACCTTTTCCAGCAGCTCGATGCGGCCACCGCCCAGCTGGAGCAGCGGTTTGACGGCCAGTGCGGAGCCGAGCAGGGCCTGTGCCGCGCCGATGCGGCCGCCGCGGCGCAGGTAGTCGAGCGTGTCGACGTAGAAGTAGGCGGAGGTGCCCGCGGCCCGCTTCTCGGCCGCCGCCACGACCTCGTCCACCGTGCCGCCGGCCTCTGCGGCCTCGGCCGCGGCGAGCGCGCAGAAACCCAGCGCCATCGCGACCATCCCGGTGTCCACCACCCGTACCGGCACCGGTGCCTCACGCGCCGCGAGGACCGCCGCGTCGTAGGTGCCGGACAGCTCGGCGGACAGATGCAGGGAGACGATGGCGCTCACGCCGGACTCGGCGACCCTGCGGTAGGTCTCCGCGAACGTCTGCGGGCTGGGGCGGGAGGTGGTGACCGGGCGCCGCTTCTGCAGTGCTTGGGCCAGGGAACGGGTCGAGATCTCGGTGCCCTCTTCGAGCGCCTGGTCGCCGAGGACCACGGTCAGCGGCACCGCTGTGATGCCGTGACGCTCCATCGTCCGCGGCGGCAGGTAGGCCGTTGAATCGGTGACGATAGCGACATGGCAGGACATGAGCTGGAGGTTACCTGCCGTAGCGCTCACGTGGCAGCCCAGCCCCTGTCCGCCGGTCCGGAAGCGGACCGGTCATGTGGTGCTCTCGGGGCGCGGCTTCTTCTGCCAGGGGTAGGAAGGGTGCGGTGTCGGCGGGGTGATGGCCCGGCCCGCCGGCTCATCGGCGGTGCGGGAGCCGGGTGTTTCCTGCCAGGTCTGCTGCCGTGCCTCGGGGCCGCCGGCGGCGGCCGGGGCGTCCGGCCACGGCGGGGGTGCCGGTGTGGGCTCGTCCCGCGTCCAGTGGCGAAGGGCCCCGGCCTCGACGTCGATCTGGGCGCTGAGCGAGTCCAGGTCGTCGTCGGAGAAGCGGCGGGCCCGGTCGCGGGCGGCCCAGCGCAGGGAGTCGGCGGACTGGGTGATGCGCTCGGTGCGGCCGCGCAGCTCGGGCAGCCGTGCGGCGAGCGTGGCCCGGTCCGGCTCGGACTCCAGACGCTTGAGGTCGGCGTCGAGCTCGCGGCCGTGCGCGCCGAGCCGCTCGAAGAGGCCGAGGGACTCCTTCAGCGACTCGTCCTCGGGCAATCCCGCGTCCAGGGCTTCCTGGGTGGCGCGCATCGAGGTGCGCAGCGTGAGCCGCAGCTGGGCGATCTCCCCGGCCGGGCCGACCTGGGCGAAGGACTTGGCACGCAGGGTGTGGTCCTCGACGGTGCGTCTGGCCTGCGCGATCGTGCGGTCCACGCCGCGCTTGGCGGCGCCGAGCGCCTTGATCGTGACGAAGGCGCCGAGGCCGACGAAGAGCAGGAAGAACAGGGCGAGCACGGTGATCACTTCCATGACGCTCCTCCTCCGCCGGATGCGGCACGAGCCGCTGTGTTCTCCACGGTAAACGCAGCGGGCAGGTCCGGAGTTCCGGAAAAACCCCGAACCTGCCCGTAGGGGACTACCCCGACGCCGCATTCCCCGGGCGCCCGGGACCCCGGATGTTCCGGTACCCGGGCGTCCGCTCGGACCTGGTCCTAGGCCGGAACGATGTTGACCAGCTTGGGCGCCCGCACGATCACCTTGCGGATGCCCGCGCCGTCCAGCGCCGCGACGACCTTCTCGTCGGACAGCGCCACCTTCTCCAGCTCCTCCTCGGAGATGGCCGGCGGCACCTCCAGACGGGCCTTGACCTTGCCCTTGATCTGCACGACGCAGGTCACGGTCTCGTCCACCACGTACCGCGGGTCGGCGACCGGGAAGTCCTGGTGGACGACCGAGTCGGTGCGGCCCAGCTTGCGCCACAGCTCCTCGGCGATGTGCGGGGACAGCGGGGCGACCATCAGGACCAGCGGCTCGGCGACCGACCGCGGCACCGCGCCACCACCCTTGGTCAGGTGGTTGTTCAGCTCGGTGACCTTGGCGATGGCGGTGTTGAAGCGCAGGCCCTCCAGATCCTGGCGCACGCCGTCGATCGCCTTGTGCAGGGCGCGCAGCGTGTCCTCGTCGGGCTCGGCGTCGGTGACGGTGACCTCGCCGGTGTTCTCGTCGACGATGTTGCGCCACAGCCGCTGCAGCAGCCGGAACTGGCCGACCACCGCGCGCGTGTCCCAGGGCCTGGAGACGTCCAGCGGGCCCATCGCCATCTCGTACAGGCGCAGCGTGTCCGCGCCGTACTCGGCGGCGATCTCGTCCGGAGTCACCGCGTTCTTCAGGGACTTGCCCATCTTGCCCAGCAGCCGGCTGACCCGCTCGCCCTCGTAGTAGTAGGCGCCGTCGCGCTCCTCCACCTCGGCGGCCGGCACGGCGATGCCGCGGCTGTCGCGGTAGACGAAGGCCTGGATCATGCCCTGGTTGAACAGCTTGTGGAACGGCTCGGCGGAGGAGACGTGCCCCAGGTCGTACAGGACCTTGGACCAGAAGCGCGCGTACAGCAGGTGCAGTACGGCGTGCTCGGCGCCGCCGACGTACAGGTCGACACCGCCGTGCGGCTGGCCCTCGCGCGGGCCCATCCAGTACTGCTCGATCTCGGGGTCGACCAGCTTCTCGCTGTTGTGCGGGTCCAGGTAGCGCAGCTCGTACCAGCAGGAACCGGCCCAGTTGGGCATGGTGTTGGTCTCACGCCGGTACTTCTTCGGCCCGTCGCCCAGGTCCAGGGTGACGTTGACCCAGTCCTCGTTGCGCGACAGCGGCGTCTCGGGCTGGGTGTCCGCGTCGTCCGGGTCGAAGGTGCGCGGCGAGTAGTCCTCGACCTCCGGCAGCTCCAGCGGCAGCATCGACTCGGGCAGCGCGTGGGCGATGCCGTCCTCGTCGTACACGATCGGGAAGGGCTCGCCCCAGTAGCGCTGGCGGCTGAACAGCCAGTCACGCAGGCGGAAGTTGACGGTGCCCTCGCCGATGCCCTTGCGCGCCAGCCACTCGGTGACGCGCGCCTTGGCCTCGGCGACGGGCAGGCCGTCCAGGGAGATCTCGTCGTTGGCGGAGTTGATGATCTTCGCGTCGTACGACCCGAAGGCGTCCTCCCACGTCGAGGTGTCGGTGCCCCGGCCGTCGGTCGGCTCGACGATGCAGTGGATCGGCAGCTCGAAGGCGCGCGCGAACTCGAAGTCGCGCTGGTCGCCCGCCGGGACGGCCATGATCGCGCCGGTGCCGTAGCCCATCAGGACGTAGTCGGCGATGAAGACCGGGACCCGGTCGCCGTTGACCGGGTTGGTCGCGTACGCGCCGACGAAGACGCCGGTCTTGTCCTTGGCCTCGGCCTGGCGCTCGACGTCCGACTTCGAGGCGGCCTGCGCACGGTAGGCGGCGACGGCCTCGGCCGGGGTGGCGTGGCCGCCGGTCCACACGTCGTGGGTGCCCTCCGGCCAGGCGGCCGGGGTGAACTTGTCGACCAGCGGGTGCTCGGGGGCCAGCACCATGTAGGTCGCGCCGAACAGGGTGTCCGGGCGGGTGGTGAAGACCGTGATGCGCTCGCCGTCGATCGGGAAGTCGACGCGGGCGCCCTCGCTGCGGCCGATCCAGTTGCGCTGCTGCAGCTTGATGGCCTCGGGCCAGTCCAGCTCCTCCAGGTCCTCCAGCAGCCGGTCCGCGTAGGCGGTGATGCGCATGTTCCACTGGCGCAGCTTGGCCTTGAAGACCGGGTAGTTGCCGCGCTCGGAGCGGCCGTCGGCGGTGACCTCCTCGTTCGCCAGCACGGTGCCCAGGCCGGGGCACCAGTTGACGGGCGACTCGGAGGCGTAGGCCAGGCGGTACTCGCTCAGGACCTCGGAGCGCTCGGCGGCGGTCAGCTGGTTCCACGCGCGCCCGTGGTCGCCCGCCACGGCGCGTTCACCGGACTCGAACTGGGCGATCAGCTCGGAGATCGGGCGGGCCTTGCGGGCCTCGTCGTCGTACCAGGAGTTGAAGATCTGCAGGAAGATCCACTGGGTCCACTTGTAGTAGTCCGGGTCGATCGTGGCGAACGACCGGCGCTTGTCGTGACCCAGACCCAGCCCGCGCAGCTGGGCCTTCATGTTCTCGATGTTGGCCTCGGTGGACACGCGCGGGTGCGTGCCGGTCTGCACGGCGTACTGCTCGGCGGGCAGGCCGAAGGCGTCGAAGCCCAGGGTGTGCAGGACGTTGTGGCCGGTCATGCGCTGGAACCGGGCGTAGACGTCGGTGGCGATGTAGCCCAGGGGGTGGCCGACGTGCAGGCCCGCACCCGACGGGTAGGGGAACATGTCCATGATGAACTTCTTGGGCCGGGCGGCCAGCTCGGCGTCGCCGGCCAGGTCACCCTTCGGGTTCGGCGCCGCGTAGGTGCCGTCGACGTCCCAGAAGTCCTGCCAGCGTGCCTCGATCTCGGCAGCCAGGGCGGCCGTGTAGCGGTGCGGCGCGGCCACCTCGGCGGGGGCAGCGGGGTTCGTCTCGCTCATGATCCTCAAAGCTCCATCGATCGTCTCTGCCTGCGGCTGTGTCCTTGAGAAACGAAAAAACCCCTCGCACAGGAGGGGACGCCGCGCCGATGCCGACCCGCCCGGTTCGACCGGGGGTCGGTATTGATCAGCGCGGCCCGCTAAGCAGAAGGCGTACGGCACGCATGGCGCTAGGGTACCGCAGCCCTTGAGCAAGCGGCGCCGAACGTCCGTATGCCATGTGGACATGCCACGAACCCGACCAGAACTGAACGAAGGTCAAAGATTACTTCGCGTAACACCCGCTAAGGGACATCGACACGGTCGCATTGTCCTTTGATAACAACGCAATAACTCAAACCTCGTACTGATCGGTATGGCGCCACCTAGAGTTCGGCAGCGGGACCGCCTTCCCGAAACTGCTCGGAGTTGCCCCCATGAACCCTCGTCGTAGTAACAGCTCACTCCCCAAGCCGGGCCGGTCGGCCTATGGGGTGGCGACTGCTGTCGTCCTGCTGCTCATACCCGTGGTTGTGGTGAACGGAGGCGGCTGGCTCCAGGATTTCCTGAACTTCGGTGCGGGCGTCCTGTCGCTCGTCAGCCTCACCAGTTCGGTGATCTGGGGTCTGGTCACGCAGGACCGGCTCATCCTCAACACTCGTCAGCGGATCGTCGCCCAAGCTATCCACCGGGTGCTCGCGGTGGCCTCGATCGCGTTCCTCCTGGTGCACATCACGATCAAGCTGGCGCTGGGACACACCGTCCTGATCGCCGCGCTGATCCCCTTCAGCCTCGGCGTGTCGGGCACCGGGGGACTGATCGGCCTCGGCTCGCTGGCCGCCCTGCTCATGATCTTCGTGGGCGTCACCGGCGCGCTGCGCAACCAGTTCGCCTCCCCCGCGCCGGTGGCCGCGCGCTGGCGCGCCATGCACATGCTGGCCTACCCGGCCCTGTGCGCGGCGCTGATCCACGGCCTGTTCGCGGGGCGCGCCGCGAAGCCGTTCTTCATGATCTCGTACGAGCTGTGCCTGGTCGGCATCATGGCGGCGCTCGCGCTGCGGGCCGCGCCGCGCCCGTTCAAGCGCAAGGTCGCCGACCGGATCGTCGCGCTCATCGGCAGCGAGGAGCGGCAGGGGCGCGAGGGCCTGGAGGCGAGCCGCTCCCGGGCCGCCGACTCCGGCCTGCAGGGCTTCGAGAGCCGGCGCGAGCCGAGGGCCGCGCAGGGCGAGAGGCCCGCCCCCGCCGCCTCGTCGCTGTACCAGACCCCCGCGAGCCCGGCACCCGAGCCGGCGTCCGGTTTCGCCGCGGCCTACCGGGCGGTGTCCACTCCGGGCCAGCAGCAGTCGTTCGCCACCGGCCAGACCACACGCATGGACCTGCCGAGGGACATGCAGGCCACCGAGACGATGTCGCGCGTGGACGGCCAGTCCAGCACCTCGGGCAGCTGGCCGGTCCCGTCCCCGCCGCCGGTCGGCGAGGCCCCGCCGTCGGCGTACGACCCGCTCCAGGACACGGGATACACCATTCCGGTCTACGGCAATACGGGCACCACGGGATACGGCGGAAGTGACATGTACGACACCGGTGAGACGAACAACCTCTACGGCACGTACAACTCGGGTGACACGTACAACAGCGGTCCCGCCACAGAACCAAACCCCGGCACCTCGTACGAGACGCCGGGTTCGGGCGAACCTTGGAACATGCCTTCCGGAGGCTATAGGTGAACGAGGCCCTGCCCGACGTACCCGAAGTCCGCGTGGTCGGACTTCCGCAGCTCACGTCGGGCTTCGACCTTGTGGAGCGGCTCGATCTGCCCATGCATCTGAAGGTGCACGGGCCGCTCGACCCGCTGAGCGGCGAGAAACTCGCCCAACTCGCCGAGGCCATCAACCTCAAGGGCCGCGGCGGCGCGGGCTTCCCCTTTCACAAGAAGCTGCGATCGGTCGCCGAGTCCGCCATCAAGCGGGGAGTGCGGCCGGTCGTCGTCGTCAACGGCAGTGAGGACGAACCGGCCTGCCGCAAGGACACGGTGCTCATCAACCGTGCCCCGCATCTCATCCTCGACGGCGCCCTGCTGTGCGCCGAGGCCCTCGGTGCCCGCACACTCGTGATCGGGGTCACCCGGGAGTCCACCCAGCGCTCCATGGAGGCCGCGCTCGCCGAGCGCGGCCTGAGCAACAGCCGCAGATCGGCACTGCGCGCGTGGGTGCAGCGCAACCCCGTGCGCATGGTCACCGGCGCCGCCGCGTCGCTGATCCGCTCGGTCGACGGCGGCCCCGCGATCCCGCCCGGCCGCAAGATCAGCGCCTCGCAGTCCGGCGTCGGCGGGGCGCCCACCCTGCTGTCGAACGCGGAGACGTTCGCGCAGCTGGCCATCGCCGCCCGCATCGGCCCCGAGCGTTACGGCAACACCGGCCTGTACGACGAGCCGGGCACCGTCATGCTCACGGTCTCCGGCGCGGTCGCCCGCCCGATGGTGCTCGAGGTCCCCACGGGCGTGCCGCTGCGCTACGTCCTGCAACTGGCCGGCGCCCCGCCGGTGCCGCAGGGCGTGCTGACCGGCGGCTACCACGGCAAGTGGATCGACGCGGCCACCGTCAACGAGGCGATCGTCTCCCGCAACTCCCTGGACGCGGTGGGCGGCGCCCTGGGCGCGGGCGCGATCCTGCCGATCACTCAGGAGACCTGCCCACTGGGCGAGTCGCTGCGGGTGGCCCAGTGGCTGGCCGATGAGAGCGCCGGCCAGTGCGGCCCCTGCTACCTCGGACTGCCCGCCGCCGCGCGCGGTCTGGAGGACATCCTCAACGGCGGCGGACCCGCCGCCCTGGAGGCGCTGAAGCAGGTCGCGAAGAACGTGAAGCGGCGCGGGGCGTGTTCGCACCCCGACGGCTCCGCGATGTTCCTGGAGTCGACCATCAAGGCGTTCACCGACGACCTGGCCGCGCACGTCCTCGGAAACGGCTGCGGACGGCCCGTGGAGGGCGTTCTGCCGCTCTTCGAGGGCGGCAGAGCCCCGTTGGGCATCACGGGCGGCACAGAGCCCGAGGAGACCGGTTCCAGCCGCCAGAAGATCTACGTCGACTGGACGCTGTGCCGGGGCCACGGTCTGTGCGCCGACATCCTCCCGGAGGTCTTCGAGCTGGGCGCGGACGGCTTCCCGACCGTGGCGCAGGCACAGGTGCCGCGCTACGCCGAGGCGAAGGCGCTGCGCGCGGTGCGCCGCTGCCCGGCACTGGCGCTGCGCATCGAGGAGGACACGCGCGGGCAGGCACCCGCGCGCAACCTGCCCGTCCTGTCCCAGGGCCGCGGCCGCCGCGCCCTCGGACGCTGAGACGCCGAGCGGAACCGGGGGGGGGGGGGCGGGGGGGGGGGGGGGGCCCCAGTTGCTCGCTCCCTTGGCGGCCGCGACGGACGAAGAGGGAGAGGGCGGTTTGTTGGTGCTTCTTCTGTTTTCTTTTGTCTGTCG
>NZ_JBWKFN010000002.1:330358-553220 GCF_056434245.1 Streptomyces sp. NPDC044064
TACTTCGCCCCCCCCCTCGGCCGTGGAGCCCCGGGGGGAAGCTGGGGGGGGCCACCCGAGCCGGGTGACCGCCCCCGGTCTGCTCGCTCCGGAGAACGCGGAACACGCCGAAGGCGGACCATCCGTTCGGATGGTCCGCCTTCGACTTCTGTGGAGCTAAGGAGAATTGAACTCCTGACCTCCTGCATGCCATGCAGGCGCTCTACCAACTGAGCTATAGCCCCTTGCTTTGTTCTGCCCGGTTTCCCTGGCGGCGACGCCAACATTACACGGTCCCTGGGGTGCGGCACCAAATCGGTTTCCACTCTGCCCTCATACGGGGGCTAATGTCTGCTTTCGTGACCCTGATCGCGTTCTCCGGAGCCCGGCGCCGGGTGCCGTTGGCCGTGGGTGCGTGCCTGGTCTCGTTCACCGCGTTCTGGCTGGCACAGCGGGCCGCGCAGGTGACGATGATCGACCTGATGGTGTACCGGGCCGAGGGGGCCGCCGTTCGCGCGGGAGGCGACCTGTACGCGCTGCGGGCGACCGCCGCACACCTGCCCTCCACCTACCCGCCGTTCGCGGCCCTGCTGTTCACCGCGCTGACCCTGCCGGACCCCCTGACGCTGCGGGTGTTGGCGACGGCGGGGAATCTCGCCCTGCTCCTGGTGTTCGTACGGCTGTCGCTGAAACTCGTCGGCCACGCGCGCGCGGAGAGCGTCTGGTGGGTCGCGGCGGTGGCCGTCTGGTGCGAGCCGGTGTGGACGACGCTGCGCTACGGCCAGGTCAATCTGCTGCTGGCCGCCCTGGTGCTGTGGGACCTGACCCGTCGTCCCGCCGGCGGGTACGGCCGTCTGGCCGGGGCGGGGCTCGGGCTGGCCGCCGCGGTCAAGCTGACCCCCGCCCTGTTCCCCGCGTTCCTGCTCGCCACGGGTGCCGTGGCCCGGCTCGGGGGCGGGGAAGGCGGGCCCTGGCTGCGGCACGCGCGCGGGGCCGCCACCGCGTTCGCCGGGGCGACCCTGCTCGCGGCGGCCGCACTGCCGTACGACTCGTGGCGGTTCTGGACGGACACGGTGTTCCGCGCGGACCGGGCCGGCCATGTCGAGGCCACCGCCAACCAGGCCCTGCGCGGCGTTCTGGCCCGTCTGCTGCACACACCCGACCCGGGAGCCCTCTGGGTCGCCACAGCGGCCGTGGCGGCCGCCCTGGGGCTCGCGGTGGCGGTGACGGCGGAGCTGCGGGGGATGCGACCCTGGGCGGTGTGCGCCTGCGCGGTCACGGCGCTGCTGATCAGTCCGGTGTCGTGGACGCACCACTGGGTGTGGTGCGTGCCCCTGGTGCTGCTGCTGTGGACGCGCGGGCACCGGGCGGCCGCCCTGGGGACGGCGCTGGTCTTCTGCTCGTACGCTCCGTGGTGGGTGCCGCACGGCCCCGGACGGCCCGAACTGCATCAGACGGGCATCCAGTTGACGCTGTCGGCCCTCTACGCGGGGGCCGCCGCACTGTTCCTCGCGCTGGCCCGGACGTCGTCGCCGAGCCCCCGGCCGCGGTCGGCGGCGCGTCAGGCGGTCACGAAGGAGTAGAACCTCTTGAGCGTGCAGTGCTCCTCGAGCAGCCGGCCGTAGATCGGCTCGCCCTCCAGCTCGCGGTAGGTCTCGATCGGGTCGCCTTTTATGATCAGCGCCCGCGCGCATTCCTCGCACCAGTACTGGTAGTCGGGATTGACCGGCTCCATGTCACGGACGATCGGCGTACCACTGCCGCACCAGTCGCACTTCCGCCTGTGTGCACCCATCGATCAGCTCCAGCTGTGGCCGCAGGCCGTGCACACGTAGGAGATTCCGCCGTTGTCCCCGAGAACCTGGGCGACCCGCGCGGAACCGCAGGAAGGGCAGCTGAGCCGGGTCGCCGTGCCCCGTATCAACGCCGCACCGAGGAGGTGGCCGCCCTCCTCAAGGATGCTCGCAGGCATCGCTACTCCTCCCGTCGGGCCGCGCCCCCTTCCGGCCGTTTGATTCTGCCACGGCCGGACCAATACGGTCAGCGACGCCTCAGTACCAGTCCGGACACGGCCCCCGACTCGGGCCGTTCCGGCCCGCGCCACGGGCACACCGAGAACGTCTCCGCATGGCTATACGCCCGCAGGGCCCCGACCGACTCAAGGATGAACACAGAAAATCCCGCCCCCCTGAGGGGACGGGATCCTCTTCACCGATCTTTGACAACTCCAGCGAGTGTCGATCAGTGGAGCTAAGGAGAATTGAACTCCTGACCTCCTGCATGCCATGCAGGCGCTCTACCAACTGAGCTATAGCCCCTGGCGTTCTTCCCGCTCAGCGGGGCGAACAAGAAGAACTCTAGCCTGTGACCTGCCGGAAAGTGAAATCCGGGGTCGGGGGTCAGTCGTCGTCGCCGAGGACGGGCTCCGGGAGGGTGCCCGCATTGTGCTCCAGCAGGCGCCAGCCGCGGGCGCCTTCGCCGAGCACGGACCAGCAGCAGTTGGAGAGGCCGCCGAGGCTCTCCCAGTGCTGGGCCTCCAGACCGAGGAGCCGGCCGATGGTGGTGCGGATCGTGCCGCCGTGGCTGACCACCACGAGGGTGCCGTCCTCGGGCAGCTTCTCGGCGTGCCGCAGCACGACGGGGGCGGCGCGGTCGGCGACCTCGGTCTCCAGCTCGCCACCGCCGCGGCGGACCGCCTCACCGCGTTTCCAGGCGGCGTACTGCTCGCCGTAGCGGTCGATGATCTCCTCGTGCGTCAGGCCCTGCCAGACACCCGCGTAGGTCTCCCGCAGGCCCTCCTCGCGGACGATGTCGAGGCCGGTGAGGGCGGACAGCTCGGCGGCCGTCTTCGCGGCCCGCTGCAGGTCCGAGGAGACGATCGCGTCGGGGCCCAGGGAGGCGAGCAGCCGGGCGGCCCGGCGGGCCTGGCCGAGGCCGGTCTCGGTCAGCTCGACGTCGGTGGTGCCCTGGAAGCGGCGCTCCACGTTCCACGCGGTCTGGCCGTGCCGCCACAGGATGATGCGGCGGCCCCGGTCCCTGCGGTCGCTCACCTCGCCGGTGGCGCTCATCACCAGTCCCCGCCCGGTTCCTCGGCGGCCTCGGCGGACAGCAGCTTGGCGTGCTCCTCGGCCTTGCCGCGGGTGGCCTTGGCGTCGGCGGGCAGCTCGAGCTCGGGGCAGTCCTTCCACAGCCGCTCCAGGGCGTAGAAGACACGCTCCTCGCTGTGCTGGACGTGAACGACGATGTCGACGTAGTCGAGCAGGATCCAGCGGGACTCGCGGTCGCCCTCGCGGCGTACCGGCTTGGCGCCGAGTTCCTTCTGCAGGCGCTCCTCGATCTCGTCGACGATCGCCCTGACCTGGCGGTCGTTCGGCGCGGAGGCCAGCAAGAAGGCATCCGTGATCGACAGCACGTCGCTGACGTCGTAGGCGATGACGTCGTGGGCGAGCTTGTCGGCCGCCGCCTGGGCGGCGGTGTTGATGAGCTCAAGGGAACGATCAGTGGCGGTCACTACATGGCTTTCCGTCAAGGGGACACTTGACGTCAAGGGTCTCACGGACCGCCGGGCGCACCCCACGTGATTAATGGATCACATGGGGTGCCCCTGCCGCTGTCAGGAGGAGGCGGGCCGGTAGTCGCTGCCCAGGACGACCGAGACGTCGGCGCCGGAGGAGACGGTGCCCTTGGCCACGGAGCCGGCGGGCAGGCCCAGGGTCTTGGCGACCTCGGCGGCGTTCGCCTTGTCGGCGGCATCGGCGTAGAGCACCTTCGAGGTGGGCCGGGCGGCGGACGCGGTGCCGCCCTCAAGGAAGGTGAAGCCGCCGTTGAGGAGGACCACGCGGGCCTTCTCGGTGTCGTCCTTCACACCGGTGGCGTTCTGGACGGATACCCGGACCGCGGAGCCCGCGTCGGGGCTCTTGGCGGTGCCGCCGAGGATGTCCTTCACCACGCTGTCGCTGGTCCGCGCGCTCAGCGTGCCGTCGGACTGCACGGGCAGCAGGGCCGTCCTGTAGTCGCCGCCCTTGGCGAGGTCGGCGAGCTTTGCCAGGAAGGCGCCGAGGTCCTTGTCGGTCAGCGGCGGGTCGAGGATCTGCGCGAGGGTCTGGACGGTGACCGTGGCGCCCTGCGCATCCGAAGAGATCTTGCGCAGCACGCCCTGCATGACCTGCCCGAACCGCTCCAGCTGGGCGTTCTGGGCCTCGCCGGAGGCGCGGTAGGTGGCGTACGCGACGGCCATCTTGCCGCTGAGGGTCTGGGCCTTGCCCTTGTGGACCAGCGGCGAGGTGCCCTTCTTCTTGGCGTCCGGGTCGGGTACGTCCGTGTTGGTGTCGATGTCGATGCTGCCGACCAGGTCGACGAGGTTCTGCAGATACGGGGTGTCCAGGCGCCAGGTGCCCTGGATGTTGGTGCCCAGGACGGTGTCGAGCTGGTCGCGGGTGCCGGAGGCGCCGTCGTCGTCCACCGACTTGGCGAGGGTCGTGGTGCTGCCGTCGTCGCCGCTGAGCGCGAGGGAGTTGGGCAGCAGGACGGTCGTGCCCTGCTCGGTGGTGGTGTTGTCGACCAGGAGCGCCGTGGAGGTGCCGCCCTTGCCGGTGTTGTGCAGGTGGACGACGATCACGTCACGCTTCTGGGCGGCCGCCGGCGTCGCCGTGCCCGACTTGGAGCCGGAGGAGGACAGGCCGGGCAGCTTTCCGGCGTACCAGAGGTAGCCGACACCGCCCACGGCGACGAGGGCGAGGACGACGAGCAGGGCGACGATCCGGCTGCGGGCACGGCGGCGGGCCTCCTCGCGGCGCTCGGTGCGGTTCTCGGTGAACTTCAGCCAGTCGATGACGTCTTCGGAGTCGTCGGTCGGCTCCTCGACGAAGGCGAACTGCTCGGTGCGGTAGTCGCGTTCGGGGGCGGCCTGGGGCTCCGACTCCTCGGCCGGGCCGGCCTGCTGCGGGATGTAGGCGGTCTGCTCGGTGACCCGCGGGTGCTGTCCGCTGGTCGTGGTCCGGCCGTACGGGTCGTACGCGTTCGCCGCGCCCCTGCCACCGTAGGTGTCGTAGGAGGAGGCGGACGGCTGCTGGCCGGTGTCGTACGCGTCGTAGGACGGGGCAGGGCGCTGGTTGCCGGTGTCGTAGGGCTGGGCCGGCTGCTGCCCGGTGGCGTAGGGGTCGTAGCCGTAGCCCTGCTGGGCGTACGGGTCGTAGGGCTGCTGCGGGGTCGGCTGGGCCGGGACCTGCTGGTACACCGGCCGGCCGTACTCGTCGTAGCCGACGAGTTCGTACTGGCCGTCTTCGTACCCCGCGTCGTATCGGTCGTTCACCGGTGCCCCTCTCGGCTCACTCGCCGCGGTACAGCTCGCGCTTGTCGATGTAGCGCACGACTCCGTCCGGCACCATGTACCAGATGGGCTCGCCCTTGGCGACTCGCGCACGGCAGTCCGTCGAGGAGATCGCGAGCGCGGGTACCTCGACGAGTGTGACACCGCCCTCCGGCAGGCCGGGGTCGGTCAGGTGGTGGCCGGGCCGCGTGACGCCGACGAAGTGCGCCAGGGAGAACAGCTCCTCCGAGTCGCGCCAGGTCAGCAGCTGGGCGAGGGCGTCGGCGCCGGTGATGAAGAAGAGGTCCGTGTCGGGGTTGAGGGCCCGCAGGTCGCGCAGGGTGTCCACGGTGTAGGTGGGGCCGCCGCGGTCGAGGTCGATGCGGCTGACGGAGAACTGCGGGTTCTCGGCGGTCGCGATGACCGTCATCAGGTAGCGGTCCTCGGCCGGGGAGACCTTGCGGTGGGACTTCTGCCACGGCTGGCCGGTGGGCACGAACACCACCTCGTCCAGCTGGAACTGCGCCGCGACCTCGCTGGCGGCCACCAGGTGTCCGTGGTGGATCGGATCGAACGTTCCGCCCATGACGCCGAGGCGGCGCTTGCCCGAGTGGGCGGGGCCGCTGCCCGGAGCGTACGCCGGGGTCTTCACCGTGCCTGCCGCCGTCTCGGCGTGCTGGGTGGCGTCGGCGGCCGCGGGTGCGGCTGTCTCGTGCGCCGGGCCGGTAGGCATGTCCTGCTCTCCCATGCGTGCAGACCCTACCGGCCCCACTTGAGGGCCCCGGCGGGGGACGGGGTCCGGGGTCAGCGGTCCCGGTTGAAGCGGGTGGTGATCCACAGGAGCAGGAGCAGGATGACGAGGGCGCTGCCGCCGGTGACGGCGGGGTTCAGGCTGTCGTGGTTGCCGCCGTGCTCCCCGCCCTCGGCGGCGAGGGTGACCAACTGGGCAGTGGCGCTGTGGAAGCTCATCTTCGGCAGGACCTATCGCGTGTGGGCGGGATAAAGACGTCGGCTCATCGTAAGCGGGCGTCCCGGCGGCGATCACCCCGACTCCGCCGTTGGTGCGGGCCCGGGCGCGGTTCGGCCGTCGGCGAGGGAACTTTCGCGGGCGGTCAGTCGTCCTTCCGCTTGTAGCCGCGCAGCAGGAGCCACGCGGTCAGTGCGCAGCCGACGAACATCACGATCAGGACGACCCGGAGCAGATTCCCTGAACCATGCTGCTGGACGGCACTGCTGGCGGCCTCGGTCAGCCAGGCGGCTGCGGGGTGGTGCTCCATGACGTGGACTCCTTCGGCTGTACTGCCCGTCCACGGTATCTCCGCCTAGGCTGGCTCCCGCCTCGGGGGCACAGTGAGGCACTCATACGCACATGGGGGAAGACATGTCCGACGACGGCCGCGAGCAGACGGGGCACGAGCGCGTGCCGAGCAGGCAGCGCAGGCGCTTCCCCGGGATCTCCTCGCGCGCGTACGAGCACCCGGCCGACCGGTCGGCCCTGGTGGCGCTGCGCAAGCTGAGCGGTTTCGACACGGTGTTCAAGGCGCTCAGCGGGCTCCTTCCGGAGCGGAGCCTGCGGCTGCTGTTCCTTTCCGACTCGGTGCGCGTCTCCGAGCGGCAGTTCAAGCATCTGCACGACATGCTGCTGGACGCCTGCTACATCCTGGACCTGGAGAAGGTCCCGCCGATGTACGTCAACCAGGACCCACAGCCGAACGCGATGTGCATCGGGCTCGACGAGCCGATCATCGTGGTCACCACTGGGCTGGTCGAACTGCTCGACGAGGAGGAGATGCGGGCGGTCGTCGGGCACGAGGTGGGCCACGCCCTGTCCGGGCACGCGGTGTACCGCACGATCCTGCTGTTCCTCACCACCCTGGCGCTGAAGGTCGCCTGGATACCACTGGGCAACTTCGCGATCATGGCGCTGGTGGCGGCGCTGCGGGAGTGGTTCCGCAAGTCGGAGCTGTCCGCCGACCGGGCCGGGCTGCTGGTGGGGCAGGACCCGAAGGCCTCCATGCGCGGCCTGATGAAGATCGCGGGCGGCAATCACCTGCACGAGATGAACGTGGACGCGTTCCTGGAGCAGGCGGAGGAGTACGAGGCCGGCGGCGATCTGCGCGACTCCGTGCTGAAGATCCTCAACGTGCTCCCCCGCTCGCACCCCTTCGCCACCATCCGGGCGGCCGAGCTGAAGAAGTGGACCGAGTCCCGGGACTACCAGCGGATCATGGACGGCCACTACCCGCGGCGCTCCGACGACAAGGACACCTCGGTCAGCGACTCCTTCCGTGAGTCCGCCGCGAGCTACGCGGACGACGTGAAGACCTCCAAGGACCCGCTGATGAAGCTCGTCACCGACCTCGCGGGCGGCGCCGGCGACCTGGGCGGCCGGGTCCGCCGGGGCTTCGACGGCTTCAGGAGCCCGACTCCGCCGAAGGACGCGCCGTCGCAGGACGCGCCGCCCAAGGACGCATCGACGACGGACGAGGAGTAACCGCAACTCCCCGGCGGCGCGTGGCTGTATCGACATACGGCCCCGCCGCGTGGGCGCGCAACCCCACGCACCGGCACCCGCAGCCGCACCCGGCGGCACACCCTCACCCCGTCGGCCGAACCCCGGTGGCCAGCGTCCCGCACAGCGCGGTGGCGCTGTCCGTCGCATACGGGTCGGTCCCCGCCGGCCCGCCCACCCTGGCGGTCTCCCCGGCCAGCAGGGGGTGGAGGTAGGAGGTCGCGGTCTCCGCGCAGGACATGGGGCCTGCCTGGGCGTAGGAGGTGACCAGCTGGAGCTGGCCCACGCGCAGGTCGTCGCTGTCGAAGTGGAAGGTCATCTCACGGCGGACGGTGAACAGCGACACGGGCGCGTCGTCGGCCGCACCGGTCCGGCGCAGGGCGTAGACGAAGATCGTGTCGGCGCTGACCTCCAGCGTGGCCGCGTCGGCCTCGGCGGCCTGCAGGGTGCCCTGGACGCGGATCCGGTCGTCGGCCAGTTGCGCGCGGGAGGGGTCGAGGCGGACCAGCCAGCCGGTGGGTGCGTGGCGGCCGTCCGCCGCGGGGTGGTCGAAGCTCTGGTCGAACTGGTCGAGCTGCTCGGAGTCGAGGAGGGACCGGGCCGGGCGGAACTGGCGGCCGGTGAGCACGTCGGGGTCGAGGGAGGAGCGGACCAGGTAGGTCCTGGCGATGCTCAGCGCGGCCGTGACCTGGCTGTCGGAGAAGTGCGGGGTGCTGCGGGTGGCCGGCAGCGGGATTCCGGCGGCGCCGACCTCGAACTGGGCGGCAGGGCTGTGTGCGTAGAGCAGCTCGGCGTCGGCGGCGCCGGGCACCTTGCCCTGGGGCGCGAGCGGGATGACGGTCATCCGCAGGGCCTCGGCGGACCGCCGGGCCTGCGGGGAGCTGTACGGGTGACGGACGCCCATGTAGATCGCGGTGCCGAAGGCGACGGCGAGCAGCAGGGCAAGGACCAGGAGCTGCCGGGTCAGTCCCCGGTGCAGGGGCCGGCGGCGGCGCACGGCGGGCGCGTGGTCGCCCATGCGTTCCTGCGCGGAGTACTCCTGGAGGCGGGCAGCACGGACGAACGACTCGTCGAAGACGACGGATCGGTACTCGTCCTCTCCACCTCCGGGGCCGCCCTCGGGTGTCCCCTCAGGTGGGTCTCCAGGCCCGCCCATACTTTCAGAGTAGGTCTCGCGGGCCTCGGGTAAACGCCCCGCTACGCGACAACTTCTGACAGGTTCTCAACAGGTGCCCGTACGGGCGTTCAGGGGGTCCGCGGGAAGGCCGAGACGGCCGGCGGACTGGAGTCGGCGGAGGCGGAGGGGGGCGAGGCCGCGCCCTGCTCCAGGCCGGTGGCGGCGGGGGACGGCACCCGGTCGCGGGTGTTCGAGGAAGCGCCCCGGTAGACGGCGGCGAAGGCCAGCGCGACCATTCCGATGCCCATCACCAGGGCGAGCACCCAGGCGACGGGACGATGCCAGCGGACCTGCCTGCCGTGGGTCCCGAAGAAGCCGCGGCCGTCGCCGAGGACGTAGGTGTCGTCCAGTTCGTCGTCGTCCCGATCATGACCGAAATCGGTCCCCTCGGGGCCGTAGCCGTCGTCGTAGCGCTCGCCTCTGGGGTGGGCGCGGCGGGCTTCGGCCTCGGAGGCCTCGGCTCTTGCCTGTGCGGCGGCCAGGAGGCGTTCGACGGCGGTCGGCTCGTGCACCACGGCCGCCTGCACGAAGGCCTCGTCGAAGACCACGGAGGCGAACTCTTCGTCCGACACCCCGTGGTCGTGGTCGTCGTCGGGCTCCCAGCCGTCAGGGAACGGCGTGCCCCCCACGTCCTCCGGCACGGATCCAGAGTAGACCTGGGGGGTCAATTTGGGCAGACGGTATGGAAATTCATCCGCCTGCTGAGACGTCTTTTCGCCAGGGCCGTCAGCGGCGCACGTGACCGTCGCCGGTGACGATGTACTTCGTGCTGGTCAGCTCCGGGAGGCCCATCGGGCCGCGGGCGTGCAGCTTCTGGGTGGAGATGCCGATCTCGGCGCCGAAGCCGAACTGGCCGCCGTCGGTGAAGCGGGTGGAGGTGTTCACGGCGACGGTGGTGGAGTCGACCAGCTGGGTGAAGCGGCGGGCGGCCTGCTGGGAGGTGGTGACGATCGCCTCGGTGTGGCCGGAGGTCCACAGCCGGATGTGCTCGACGGCCTTGTCCAGCGAGTCGACGACGGCGGCGGCGATGTCGTACGAGAGGTACTCGGTCTCCCAGTCCTCGGGGGTGGCCTCGACCACGGTGGCCTTGGAGTCCTTGGCGTAGGCCATGACGCGCTCGTCGGCGTGGACGGTGACGCCGGCCTCGGCGAGGGCGTCGAGAGCGCGCGGCAGGAACTCGGGGGCGATGTCCTGGTGGACCAGGAGGGTCTCGGCGGCGTTGCAGACGCTGACCCGCTGGGCCTTGGAGTTGATCAGGATCTCGATCGCCATGCCGATGTCGGCCCGGGCGTCGACGTAGACGTGGCAGTTGCCGGTGCCGGTCTCGATGACGGGGACGGTGGACTCGCTCACCACGGTCTGGATCAGGGAGGCGCCGCCGCGCGGGATGAGCACGTCGACCAGGCCCCGGGCGCGCATCAGCTCGCGCACGGAGTCACGGCTCTCACCGGGCACCAGCTGGACGGCGTCGGCGGGCAGCCCGGAGCCGCCGACGGCGTCCCGGATCACCCGGACCAGGGCGCTGTTGGACTCGTAGGCGGAGGCCGAGCCGCGCAGCAGGACGGCGTTGCCGGACTTCAGGCAGAGGGCGGCGGCGTCGACGGTGACGTTCGGGCGGGCCTCGTAGATGATGCCGACCACGCCGAGCGGGACACGGACCTGGCGCAGGTCGATGCCGTTGGGGAGGGTGGAACCGCGGACGACCTCGCCGACCGGGTCGGGCAGCTTCGCGACGTCGCGGACGTCGGCGGCGATGGCGCGGACCCGCTCGGGGGTGAGGGTGAGCCGGTCGACGATGGCCTCGCTGGTGCCGTTCTCCCGGGCCTTGGCCACGTCCTTGGCGTTGGCCTCGACGATCTCGCCGGTCCGGACCTCCAGGGCGTCGGCGATGGCGAGCAGCGCGTCGTCCTTCGCGGCGCGCGGGAGCGGCGCGAGGTCGGCGGCAGCGGCCTTGGCCCGGTAGGCGGCCTGGGTGACCGGGGACATGGAGTCGTACGGCGAGAGCGTGGTCATGAGGGAAGGGTAGTGCGCCGAACGGGGCCGTCCATCGCTCGTTCCACACCCCGAGACGGGATCAAGGGGGCGGAAACACCTGTACGGCGTCAGAAGGGATGAACCCCCAC
Organism: Streptomyces sp. NPDC044064; assembly: GCF_056434245.1. NCBI lineage: Bacteria > Bacillati > Actinomycetota > Actinomycetes > Kitasatosporales > Streptomycetaceae > Streptomyces > Streptomyces sp. NPDC044064. Next base: position 341,458 of record NZ_JBWKFN010000002.1, read on the forward strand.
CGGGGCCGCGGGCGGCGGGCCGTAGCCCTCGGAGATGCGCTGGTGGTAGGTCTCCCGGTCGATGACCTCCAGGCCGACGATCTCCCAGGCGGGGAGTCCGGCGGTCTGGCGGTGCTCGCCCCACAGGCGCAGGGCCACGGCGGCCGCGTCGTGCAGGTCGCGGGCCTCTTCCCAGTAGCGGATCTCCGCGTGGTCGTTCGCATATCTGCTCGTCAGCAGGAAGGGGTGGTCATGGGCCAGCTGCTCGAGGGCGCGCCGCAGATCCCCCAGGGGGACCTCCTGCCCGGAGACGCTGAGGGTGACGTGCCACAGGCGGGGCAGATCCCTGGGCTCCTCGTAGGTGCCCCCGGCCGCGACGCTCGTCAGAGCACCACGGGACGCCGCCGCCCCAGGGCGCACTCGTCTCACGACGGCCTCCTTCACGCAGCGCTCGGGAACGTGTTCCTGAGAGAAAGTTGAGCAGGCCCTACGGCTCCGCGGGGCGGTTTTACGGAACGTCCCCCACCGGGGGCCGTCGTTACGCCCCGTTTTTACGGGTGCAGGAGCACCAGGTCGTCCCTGTGTACGACCTCGCGTTCGTACGCCGGGCCCAGCTCGCGCGCCAGCTCCCGGGTCGAACGCCCGATCAGCTGGGGGATCTCCTTGGCGTCGAAGTTGACGAGCCCGCGGGCCACGGCGCGGCCGGTGCCGTCGCGCAGCTCGACGGGATCGCCTGCGCTGAACTCGCCCTCCACGGCGGCGATTCCGGCGGGCAGCAGCGACTTGCGCCGCTCCACGACCGCGCGGACGGCGCCGTCGTCCAGGGTGAGGGAGCCCTGCGGGGTGGAGGCGTGCTGGAGCCACAGCAGCCGGTCCGCGGAGCGCCTGCCGGCGGGGTGGAAGTAGGTCCCGGTGTCGCCGCCGGCGAGCGCCTCCGCCGCGTGGACGGCGCTGGTGAGCACCACCGGGATGCCCGCGGCGGCGGCGATCCGGGCGGCCTCGACCTTGGTGACCATGCCGCCGGTACCGACGCCGGCCTTGCCCGTGCTGCCGATCTCGATGCCCTCGAGGTCGGCGGGCCCCCGCACCTCCGCTATCCGCGAGGTGCCCGGCTTGCTGGGGTCGCCGTCGTAGACGCCGTCGATGTCGGAGAGGAGCACCAGCAGGTCGGCGTGGACGAGGTGGGCGACGAGGGCGGCGAGGCGGTCGTTGTCGCCGAAGCGGATCTCGTCGGTGGCGACGGTGTCGTTCTCGTTGACGATGGGGAAGGCGCCCATGGCCAGCAACTTGTCCAGGGTGCGGGAGGCGTTGCGGTGGTGGGCGCGGCGGCTCATGTCGTCGCTGGTGAGCAGGACCTGTCCGACGCGCACGCCGTAGCGGGCGAAGGAGGCGGTGTAGCGGGCGACGAGCAGGCCCTGGCCGACGCTGGCGGCGGCCTGCTGGCGGGCCAGGTCCTTGGGGCGGCGGCGCAGCCCCAGTGGAGCGAGGCCCGCGGCGATGGCACCCGAGGAGACCAGCACGATCTCCCTCTCTCCCCCGCTGCGGATCTTGGCGAGGACGTCGACCAGCGCGTCGACGCGGTCGGCGTCCAGGCCGCCCGCGGCGGTGGTCAGCGACGAGGAGCCCACCTTGACGACGATCCTGCGGGCCTCACCCACGGCCTGCCTTGCCCTTGCCACCTTGCCTGCTGTCCCCTCGCCCGGTTCCGGCTGCTGTGCGGCAATCTACGCGAAGGGGGCCGTGCGCCGCGCACCGGTCCAGCCCCCGGACAGGCGCGGCGTGACCGTTCGATCACTGTTTGCGTACGGTAAAAAGGTTGTAGTGGTTGCCTATAGAAATTAAATCCCTGACAAACATAATTTGACCTTCGTGTCACCTAACGTTCGCCGACCGAGGCGCATACTCCTTCGCTCCGGCAAGAGCCCCTACGACGTCTTCACCGTGGAGGAGGCTCTCCACCAGGACGTCATCGCCACCAACGCGGGCAACCTGATCTTCCAGGACGCGGCGCACAAGATCCTCGAGGTCCCGGGGACCGAGGTCGTCTCGAACGGCGGACGGACCGAGGTGGCCGCTGCCGCGCGCATCAACGCGGAGTACGACGCCTTCGTCGTGCCGCTCGCCAACGCCTTCCGGCCGTCCTTCGAGACCGCGCTGAAGCGCCTGACCCGGCTCATCACCCGGCTGAGGATCCCCGTCGTGGTGCTCGGCGTCGGCGCGCAGACCGGGGTGAGCTACGACCCGGCACGGCTGAAGAGCATCGAGCCGACGGTGCGCGAGTTCTGCGCGGCGGTGCTGGAGCGCAGCGCCTCGATCGGGGTGCGGGGCGAGTTCACCGAGCAGTACCTGCGGGACATGGGCTTCAGGGACGTGGAGGTCATCGGCTGCCCGTCGCTGTTCATGTACGGAAGCGAACTCGACGTGCGCAAGCGGGTGCCCGGACTGACCGCCGAGTCGCGGATCGCGGTCAACGGCTCGCACAGCGCGGTGAAGAAGCAGGGCCTGGGCCGGATCATCACCCGGGCCCACGACCAGTACCCGAACCTGCGCTTCATCGGGCAGAACCTCAGCGACGCGCGGCAGCTGCACTGGCGGGACCTCAGCGACCCGAACGCCGCGGTGACCGCGATACCGACGCACCCGGACCACCCGATGTACCGGGAGGACAAGGTGCGGGTGTACGTCGACCCGGTCACCTGGATCGACGAGCTGCGCCCCTTCGACTTCTCCTTCGGCTCGCGCATCCACGGCAACATCGCGGCGCTGCTCGCGGGAACGCCCGCGACCGTGCTGTGCGGCGACTCGCGCACGCTGGAGCTGTGCCGGTACTTCGAGATCCCGCACCAGCGGCTGGACAGGGTCGCCAAGGACCCGGAGGCGGCCGACCCGGCGCGGCTGTACGAGCAGGCCGACTTCGGCGGGCTGGTCGGCAACCACCGGGAGCGCTTCGAGCGGTTCGTCGGCTTCCTGGACAGGAACGGGCTGCAGAACACCTTCACGCACGGCGACGGCGGCGCGGCCTTCGAGAAGAAGATGGACTCGCTGTCGTTCCCGCCGGGTGTGCGCCCGTGGAACGACACCGACCTCGCCTCGCTCAGCAGCCGGTTCGGCTGGCTGCACACCCGGGTCGGCGAACTGACCGAGGACAACACCCAGTTGCGCCGGGAGCTGGCGCGGGCGAGGAAGGTCAAGGACGGCGTGCCCGCGCCCAGCGCGTCCGTCTACCGGCGCGCCCGCCGCGTGGTGGGCCGGCCGCTGCGCCGGGCGCTGCAGTCCGGCAAGCAGTGACTCCCCCGGCGCGGCGGCGGCCCTCAGGCCGCCGCCGCGCCGAATCCTCCGCTCGGGAGCATCCGCCGGATCTTCCTGAGCGCCCGGCGCAGGAAGGAGTTGGCGGCGGCCTCCCGGTAGCCCTCGAAGGCCCGGGCCTCGCGGGGTTCGGCGAGGTAGACCTGATCGGGGACGCCGGCCTCCTTGGACCGGAAGTGCGGATAGACGAGGTAGACGCGGGTGCCGCGCTTCTCCAGGATCGCGGCGGCCTGCTTCTTCGCCTTGACGAACTTCACGACGTCCAGCAGCAGTTCGGGCCGCTGCATGGCCACGAGGTGCAGCCGCAGCCGCTCGTGCACCTTGAGCCGGCGGGCCACCCCGGGCGTCCAGTAGGCCTCCATCAGCGGCTTGGCCAGCTCGAACTTGTGCCGGCGGACCTCTTCGTCGTCCGTCAGGAACTTCGGCCCGAACTGCGGCAGCAGGGTGATCAGGAACGGCCGGATCATCAGGGTGTCGCGCTTGTCGCCCGCCGGGACCATGTCGGCGATCAGCTTCATCAGGGCGCGGGCGGAGTCGAAGCGGAGCGTGTAGCTGCCGGTCTTCGTGACGTGCTTGCCGTCCTCGCGGCCGACCAGGTAGTAGCAGGGGTGGTCGGCGACCACGGAGACGCCGTCGGCCCGCAGGTAGGCCTCCATCGTGAACAGCGCGTCCTCGCCGGTCCACAGGGACTCGTCGAAGCGCATGCCGTGCTTCTCCAGCAGGGCCCGGCGGAACAGCTTCTGCGCGCTGAGCGTGAACTTGATGTTCGACGAGAAGACGTCGGTCCGGTCGAGGGTCTTGCCCCACATGGACTTCGGCGGGATGCGGTTGATGCCCTCGACCTTGCCGAGCACCACGTCGGTGCCGTTCTTGTCGGCCATGGCGACCATGCGCTCCAGGGCCTCGGGCCCGAGCCGGTCGTCGGCGTCCAGGAAGAAGACGTAGCGTCCGGCCGCCTTGCCGAGGCCGACGTTGCGCGGTCCGCTGGGGCCGCCGGAGTTGTCCTGACGGATGACGGTGACCGGCATGGGGGCGCGGTCCGCGAACTCCTCCAGGTACTCCCCGGTGCCGTCCGTCGAGCCGTCGTCGACCGCGATGACCTCCATACGTGCCGGGTCGATGGTCTGAGCCTCGACGGATGCCAGGCACTCGACCAGGTACGGCATCGCCTCGTACGCCCCGATGATCACGGTGACATCAGGCTGCGTCACGACGGTCACGTTTCCCCCTTGCTTTCCCGCTGGTCAACGGAACATTTCCCCCGTATCGCCTCATTCGCAACCTGATAGACGGGCACCCGTGGGAAGCGGTTGCCCCACAGCGGGTAATCAGTGGTGCACATCACACCGATGCCGCCTCACAGGAACCGGACAGAAACGGAGCACGGCGGGCGGCACGAGACAGTACGCATCCGGAGTAAGAGCGGTTCAGCTGCGGTTAAGAGCCGCGCAAGACGGCCGGACACGGCAACGGCCCCCGAGGGCTGCTCCTCGGGGGCCGCATGGCAGGGGGACGGGTCAGCCCGCGTTCACGCCGTCCGTCTCACCGGCGGACGCCACGCGCTGGCCCGGTACCGCGTTGGTCAGCTCGGCGGTGTCGGCGTTCCCGGTGGCCGGCCGGGACTCCTGGCCGACGTTGCGGGTCTCGGCCTTGAGGGCCAGGTCGGCGACCGCGGTGTTGAACTGGTCGATGGACTTCGGCTCGTCCGGGCCCAGCAGGTACCGCTTCAGCTCGCCCCGGTCCTCGGCCAGCGGGTCGGTGGAGGGGTCGCGTACGGCGTCCAGCAGGCCGCCCAGCTCGGCTGCGCCGTTGGACAGGATCGTCGCCGCGCGCACGGCCGTGTTCTGCCGCTTGAACTCCTCCACGCCCAGCTCGGCGGAGTCCGTCACCGCGTACGGCTTGCCGCTCGCGATGAAGTCCGAGACCACGGAGGAGATGTCGGAGACCATCGCGTCCGAGACGTTGAAGCAGTCGTACAGGCGCGGCTCGGCACCCGTGATGACCCGGTGCTCGTACGAGGGGAAGGAGCGCCAGTAGGCGTCGTTCCACTCGGTGCGCAGCCGGGCGATCTCCTCGTGCTTGTGGACGTCGACGATCCCGTCGCGGGTGGCCTCGGCCTCGTCGCCCTTGTCGCCGCCCTTGCCGGTCAGCTCGGCGATCCGGGCCTCGATGCGACTCAGGTCCGACTTCGCCTTCTCCTGGGCGGCCCTGTCGGCGGTGAAGCGCGGATCGGCGGCCCGCTCGGCGGCGGCCTTCTCGACCAGGGCGGTGATCCGCTGGTGCGCGGCGCCGGCGTCCTTGCTGACGGTGCCGGTGAACGGGTGCGGCTTGTACAGGACACGGACCGGCGGGTCGGCCGTGATCAGCTTCTGCACGATGTTCTCGCCGGCGAGCACGATCGAGGTGTTGCCGGGGTTGCCGTCCCAGCCCTCCCAGGTGGGGGCGTAGAGAACGGTCGGGCAGTGTCCGTCGGCGGCTGCGCCGCGGGGCCCGTCGGGCACGCTCTGCCGGCTCTGGATGGGCGCCAGCTGCGGGCGGCCGACCTCGACGATGTCGTCGTCGCGGACACCGACGTCGGCGATGGCGTAGCGGTCGCGGCCGGCCCGGCCGGCGGTCCAGACCTCGTCGTACACCTTGCTGTACGGGTTGACGCTGGCCAGCTTGTCGCTGTCGCCGTGGCCGATGAAGACGTGCTTCATGGTCGGCACGCGCAGCAGGTGGATGTTCTTGCCGACGTTGGCCGCGTACAGGGCGACGCGCACGGTCGACAGGTCCAGGTTCATCAGGTGCACCCCTCCGGGCACGCAGATGACGGGGACCGTGGTGGGCGCAAGGTTGTTCAGGATGGCGCGCTCGCGCAGGATGATCAGCGGCCGGCTCTCCAGCCGCTCCATCGTCTCCAGCCACATGTTGACCTGGTACGCGGAGTCCTTGGAGCCGGAGAAGTACAGGACCGTCTCCGGCTTGTAGCCGGCCAGCCACTCGTCGAGGGCGGCGAGGACGACATCGGCCTTCGGCGGGATCCTCCGGCCGCGCACGTACGGCACCAGCACCAGGACGTACAGGCAGCCGAGGGCCACGGTGAGGCCGACACCCACGAAACCGGCGACGGACGAGTCCACGATCGCCGAGACCACGATGCCGACGACGGCGAAGAGGTCGAGGTGGAGCATCTTCTCCGCGGAGCGGTGCAGCAGACGGCGCGGCGGGGCGTCCGGGATGCGGATGCGGGACTTCAGGTCCACGTTGCGGGTGGCGACCGGCATCCGGCGACGGCTACGGATGAGGGTGACCAGCGCGCCGTGCGGGGCCTGGAGGCCGTAGAAGGCGATGAAGCAGGCAACCGCGCCGTAGAAGATCAGGTCGTCCGCGTGCGAGAGCCGGGCCAGCAGCAGGATCAGCAGCAGCTGCCGGATCAGGAACCGGATCGACAGACCTGCCCGGACCTTGCTGAGGCGGTTGATCAGGTAGCTGCCCTTGCGGTGCAGATAGTGGTCCGCCAGGTACGTCACGGCTGCAACGGCCGCGAAGGCGTAGACGCTCGGGACGAGCGCGGCCAGCATGAGCGCCGGGAAGCCCAGCATCACGAGAGCCGCCGCGGCCAGCTCGGCCACGCTGCCCACCCGGGCGACGCGAATAGCGGTGGATATCACAGAGAAACCTGCTCTGGGAGGGGGAGTGCCGGTTTTGTTCGGTATTGCCGGAGGTGGCGATGCTTTTGCGAGGTGTACGGATTCAGGCCTCTGCGAACGCCCGTCGAATGGGCGACCACAGAGGCCTGAATTCCAAAAAGTTATTTAGTCGCAATTATTACATGCCGTCCTGGCGGTCCAGAACGGATGCAAGCGCCTGCTCGAACCCGGAGGCCTTGGCGGCGCCCGCCGTCGGGTCCTGCTGGCGGACGTCGATCACATGACCTGTCAGCTCCGAGAGCAGCACGTCCAGGGAGGTGCCGGCCACGGCCTCGGAGGAGAGCAGCGAACCGGCCGGCTCCTGGCCGAAGGCCTTGGTGCGCATCGGGGTGGCGGTGCGCTCCGGGTTGATGCAGTTCACGCGGATGCCGTCGCCGGCCCACTCGTCGGACAGTGCCTGGGTGAGGTTCACCATGGCGGCCTTGGTCGAGGAGTAGAGGCTGTACTCGGCGCGGCCGCGGGTGTAGCTGCTGGAGGTGTAGAGCAGCAGCTGGCCCTTGGTCTCGGCCAGGTACTTGTACGACGAGCGGGCGATCTGCACCGGGGCCAGGTAGTTGACCTTCAGCGCCTCCTCGATGGTGGCGTTGTCGGTCTCGGCGAGCTTGCCGATGCGCAGCACGCCCGCGGTGTTGACGACGTAGTCGATCCGGCCGGTCTCCGCGTACGCCTTGGACAGCGCGTCGTCGACCTCCTCCGGGTTCTCCACGTGGGTGCCGGTGGTGGAGCGGCCCAGCGCGTAGACGTTCGCGCCGTAGGACTCGGCGAGTTCGGCGATGTCCTTGCCGATGCCGTAGGAGCCGCCGAAGATCACGACGGTCTTGCCGGTGAGGAGTGCGCGGTAGTCCTCCTCGCCCTTCTGCTCGGGGGCGGCGGTGGAGGCGAGCTGGAACAGCTTGTCGGCGATGAAGACGTCGACCGGCTGCGTCACCTTCATGTTGTACTCGTCGCCCGCGACGACGTGGATCGGCACGTCCGGCAGGTACTTGAGGACGACGGAGCAGTCGTCCGTGGCCTGGAAGTTGGGGTCGCCGGCGGCGACCTCGTAGGCCCGCTTGATCGTGGACAGCTTGAAGGCCTGCGGCGTCTGACCGCGGCGCAGCCGGGAGCGGTCCGGGATCTCGGTGATGAACTCGCCGTCCTCGCCGTGCGTACGCGTGACGATGATGGTGTCCGCGGACGGGATGGCGACGTCGACGGCCTGGAAGCGGTCCAGCGCGGTCACGCAGTCGTCGATGACGCGCTGCGAGAGCAGGGGGCGGACGGCGTCGTGGAAGAGGACGTTGAGGTCCTCGCCCTCGGCCAGACCCTCACCGAGGGCCTCGATGGCGCGCTCGGTGGTCTCGTTGCGGGTCGAGCCGCCCTCGATGATCTTCTTGATCTTCCGGAACCCGGCCTTGGCGACGATCTTCTCGATGTCCGGCACATAGCCCGGCGCCATCAGCACGATGACGTCGTCGATCGACTCGGCGTTCTCGAAGGTGGTCAGGGTGTGCTCGATGACTGCCTTGCCGGCGATCTTCAGCAGCTGCTTGGGAATCGACAGACCCACCCGCTGACCGGTACCACCGGCCAGGATCACTGCGGTGGTTCGGGGCTTGGCTATGTGCTGGGACACAGGCTGACCTACCTTGGGACGACAGAGAACCGTGAAATGCTCTCACTTTCGATAAGCAGGGTGCAAGGCGGACGACATCCCCTGCCCATGTGAGCGCAACCGCTCATTCACCTTGGACTCCCGATGGTTGGACATGGTTGCCGTCCAGGCTCATGAAATTCCTGTGAGTAAGTACACAACCTGCGCCCAGGGCCGCCCCAGCCACTTCGGACAGCGGTGCCCGAGGACCCTCACGAGCTCCTTCGTGCACATCTGGTGCACGGTGCGCGCGTGGCCCGCGCCGACCGGTACGGACACCGCCGCGGCGAGCGCGCCGTACAGCGCCGGGGCGGCGGCCTCGGGCGCGATTTGCGGCGCGGCACACGGCAGTTCGGGCTGCTTCGGTGCGATGGACAGCAGGCCCGGATCGCCGACGCCGAGCGCACCGATCCGCTCCGCCGTCTCGGCGCCGATCGCACCCGCCGCCTCGGCCGCCCGGCTCGGGGTCACGATCTTCACGTCCAGGGGTGTGGAGCTGCACACGTTCTTCATATGCGGCGCAGCACGGCTCCGTTCCGTACCAGGCGTGAATACAGCGCGTCAGGCAGTTCCATTGTCGTGGAATTCGACATCGGGATTCCGCGGCATCTCGGTCCCGGCCAAGGTAAGAGAGCGGTTAACGGTGCCGGCAGCCGGATGAAGGAAATTTACCGGCAATCCAGGCAGTGTCTCGAAAGTGCCCTTACCCGGGTCTCACCTGTCAGACCAGGCGCACGCCCGGCTCGTCCGACTCCACCCGCAGCCGCGCCAGCGTGCTCGCCGTGGCCTGCGGCCGGACCACCGTGTCGACTGCCCGGACCTGGGCGTCGATGCCGTCGCGGCGGATGTCGAAGAGGTGGTAGCCGCGGTGGGCGTCGATCACCTTCCAGTGCGGGTTGTCCGCCATCAGCGGGTCCCACTGGGCGTGGAAGGCCGCCTGGTCCTGGTCACCGTTGCTGGAGATGGAGGTGCCGACGAACTCCGCGCCGACCACGTCGGAGTCCGGGTCGGCGAAGTCCTCCAGCAGGTTGCTGATCATCGTCAGGTGCCGGTCGCCGCTGAGCACGACCGGGTTGCGGATGCCGGCGAACTCCTCCAGCAGGGCGTTGCGTTCGGCCTGGTAGCCGTCCCAGGCGTCGTAGTACCAGAGCTTGCCCTCGCCGAGCAGCAGGTCGGTCTCGGCCATCATGATCTGCGAGGCGATCAGGTTCCAGCGGGCCGGGGAGTCGTACAGCCCGTCCAGCAGCCACTGCTTCTGCTCGGCGCCGAGCATGGTCATCGAAGGGCTCTCGGCGCCGTCCTGGGTCGTTGCCTGGTCGGTGCGGAACTGCCGGGTGTCGAGGACGTTGAGCCGGGCCAGGCGGCCGAACTCCAGCCGGCGGTACATCTGGATGTGCGGGCCGTTCGGGATCGCGGTGGCGCGGACCGGCATGTGCTCGTAGTACGCCTGGTAGGCCGCGGTCAGCCGGGCCACGAACGCGTCGTGCGACTGCTTGTCGGGGTCCTGCGGGATCTCGCCGGCGAAGTCGTTGTCGACCTCGTGGTCGTCGAAGGTGACCACCCAGGGCGCGTTCGCGTGCATCGCTGCGAGGTCGGGGTCGGTGCGGTACTGGGCGTAGCGGTTGCGGTACTGGACCAGGGTGTACGGCTCGTCGTTGCCCTCGTGCCGGCGTACGGAGGCGGCGGAGGGCTTGGACTCGTAGATGTAGTCGCCGACGAAGAGCACGACGTCGGGGTCCTGGGCGAGCATGTCGGCGTACGGGGTGAAGTAGCCGTGCTGCCAGTTCTGGCAGGACGCGAGCGCGACGCGCAGCGAGCCGCCCCTGCGGTGCGGGTGGGGCGCGGTGCGGGTGCGGCCGGTGGGCGAGACCTGGCCGTCGACACGGAAGCGGTACCAGTACGGGCGGTCCGGGCGCAGTCCCCGTACATCCGCGTGAACGCTGTGCCCGTACTCGGGCCGGGCCTCGGCGGTGCCTCTGCGGGCGGTCTTCGCGAACCGCTCGTCCTCGGCGATCTCCCACTCCACGGGGACGACCGCGTCGGGCATGCCGCCGCCGTGGAGGGGATCGGGGGCGAGCCGGGTCCACAGCACGATGCCGTCGGGCAGCGGGTCGCCGGAGGCCACGCCGAGGGTGAACACCCCGTCGGGCAGCGGGGTTCCGGCTGCCCGGGCCGCGGTGGCCGGCAGCCAGAGCTGGGCGGAGGCCGCGGCGCCGAGGACGGCGGCACCGGCGGTCAGAAAGCGGCGTCGGTCGGGCGGTAATGCTCCGGTCATTCGCTGACTCCCTTGCCACAGAGGCCTCTTGGGCCCGGACCTTCGGAAGCTCCCACGGCCGGACGTCCCGCCCGCTGAACGAGAACCTTCGCGTGCATGACAAACAGGCAGACAACAGAAGACCCGCCGCGACACAGGAACCACGGATGGAACGTGACCTTGCCGCAACGGGTCTCACTGCATGTCAGGAGATGCCTACGGTAACGGGAGTTAGCGGGCGAATCCCGAGCCGATCCGGCCATTCGCCGCAGGTGTGCCCGGCACCGGGACACCGCAGGTGCGGTGCCCGGCGCTCACCTTCTCGGCCCGGGTGGTGCGAGCGACTACTCGAACGGGTCGAACTCGTCGTACTCGCGATCCGTCTCATCCCGCTCGGCCTGCTTGTCACGGCGGCGCTGCGCCGCGGGCCGCGGCTCCTCGAAGCGGTGGTCCTCGCCACGCCGGCCGAGCATCTCCGCGCCCGCCATGACCGTCGGCTCCCAGTCGAAGACGACCGCGTTCTCCTCGGGCCCGATGGCGACGCCGTCGCCCGCCCGGGCACCCGCCTTCATCAGCCGCTCCTCGACGCCGAGGCGGTTGAGCCGGTCGGCGAGGTAGCCGACGGCCTCGTCGTTGTTGAAGTCGGTCTGGCGGACCCAGCGCTCCGGCTTCTCGCCGCGCACCCGGAACACCGGCTCCCCTTCGATCTCCTCGCGGACGACCGTGAAGCCCGCGTCGTCCACGGCCTTGGGCCGGATGACGATCCGCGTCGCCTCCTCCTTCGGCTTCGCGGCGCGCGCCCTGCCGACCAGGTCACCGAGGGCGAACGACAGCTCCCGCAGCCCGATGTGCGCCACCGCCGACACCTCGAAGACACGGTAGCCGCGCGCCTCCAGGTCGGGGCGGACCATCTCGGCGAGGTCCTTGCCGTCCGGCACGTCGATCTTGTTCAGGACGACGATGCGGGGACGGTTGCCGAGGCCGCCGTACTGCCGCAGCTCCTCCTCGATGATGTCGAGGTCGGAGACCGGGTCGCGGTCGGACTCCAGGGTCGCGGTGTCCAGCACGTGCACGAGCACACTGCACCGCTCCACGTGCCGCAGGAACTCCAGGCCGAGGCCCTTGCCCTGGCTGGCGCCCGGGATCAGACCGGGCACGTCGGCGATGGTGTAGACGGTCGAGCCGGCGGTCACCACGCCCAGGTTCGGGACGAGGGTGGTGAACGGGTAGTCCGCGATCTTCGGCTTGGCCGCGCTGAGCACGGAGATCAGCGAGGACTTGCCCGCACTCGGGTAGCCCACCAGGGCCACGTCGGCGACCGTCTTCAGCTCCAGGACGATGTCCTGCAGGTCCCCGGGCACGCCCAGCAGCGCGAAGCCGGGCGCCTTGCGGCGGGCGCTCGCCAGCGCCGCGTTGCCGAGGCCGCCGCGGCCGCCCTGCGCCGCGATGTACGAGGTGCCGTGGCCGACCAGGTCGGCGAGCACCTTGCCCGCCCTGTCCAGGACGACGGTGCCGTCCGGCACCGGCAGGACCAGGTCCTCGCCGTCCTTGCCGGAGCGGTTGCCGCCCTCGCCGGGCTTGCCGTTGGTGGCCTTGCGGTGCGGGGAGTGGTGGTAGTCCAGGAGCGTGGTGATCGACTGGTCCACGGTCAGGATGACGTCACCGCCACGGCCGCCGTTGCCGCCGTCCGGGCCGCCGAGCGGCTTGAACTTCTCACGGTGAACGGAGGCACAGCCGTGACCTCCGTTACCCGCGGCGACATGCAGTTCGACGCGGTCCACGAAGGTGGTCATGGTTCAGTGCCTCCAGTGCATACGGGTGTTTCTCTACTCAACACGCGAAAGGCGGACCCGCCTTCCCGACCGGGAAGTGAGGTCCGCCTCGCGAAGTGAACGTTCGGTCAGGCGACCGGAACGATGTTCACGACCTTGCGGCCACGGTGGCTGCCGAACTCCACCGCACCGGCCTGCAGCGCGAACAGCGTGTCGTCGCCGCCGCGGCCGACACCGGCGCCCGGGTGGAAGTGGGTGCCGCGCTGGCGGACCAGGATCTCACCAGCGTTCACGACCTGACCGCCGAAGCGCTTCACGCCGAGCCGCTGGGCATTGGAGTCGCGACCGTTCCGGGTGGACGATGCGCCCTTCTTGTGTGCCATGTCTCCTCAGTCCCTTACTTCGCAGCCGCGGGGATCGACGTGACCTTGATCGCCGTGTACTGCTGGCGGTGGCCCTGACGACGGCGGTAGCCGGTCTTGTTCTTGTAGCGCAGAATGTCGATCTTCTGGCCCTTGTGGTGGTCCACGACCTCGGCCTGGACCTTGATGCCGGCCAGCACCCACGGGTCGCTGGTCACAGCGTCGCCGTCGACAACGAGCAGGGTCGAGAGCTCGACCGTGTCGCCAACCTTGGCAGTGGAAATCTTGTCAACCTCAACGATGTCGCCGACAGCAACCTTGTGCTGGCGACCACCGCTGCGCACGATGGCGTACACGCGGATCTCTCTTTCGCTCGAAGAAACGGCACCCCCGAAGGCCAGCCGCCCAGGAACAGCAGGAACGACCTCTCCCGGCCAACCGTGTGTCCGGGAGGAAGAGGTTTACGGGGATGTGGCGTGTTCAGTGGACACGCCGACGGTCAAGGTTACGGGGCCACGACCGAAGGGGTCAAACCGGGCCGGGCCCCCGCGGTATGCGGCCGGTCACACGGACCGGCCGCACACCGCTCAGCGGGTTCAGCTCTCGTCGGCGGCGGCGACGACCGTGGTGGTCTTCTTCGCCGTCGACTTGGCGGCGGCCGTCTTGGCGGTCTTGGCCGCCTTCTTGGCCGTCGTCTTCTTGGCGGCCGTCTTCTTGGCCACGGTCTTCTTGGTGGCGGCCTTCTTCGCCGTCACCTTCTTGGCCGCCTTGCGGGCGGTCTTCTTGGCCGGCGCGGCCTCCTCGACCGCCTCATCCGCCGCCTCGGCAGCGGGCGCCTCGGCGGCAGCCGCCTCCGACCCGGTGGCCGGGACGACCACGACGGCCGTCTCCTCGGACGTGGTCGGCGCGGTGGCCTTGCGCACGGCACGACGCCGCGGGCGGGCCGGGGCGGCGCTCTCGGCGGGCGCCTCCTCGACCGGAGCCGGGGCCTCGGCCTGCTCCACCGGCGCGGTCTCGGCGACCGTCACCACGGCCGCCTCCGCGCCCGCCGGGGAACCGGCCGGCGCGGACACCTTCCGGGTCGCGCGACGACGCGTACGGACCTTGGGCGCGGCCTCCTCGGCAGCGGGCTCCGGGGCCGCCACGGCGACCGGCTCGGCGGCCTGCGCCTCGACCACCGGCTCCGGCTGTGCGGGCAGCACGGCCTCCTCGGCGGGCGCGACGACCTCGGCGGTCTCCGCGGCCTCGGTGGCCTTCCCGGCCCTGCGGCGCTCGGCCTTCGGCGTACCGGCCGGGGCCGAGGCCCGACGGCTGACGCGGCGACGCGAACGGCCACGGCCGGCCGCCGCCTCCGCCTCGGCGACGCTGCTGTACAGCTCCTCGTCCGGCGCGAAGTCGGGGGCGGGCAGGGCGACCGGCTCGGCCAGCTCAGCGGCGACCTCGACGACGGTCTCCGCCGCCGGCTCGACGGCCTCGCCCGTCTCCACGGCCACCGCGGCGACCTCGTGCTCGGGCAGCTGCCCGTCACCGCCGCGCCCGCGCTTCTTGCGCTTGCCGCCGCCACCGCCGCCGACCGCGGTCGGCTGCTCCATGTGGACGATGACGCCACGGCCGTTGCAGTGGACGCAGGTCTCGGAGAAGGACTCCAGCAGGCCCTGGCCGACCCGCTTGCGGGTCATCTGGACCAGGCCCAGCGAGGTCACCTCGGCGACCTGGTGCTTCGTACGGTCGCGGCCCAGGCACTCCAGCAGGCGGCGCAGCACCAGGTCCCGGTTCGACTCCAGGACCATGTCGATGAAGTCGATGACGATGATGCCGCCGAGGTCGCGCAGCCGCAGCTGGCGCACGATCTCCTCGGCCGCCTCCAGGTTGTTCCTGGTGACCGTCTCCTCCAGGTTGCCGCCCTGGCCGGTGAACTTGCCGGTGTTGACGTCGACGACGACCATCGCCTCGGTCCGGTCGATCACCAGCGAACCGCCGCTGGGCAGCCAGACCTTGCGGTCCAGCGCCTTGGCGAGCTGCTCGTCGATCCGGTAGGTGGCGAAGGCGTCGACCTCGGAGGTCCACTTCGACAGCCGCTCGGCCAGGTCCGGGGCCACGTGGGAGACGTACCCGTGGATCGTCTGCCAGGCCTCGTCACCGCTGACGACGACCTTGGAGAAGTCCTCGTTGAAGATGTCGCGCACGACCCGGACGGTCATGTCCGGCTCGCCGTACAGCAGCGTCGGAGCGTTGCCGCTCTTCGCCTTCTTCTGGATGTCCTCCCACTGCGCCTGCAGCCGCTCGACGTCCCGGCGCAGCTCCTCCTCGCTCGCGCCCTCGGCGGCGGTGCGCACGATGACGCCCGCGTCCTCGGGGACGATCTTCTTGAGGATGGTCTTCAGACGCGCGCGCTCGGTGTCGGGCAGCTTGCGGCTGATGCCGGTCATCGAGCCCTCGGGCACGTACACGAGGTAACGGCCCGGCAGGGAGACCTGACTGGTCAGACGGGCGCCCTTGTGACCGATCGGGTCCTTCGTCACCTGGACGAGGACCGACTGGCCGGACTTCAGGGCGGCCTCGATGCGACGCGGGCCGTTTGCCATGCCCAGCGCCTCGAAGTTGACCTCACCGGCGTACAGGACGGCGTTGCGGCCCTTGCCGATGTCGATGAAGGCGGCCTCCATCGACGGCAGCACGTTCTGGACCTTGCCCAGGTAGACGTTGCCGACGTACGAGGTGGCCTGCTCCTTGTTGACGTAGTGCTCGACCAGCACGCCGTCCTCGAGGACGCCGATCTGCGTGCGCTCGCCGTGCTGGCGCACGACCATCACGCGCTCGACAGCCTCGCGGCGGGCCAGGAACTCGGCCTCGGTGATGATCGGAACGCGTCGGCGGCCCTGCTCGCGGCCTTCGCGGCGGCGCTGCTTCTTCGCCTCGAGACGGGTCGAGCCCTTGATGGACTGCACCTCGTCGGACGGCTCGGCGGGCTTGCGGGGCTCGCGGACCTTGACGACCGTGCGCTCCGGGTCGGTCTCGTCGGGCTCGGTGTCGACGGAGGTGTCACCGGCGCGACGACGACGGCGCCGACGGCGACGGCTGCTGGAGGAGCCGGACTCGTCGTGCGCGTCCTCGGCGTCCTCCTCCTCCTGCTCGGCGGTGTCCTCGGCGTCCTGGGCGGCCTGCTCGGCGGCCAGTTCGTCGGCCTCGGCGTCCGCACCCTCACCGGCCTCGCCCTCGGCGGCGTCACCGCGGCGACGGCGACGGCCGCCCCGGCGACGGCGCCGGCGCGAGCCGGCCTCCTCGGCGCCCTCGGCCTCTTCGGTCTCGTCGCCCTCGGCGAGGTCCTCGGCGGCGGCCTCCTCGGCCTCCTCCGGCTCCTCGTCCTCGGTGGCGGCCTCGACGGCCTGCGGCTCCTCGGCGAAGGCGGCGCCACGGCGGCGACGGCGACGGCGGGAGCCGGCTTCGGCGCGCTCCTCCGCGTACGTCCCGGTCCCGGCGGTCTCCGCGGGCTCCGCGGTCTTCTCGGTCTCCTCCGACCCGGCGGCCTCGGCAGCGGCCTCGGCGGCGGCCCGCTCGGGGGTCTGGAACTTCGGCTCGGCGAACACCGGCGCCTGGAACACCGCCACGGCGGGGCGGGCCGGGCGACGAGGTGCATCGGACTCGGACTCGGACTCGCCCTCGGCGGCCGCGGAGTGCGCGGGCGCGGAGAACCCGCTCGCGGCCTGTCGCACGACCCGGCGGCGACGGCGCGGCGCACCCTCGGCGGTGGCCTGGACGGCGACGGGCTCGGCGGTCTCGGCCGTCTCGGCGGCGGCCTGCTCGGCGACCACAGGGGCCTCGGCGGTCGCCGGCGCACCGACGGGCGCGGAGACCTGGCGGGTGGCGCGGCGGCGGGTACGGCGCGGCGCGGCCTCTTCGGCGACGTCGGCCGCCGCAGGGGCTTCAGCGGCCTCGACGGTCTCGGCAGCCTCGGGCTCTTCCACGTCCTCGGCGACGGGCGCGGCGGCAGCGGCCGGCACGACGGTCTCGACGGTCTCGGCCGCGGCCGGGGCACCGGCGGGCGCGGACGCCCGGCGGATGGCACGACGACGCGTACGAGCGGTCGACACGGCCTCCGCCTCGACGGCGGGCGCGGCCTCGGCCGCGGGGACCTCGACGGCGGGGGCGGCCTCGGCGACCGGCGCCTCAGCGGCGGGCGCGGTCTCGGGGGCCTCGGCGGCCTGCGGCGCACCGGCGGGCGCGGATGCGCGGCGGGTGGCACGACGGCGCGGACGGGCGGCGGGCGCGGCCTCCGCCTCGGCGGCGGGAGCGGTCTCCATCTCGACGGCGGGAGCGGTCTCGGCCGCCGCCTTCTCCTCGGCCTTCACCTCGGTCTCCTCCTCGGCCTCGGCCGCGGCCGGAGCTCCGGCCGGCGCGGAGGCGCGGCGGGGGGCACGGCGGCGGGTACGGGGTGCGGGCGCGACCTCTTCGACGGTCTCGGCGGTCTCGGCGGCCTCAGCCGGCTCAACGGCCTCGGCGGCAGCGGTCGCAACAGCCGTGTCAGCCTTCTCCACGGCCTCGGCAGCCGCGGGTGCCCCGGCGGGTGCGGACGCACGCCGCGTGGCACGGCGGCGGGTACGAGCGGCGGGCGCGGGCTCCTCGACGGCGGCGGGCGCCTCGAGGGTCGCGGCCTGCTCCTCGGTGATCTCCTCGGCCTCCGCTGCCGGTATGGCCGGCAGGGTGACCTCGGTGGGTGCCTCGGCCGCGACGGGCGGACCCGCCGGGCGAGAAGAGGCACGGCGACGCCTGCGCGGCGGCAGGGTGTCGCTCGGTGTGTTCAGTTCGGAGCCCTCGCGGGGCTCGGTCGGCTCGAGCATGCGGGCGTTTCTCCCGTCAGGCTCCCGGGCGCCGCGCCTGGTCCGGCGTCGGTCTCCAAGGACCGTCCGCCGTTGACGTCCGCGGCCCGCGCGATGCGCAGTGGCCGCCGTCCGGGGCGCGGGCGCCGCACGGGAGCACTCTGTGTCCTGTCTCGCCGGTTCCGTACGCCTTGTCGGTACGGCCTGGCGAAAGTCTTCTGGTCGGTGCGCTGCCCGACCCAGGTGGCTCCCGAGTACGAGGGCGGCGCTACGACGTCCGTCCCTACGCGGAACCTTCCGGCGTCGGCGCCGTCGCGGCGGCAACCGGTTGGGCCGTCAGGGCCTCGGCTGCCTCGCGGTCGGGCGCGAGCGGGTCGGTCACCGTGCCGGTCTCTTCATCGAGCAGCCCCTGCGCCAGCCTGGTCACCGCTGCGGGGACCGGCGGCGCCAGGTCGGCCACGGCGCGGAGACCGGACAGGACGTCGTCGGGTCGTACGGCAGGCGTCACGTGCCGAACAACCAGCCGCAGTATCGCACAGGGCTGGTCGCTGGGCCTATCAGGAGTCGAACTGTGCGTTTCCAGGTGCACGACCGCGGGGCGGGCGTCGAAGGTGCGGACGCCGTTCTTGGTCATGCGCTGCACCTCGACGGTGTCGGCCTCGGTGAAGGCCTCGACCGCGCGCTGTGCGTCGACCGGGTCGACTCCGTCCAGCCGCAGCTCCCATACGGAGGCCGTGAGCCGGTCGGCGAGGCCCGAGGTCCGTGCCTCGACCGCGTCGACGATGTCGAGCCCGGTGGGCAGCGACTCGTCGAGCAGATCGCGCAGGCTCTCGGGGTCGCGCGACGCGGTCAGCGCGATCTCCAGGTACTCCGCCTCACTGCCCGTGCCGGTGGGTGCGGCATTGGCGTACGACACCTTCGGGTGCGGCGTGAACCCCGCCGAGTACGCCATGGGCACCTCGGCGCGGCGCAGCGCACGCTCGAAGGCGCGCTGGAAGTCACGGTGGCTGGTGAACCGGAGGCGGCCGCGCTTGGTGTAGCGCAGTCGGATGCGCTGCACCGCGGGTGCGGGCGGCGGGCCTTCGGGCTGTCGCTTGCCCAGTGTCCTAGTCCTTCGTGAGAGCGGTCGTACTGCTACCAAGAGTACGTGTCCCGGGTCCCGTGGGTTCCCGCCGGTCGACCGGGACCGGCTGCCGGGGCTCGCCGAAGACCATCCGCCTCAGGTCCGCGCGGGCCTGCCGCACGGTGTCGCGGGCGGCGGTCAGCGCCTGCCGCGCGGTCCGCCCCACCACGCGCGCGGCCTCGGCGGCGGGCCGCAGGACGAAATCCCGCACGACGTGCCCGACGGGGGTCAGGACCGTGCGGTACACCCAGCGCAGCGGCTCCACGAAGATCCACCGGAAGAGGGTCGCGAGGGCCCTGCCGACGACGCGCGAGACCCGCCCCGCGATCCGCCAGGCGTGCCCGAGTGCCTCGCCCACCTCGCGCGCGACGACGGCGAGGAAACGGCCGACGGGTGCGAGGACCCAGCGCCACAGGGCGAGGGCGGGCAGGACGACCAGGACGCGGGTGGTCCAGTACAGGACCGCACCGATCGCGGTGACCACGGCGCCGGCGACCCATGCCAGCGCCCGCCCGACCGGGGCGAGGACCCACTCGTACAGCCACTGTGCGGGTACGACGAGCAGGTACCGCACCAGCCAGGCCACGGCGGCGAACACGCCCGTCCCGACGGCGGCGAGCAGGAGGCCCACACCCTTCAGCAGCCGGAGAACACCCCGGCCCACCGGCGCGAGCACGCGCGTGTACAGCCACTCCAGGCCCGCCCCGATCCCCCGCGCGACCCAGGCGAAGGCGCGCCCGACCGGGGTCAGCACATAGGTGTACAGCCACCGCAGCGGTACGACGACGAGGACGTGCCCGAGCCATCCGAGCGCCTTCCCGACGGGCACGAGGACGTAGCGCCACAGCGCCACCCACGGCCACACGAAGACCGCCCGGCCGACCCACAGCAGCGCCCGCCCCACCGGCCGCAGCACGGTGTCGGTGAGGAAGCGGCCGCAGACCGCCAGCGCGTCCCACGCCATGCGCACGGGAAGCACCAGCACGAGCACGACGATGCGCACGGGGATGCGGATCGCGACGGCGAGGCATCCCTCGGGGTACTGCGGCTCGGGCGGGGGCTTCTGGAGATCCATACCGAGGTAGACGCCCGAGCAGCCCCTACGGATGCAGTCATCTGTTAGTCCGATCCACGGATAAACCACGGATAAACCGGTGAGTTCCGACGTGCCACGCGCCCGGTCCGGGCCCGCACGGGTCAACCTCGCATTCGGGTTCGGGACGCCTCCCGGACCGGACGAGGCAAGGAGCACGTCGATGAGTCCTGAGTACAGGACGACCTCACTACTCGGGCCCCTGGCGCGAGACAGGTTCAAGAAGGCCGGAATGGTGGCCTCCCTCACGCTGGTCATGGCGGCCGGCGTGGTCAGCCCTGCCGTAGCCGCGGCGAAGAACGTGTCGGGGCACGCGGCTCTGGCGGGGCGTCAGCCCGCCGAGAGCCGGATGAGCCGCACCGCCGGCGACTACTGGATGGGCCGCTACGGCGGCGACCACGACGAGTGCAAGGGCGAGCCGGAGAAGCCCGGCAAGCCCAACAAGCCGAAGTCCGGCCTGAAGGCGTCCTTGGCCAAGGGCGGCAACGGCGGCAAGGACGAGTGCCGGGGCGCGACAGGCCCGACCGGCCCCACCGGTCCCACGGGTCCGCCCGGCCCGAAGGGCGACACCGGCGCGACCGGAGCGACGGGCGCCACGGGTGCCACGGGGGCGACGGGTGCCACCGGCGCGACAGGTGGCCCCGGTCGGCCGGGTGCCACAGGTGCCACAGGTGCCACCGGAGCAACGGGTGCGACCGGCGCCACCGGTGCAACCGGCGCTACCGGCGCCACCGGCGCCACCGGTGCTCCCGGCCCGTGCACCGACATCGACGCGCAGCAGGACTCGGCCGACTTCGAACTCCGCGCCGCGATCGCCACCGGTTCGACCGGCGCGCCGAGGACGTACGCAGGCATCCGGGACAACCGGGGCCAGGAAACGGACCACACCCTGCGGTGGACCGACCTCAGCGGCCTCACGGGCTACCCCAACACCGCCGCGACCGGCTTCGCCTGTGGCGTCTCCATCAACGCGCACGCCCAGGGCGAGAACAAAGGCATCAACATCGACGTCATCACCACCACGGGGCTGGTCTTCGAGACCTCCTGCACGGAGAACAACAACCAGCACCCGGCCACCCTCACCTGCAACACCCCCTGGACCTTCGTGATCCATCAGCCCAGCCCGGGCGCGGTCAACGACGGAATGCCGTAGCCGACGTGCCGTACCCCACCCGGACTCCATGAGTCCGGCCGACCGGCACACGGTGCGAGGGGTGTCCGCAGGGTCCGTCCGGGCCCGGCGGACACCCCTCGCGCTTGGGCCGACCGTGGGACCGGTCTCGCCGCGCCACCCCGGCATCGGCGAGGGCCGCGAGTAGCTTGCTCGCATGACCGCCGACTCCGCAGTCGTGGCCGACGCGTCCGTTGCCGCGGCCACGCGCGTCCCGCCCAAGGGGCGCCTGCCGTACGACGCCTGTCCCCTCTGCCCGGGCCGCGTCCTGTCCACGCTGCGGACCGGCGACTGCTCGCGCCATCCGCTGTACCGGCCGGTCATCGATCCCACGATGACCTGGATGCGCTGCACCGACTGTGAACACGTCTTCACCGACGGCTACTTCACGCCCGAGGCGGCGTCGGTGATCTTCTCCTCGACCAACGGGCACCAGCAGCCGGGCGCGGGGTTCGAACAGAGCCGAGCCGTGTCGGCGCGCATCGTGGAGCGCGTCGCCCGTCACGTGGCGGACGGCACCTGGCTCGACGTCGGATTCGGAAACGGCTCGCTCCTGTTCACCGCCGAGGAATGGGGCTTCGAGCCGATGGGCCTCGACCTCCGGCGTTCGAGCGTCGAGGGTCTGCGACGCCTCGGCTTCGAGGCGCGTTGCACGGATGTCACGGACCTCGACGAGCCCGGACGGTTCGCGGTCATCAGCATGGCCGACGTACTCGAGCACATGCCGTATCCGCGCGCCGGCCTGGCCGCCGCACACCGCCTGCTGCGGCCGGACGGCGTGCTCTTCGCGTCGATGCCCAACTACGACTGCGCCGCCTGGCGGCTGTTGGACGCCGGCGACGCCAATCCCTACTGGGGCGAACTCGAGCACTTCCACAATTTCAGCCGCCGGCGTCTCTACGCGCTCCTGACCGAGCAGGGCTTCGAGCCCGTCCACTACACGATCAGCGAGCGCTACCGCATCTGCATGGAAGTGATCGCACGCCGAGTCGACGCCTGAATCACAGAAAAGAAACAAGAACAGCCATGAAAACGGTCTGCCTCAACATGATCGTCAAGGATGAGGCACATGTGATCCGGCGCTGCATCGAATCCGTGCGCCCCCTCATCGACACCTGGGTGATCCTCGACACCGGCTCGACCGACGGTACTCAGGACGTCATCCGCGAAACCCTGGCCGACCTGCCCGGCGCGCTGTACGAGAGCCCCTGGAAGGGCTTCGACCTGAGCCGTACCGAGGCGATCCAGCTGGCCCGGGAGCGCGCCGACTACCTGCTGTTCATCGATGCCGACGACGCGCTGGAGATCGCGCCCGGTTTCTCGATGCCGGAACTGGGCCATGACTGCTACGACTTCGAGATCCGTCACGGTTCCGTCGTCCACTGGCGCCCGACGCTGGTGTCGACGCGCCTCCCGTGGCGGTACGTCGGTGTGCTGCACGAGTACCTGGAGTGCGACACGTCCTTCGACCGGGCGACCTTCGCCGGCGCGCGCATGGTCATCATGGGCGGCGGCGGACGCCTGCAGGGAAACCGGCGCAAGAAGTACCTCCGCGACGCCGCGATCCTCAAGGAAGCCCTCACCAAGGAGCCGGACAACGCCCGGTACGCCTTCTACCTCGCCCAGAGCTGGCGCGACGCCGACGAACACGGGAAGGCACTGGCCGCCTACGACCGGCGGGCGGTGATGAGCGGCTTCGTCGAGGAGACGTTCTGCGCCCGGCTGTACGCCGCCCGTACGGCGGTACTGCTCAAGCGCCGGATGCCCGAGGTGATCGCCCGCTTCCTGGACGCGCACGAGTACCGTCCCACCCGCGCCGAGCCGCTCGCCGAGCTGGCCTACCTGTGCCGTGTGCACGGGGAGCGCTGGCCGCTCGCGTACCTGTTCGCGAAGCGCGCGGCGGAGATCCCGCAACCGTCGGACACCCTGTTCGTGGAGCACCACTGGTACGAGTGGCGGGCGTTGGACGAGCTCGCGGTCGCGGCGTACTGGATGGGTGAGTACCGCGAGAGCCTGGAGTGCTGCGAGAGGCTGCTCGACGGCGGCAAGGTGCCCGAAGCCCATCGCGAACGCGTCGTCGCGAACAGGGACTTCGCCCTGGCCAGGCTGCGCCTGGGCGCCGCGGCGGGGTCGAGGTCCCTCGTCGGCGCCTGAACGGTGCCGGGAGCCGCCATGACCTACCGCTTCAGCGAGAACGACCAGTTCGACTACGAGATCCTGCTCGCCCTGGGCGCGGCCTGGCGGCAGGGCGCCGACGTGGGCGAGGTGCTGGCGACCGCTTCCGCCGTGGCGGACGGTGACGGCGAGGCCTGGTTCACCGCCTGGGTTGAACTGGCCCGCGGAGTGCGGGAGCAGGCCGCTCGCAGCGCGGCCGCGGGACGGACGGTGAGCGCCCGGGACGCCCTGCTGCGCGCCGCCGGTTACTTCGGCACCGCCCTCGTGGGCGTCGACGCGGTCGCCGACCCCGACCGACGGCTGGCCGAGGTGTTCCCGGAGCACCGCGCCTGTCTGCACCGCTTCCTGACGTCCTGGGACCCGCCCGCCGAGCCGGTCGCCGTCCCGTACGAGAACGCGCCCCTGCCCGGCTACCTCGTCAGCCCGCCCGGCGCCCTTGGCCCCCTCCCCACACTGATCGCCAACAACGGCAGCGACGGCCCGCTCAGCGCCGCCTGGACGTTGCTCGGCGCACCGGCGGTGGCCCGCGGGTACCGCGTACTGCTCTTCGACGGCCCGGGCCAGCAGTCGATGCTCTTCGAACGGGGCGTGACCTTCCGGCCGGACTGGGAGAACGTCATCACCCCGGTGGTGGACTTCCTCCTCTCCCGGCCCGACGTGGACCCCCGCCGGATCGTGCTGGCCGGCATCAGCCAGGCCGGCTACTGGGTCCCGCGCGCGCTTGCCTTCGAGCGCCGGATCGCGGCCGCGGTCGCCGACCCGGGGGTGACCCGCGTGGTGGACAGCTGGTGGCGCAACCTCGGCCCCGGTCTGCGCGGTCTGTGGGAGTCAGGTGACCGTGCCGCCTTCGACGGCGTCGTCGAGGGCGCCCTCACCCAGGACCGGGCACTCGCGGCGACCTGGCGCCGGCGGGCCAAGCCGTACGGCATCGACTCCCCGTACGACCTCCTCGCCGAGGTCTCCCGGTACGACGTCATGCCGGTCGTCGACCGGATCACCACCCCGCTGCTGATCACCGACCCGGACGGCGAGCACTTCTGGCCCGGTGCTTCGAGGGAGTTGTACGAGGCCCTGACCGGCCCGAAACACCTGGTCCGCTTCACCGAGGCGGAAGGGGCGCACCGGCATTGCGAGCCGCTGGGCCGCGCTCTGTTCGAACAGCGCGTGTTCGACTGGCTGGACGCCCGTCTCGCCGCCGGCGTCGGGGTCTGATCACCGAACGGCAGCGGCCGGGTAACACATTGACCCGCGCACGCCAAAACCATGGTTTCCAGTCACCCTGACTGATTCGATGGGGGAGCAATCAAGCGAATCCCAGGGGGGACGAGAATGCACTGGTATGTGGACGTACTCAAGAAGTACGCGGTGTTCAGCGGCCGTGCGCGGCGGCAGGAATACTGGATGTTCTTCCTGTTCAACCTGATCATCAGCATCGTGCTGACGGTCGTCGACCGCGCCATCGGTTCGAACGTCATCAGCCTCATCTACACCCTCGCCGTCCTGCTCCCCGGCCTCGGTGTCACGATCCGCCGCCTGCACGACACGGGCCGCTCCGGCTGGTGGATCTTCATCTCCCTGATCCCGCTGGTGGGCACGATCATCCTGATCGTCTTCCTCGCCTCCGAGGGCAAGGCGGAGCCGAACCAGTACGGCCCCAACCCGAAGTACGCCCCGGCCCACTGAGCCGGCATCAGCGAAAAGGCCCGCCGGAGTTCTCCGGCGGGCCTTTCCCGTTGTGTTCACCCGCGTCGGGTGAAGCCGGCCGGCGGCCGTTGTGTCCAAGGTGGACGGGATGACGGCTCCTGCGAATCCTGCCGAGGTGTGCCACGAGCACCGTGAGATCGGTTTCCGGCCCGGCTCCTGCCCGCTGGGCCCGTGCGGCGCTGCTCGCCCTGCTGGGCAGCGTGGCGGTGCCGCTGGTCGTCGCCGGGCTGAAGAGCGTGCTGTGGGTGCTGGTCGGGGTCGGGGGGCTGGTGCTCACCGCGGCCGGGGTGTGGTGGGCCCTCGCGCACACCGGAGTCGTCCGGGCCGTGGGGACGCTGTTGTCGGTGGCCGCGCCCCTGGCGGTCCTCGCGCTGTACGCCACGCACGACCTGCTGTGGGCGGCCTGCCTGTCGCTGGGCCTGTGGGTGCTGGCGGTGGTGGCCGCGCGGATCGCCCTGACGCCAGCGGGTGCTTCCCCGCGCCACCGTGACCGGGGTCCCGTCGAGCCGCCGCGCCGCCCGTGGGTCCTGATGAACCCGAACTCCGGCGGCGGCAAGGTGGCCCGCTGCCACCTGGCGGAGCGGGCACGGGCGGCGGGCGCCGAGGTGTTCCTGCTGGACCCGGCACACCACCAGGACGTGGCCGAGCTGGCCCGGCGGGCGGTGGCGGACGGCGCCGACCTGCTGGGGGTGGCCGGCGGGGACGGCACACAGGCCCTGGTCGCCGAGGTCGCGGCCCGGCACGGACTGCCCTTCGTCGTGATCCCGGCCGGCACCCGCAACCACTTCGCCCTGGACCTCGGCCTGGACCGGGAAGATCCCGCGGCCGCCCTGGCGGCACTGACCGACGCCGACGAGTTCCGCGTCGACCTCGGGTTCGCCGCCGACCGGGTGTTCGTCAACAACGTCTCCTTCGGCACGTACGCGGTCGTGGTGGCCAATCCCGCCTACCGGGACCAGAAGGTCCGCACGGCCCTGCGGGAGCTGCCCGATCTCCTCACCGGTGACAAGGCCCCCCGGCTGCGGATGCGGGCCGGCCGGTCGCGGGCCTCGGACCTGCAGGCACTGCTCGTCAGCAACAACCCCTACCGGCGCGCCGTCGACGTCGACCGCCCGGGGCGCAGGGTCTGCCTGAACTCCGGACGGCTCGGCGTGCTGTGCGTGCGTGTCGGCAGCACCGTGCAGGCGGCCCGGCTGCTGCGCGGTCCGCGCTCGCCGGGGCTGACCCGGCTGACCGCGCGGGAGGTCGTCGTCGAGGCGGACACGCCCACCGTCCCGGCCGGTATCGACGGGGAGCACGTCGTGCTGCCCGTACCCGTCGTGTGCCGGATCGACGCCGGGGCCCTGCGCGTCCGCGTGCCGCGCCGCCGTCCCGGTTCACCGGTCGCCCGGCCGGCCGCCGACTGGCCACGGGTTGCGCGGCTGGCGCTGGGCAGGTGAGATCACCCGGCGCCGGTGGTCCACCGGGCGCCGGTGCGCAGACGGTAGGCGGCGACGGCGGCCTCGACCGTGGGGAAGAAGTGGTCCGGGTCGATGGTGCGGGTGAGCCCGTAGCGTTCGATCTTCCGCCGCACCGGGTCCTTGAGCTCGGCGAACACCAGATGGATGTGCTCGGCGTTGAGAGCCTCGTCCAGGTCCTCCAGGACGTCGGCGGCCGTGGTGTCCACGTCGGTCATCGGCTCGGCCGCGACCACGATCCAGCTCGGCGGCGGGTCCCCGTGGGCGAGCCGGCGGACCTGGTCGCGGAAGGTCCTGGCGTTGGCGAAGAAGAGCGGCGCGTCGAACCGGTAGATCACCAGGCCGGGCAGCCGCTGCGCGCCGGGGTGGGAGCGGACGTCGTGGAAGCCCTCCAGTCCGGGCACCCGGCCCAGCAGGGCGTCGTAGGGCCACCAGGCCCGCCGGAAGACGTTGAGGACGGACAGGGCGACCGCGATCGCGATCCCGGGCAGCACCCCGAGGAACGCGACGCCGAAGAAGGCCGCGAGCGAGAGCAGGAACTCGACGCGGCGCTGCCGCCACAGCCGTACGGTCCCCGGCAGGTCGGCCAGGGAGAGGGACGCGACGATGACCACGGCGGCCAGGGCGGGCTGGGGCAGGTTCCGGAACAGCCCCGGGACCAGCAGGAGCATGAGGACGATCAGGGCCGCGCCGACGACCCCGGTCAGCTGGGTCCGCGCGCCCGCCCGTTCCGCCACCGCCGTGCGCGAGCCGCTCGTGCTCACCGGGAAGCCCTGGAAGAAGCCCGCGGCCAGGTTGGCGGCCCCGATCCCGGCCATCTCCTGGTTGCCCCGGACCTCCTGCCCGGTGCGGGCCGCGAAGGCCGACGCGTTGGAGATGGTGTCGGCAAGGGAGACCACGGCGATGCCCAGGGCGCCCGCGGACAGCGGCCCGAGGTCGTCGAGCCGGACATCGGGCACGGTGAACGGCGGGAAGCCCTTCGGCAGCACCCCGACCAGGCCGACCCCGTGCTCGCCCAGCTCGAACACGGCGGCGGCGCCGATCGCCAGCACCACCATCACCAGCACCGCGGGCACCTTCGGCAGCCGGCGCTGCAGCACCAGCAGCAGTACGACCCCGCCGATGCCCACCGCGGCCGCCGCCGGCACGACCGCCCCGGCGGCCAGCTTCTCCACCAGGCCGACGCACTCCCCGATCAGGGTGTCCGCCTCGACCTTGAAGCCGAGCAGCTTGGGCAGCTGTCCGATCAGGATGGTCAGGGCCAGCCCGTTCATGTAGCCGATCATCGTGGGCTTGGAGATCAGGTCGGCGACGAAGCCGAGCCTCGCCACCGAGGCCAGGATCATCACGAGCGCGACCATCAGGGCGAGCATCGAGGCCAGGGCGACGGCCCGTGCGGGGTTCCCGCCCGCCCCGGCCAGCGGGAGCACGGTGGCGGCGATCATCGGGCCGAGCGAGGAGTCCGGGCCCAGCACCAGGATCCGGGACGGCCCGCAGACCGCGTAGCCCAGCAGGCACAGGATCGACGTGTACAGGCCGGTGATCGGCGGCAGGCCCGCGAGTTCGGCGTAGGCCATGCCCTGCGGCACCAGCAGTGTCGTCAGGACCACTCCGGCGACCAGGTCCCTGGCCAGCCACTCGCGCCGGTAGGACGACACGGCGCGGACCCCGGGAACGGCCCGCAGCCGGGACACTATCCGTGCGGTGGCGTGCCGGGTCGCCATCTACGGCCTCTCACGTCCCCCCGGCCCGCCTGGCGACGAGCTTGCCGAGCTCCCACAGCCCGAGCAGCACCAGCGCCGGCACCAGCGCCCAGCCGAACTGCCGCACGTTGATCTGTGTCGTGCCCAGCAGCCGCCGGAACCCGTCCATCTGCGTGACCAGCACCGCGAGGGCGAACTCCACGAGCATCGCCCAGTTCATCTGCTTGCTGTCGAAGCTGGCGGTGGTCAGGACGGTCGCCGTCTCGCTGCGGCATTCGAGCGCGGCCACGATCAGGCAGAGCGCGAAGGACGTGAACGCGATGGACTGGCCGACGGCGGTGCTGCCGTAGTGCGACTCGCCGAGCTTGATCAGGACGAGCAGACTGATCGCGATCACCAGCCCGGACAGCCCGACCGTGACCATCACTCCCCTGGTCAGCACGGGTTCACCGCGCGGACGCGGTCTGCGCTCCATGAGTCCCGGGCTCTGCCGGTCGAAGCCGAGCGCGAAGCCGAAGGCCGCGTTGACGAAGAAGTGGATCCACAGCACCTGGGCCGGGGTGAAGGGTTCGCCCGCCGCGATGTTGAACAGGGTCGCGCCGAGGAAGGTCAGGACGAACACCACGAGGAGCACGAGGACGAAGCGGATGTACTTCGTGAGGTTGTCGTAGATCTTGCGGCCCTGCTCGACGGCGAAGACGATCGTCGCGAAGTTGTCGTCGGACAGCACCATCCGCCCGGCGTTCTTGGCGACCTCGGTGCCGGAGCCCATGGCGATGCCGATGTCGGCAGCCTTGATGGCCGGGGCGTCGTTGACGCCGTCCCCGGTCATGGCCACCACGTCGCCCTTCTTCTTGAGCGTGTCGGCGAGCAGCACCTTGTGTTCGGGGGCGACGCGGCCGACCACCCCGATGTCGTCGATCCGGGCGAGCCGCTCGCTCTCCGGCAGCGCGGCGAACTCGGCGCCGAGGAGCGCCTCGCCCTCGATGCCCAGCTGCCGGGCGATGGCGGCGCCCGTGACGACGTCGTCGCCGGTCACCATCCGCACCCGGATGTGCGCGGCCTGCGCGTCGGCCACGGCGGCCCGCGACTCCGCGCGGGGCGGGTCGACCATGCCGACCAGGCTCGTCATCTGCAGGTCGGTGACGTGGGCGAGCAGGTCGCCGTCCGGATCGAAGACGGCCGGGTCGAGGTCGCGGCGCGCGGCGGCCATCACCCGCAGGCCCTCGCCGCCCATGCGCTGGACGTGTGTCTGGGCCCGCTCGCGCAGCTCCGCGTCCCAGGGGACGGTCGTACCGTCGCGCAGCGCGGTGGCGGCCCGGGCCATGACCGCGGGCGCCGCCCCCTTCACGAAGCACCGCACGACCGGCCGGCCGGCCGCGTCCGCGGCCGGGTGGAAGGTGGCCATCAGCTTGTACGACGGGTCGAACGGCAGCGTGGCCAGCCGGGGCAGCCGCTCCCGGGTGGCGTCGATGTCCAGCCCGGCCTTGTGGCCGAGCACCAGCAGGGCGCCCTCGGTGGGGTCGCCGACGACCTTGCCGTCCACGAGCCCCGCATCGCTGGCGACCACGTAGGGCAGGATCGCGTCCTCGATGCCGGGCGTGCTGCCGACGGCGTGATGGACCTTGCCCTCCAGGCCGTAACCGGTGCCGGAGACGGTGTAGCGGTCGCCGGGATCGATGACCTCAACGACGGTCATCTGGTTCATCGTGAGCGTGCCGGTCTTGTCGGAGTTGATCGCCGAGGTGAACCCCAGCGACTGCACCGACGGCAGGTCCTTCACGATCGCCTGGCGCCGGGCCAGGTCCACCCCGCCGATCGACAGGATCGTCTGGGTCACCGTGGGCAGGGCCTCCGGGATGGCGGCGATGGCCAGCGAGACGGCGCTCACGAACAGCGCGTCCCACGCCGTGCCGCGGCTGCGTCCCAGGACGAACATCACGATCATCGTCAGTCCGGCCGCCCCCGTGATCCACAGGGTGAGCCGGTTGAGCTCCAGGTCCAGTGGAGAGGGCTCGCGGGGCGTCGCCGACAGCATCCCGGAGATGCGGCCGAGTTCGGTGCCGGCGCCCGTGGCCGTGACGATCAGCGTCGCGCTGCCGTGCGTGACCGGCGTGTTCATGAACGCCATGTTGGTCCGGTCCCCGGGGCCCAGGTCGCCGCCGGCCAGGGTCGCCGCGTCCTTGGCGGCGGGCACGCTCTCGCCCGTCAGCGCCGACTCGTCGATCTGCAGGGCGCTGGCCGCGATGATCCGGCCGTCGGCGGGGACCTCGTCCCCGGCGGTGAGGAGGACGACATCGCCGACGACCACTTCCTCGGCCGGTATCTCGGACTCGGTCCCGTCCCGGCGCACCCGGGCGGTCGCCTTCAGCATCGACTTGAGCGCGTTCATGGCGCTCTCCGCCTTACCCTCCTGCCGCATGCCGACGACCGCGTTGAGGACCGTCAGCACGACCAGCAGGATGCCCGTGCTCCACTCCGCGATCAGGAACGACACCACGGCGGCGGCGACCAGGACCAGCTGCATGTAGCTGCGGTACTGGGCCAGGTACCGGCGCCAGCCCGGCAGGGCTTTCTCCTCCGGCAGCGCGTTGGGACCGTTCGTCCGCAGCAGCTCCGCGGCCCTCGCCGAGGACAGTCCCGCGGCCGGATCCACCTCGAACCCGGCGGCCACCTCCTCCGCGGAGCGCGCGTACCAGGCCCGGTCGTCCGTCGTCCCCTCGTCCGGGGCATCCGTCTGCGCGGTCATGGCATGCGCCTCCTCTCAGCCGTTCCCGTCAGCCGTTCCCGCCGGAGTGCTTGCCCTTCCTGCCGTGCTTCCCGTTGCCGGATCCGCCTTTGGAAACCGATGCGGCGTACGGGTCGGGCGCCGCGCCCTTGGGCGCCTCACGCTCCAGCTCCCGCCTGACCTCGGCCAGCCCGCGCCGGGTCTCGTCACTGACCTGCGGGTACTGGGGATCGATCTCGATCAGCGTGTGCGCCACCACCGCGGCCGCGCAGACACGCGCGAACCACTTGTGGTCGGCAGGTATGACGTACCAGGGCGCCCATTCCGTGCTGGTGGCGGACAGCATCTGCGAGAAGGCGCGCTGGTAGTCGTCCCACCGGGCCCGCTCCCGCACGTCGGCGGGCGAGAACTTCCAGTTGCGCTCGGGAACGTCGATGCGCTTGAGGAAGCGGATCCGCTGCTCCTCCTTCGACAGGTTCAGGAACAGCTTCACGATCCGGAACCCGTTGTCGGTCAGATAGCGCTCCCAGTCGTTGATCTCCCGGTACCGCCGGTCCCACACGTCATGGCCGCGCACCGAGTCCGGCAGCCGCTGCCGGTCGAGGTTCTCCGGGTGCACCCGTACGACCAGGACCTCCTCGTAGTGGGACCGGTTGAAGATGCCTATCTCCCCGCGTCCCGGCAGCCGGCAGGCGTAGCGCCACAGATAGTCGTGATCGAGTTCCTCGGTCGAGGGCACCTTGAAGCTGGACACCCGCACACCCTGCGGATTGACGCCGCTCATCACATGGCGGATCGTCCCGTCCTTGCCGCCTGCGTCCAGGGCCTGCAGGCACACCAGCACTCCATAGGTGTCCTGGGCCGCCAGCCGCCGCTGGTAGTCGGCGAGCAGCTCGACACCGGTGCGGAGCAGCTCGACGCCCTCCTTCTTCTTCCGGATGCCCGCCTTGTAGCCGGGATCGAAGTCGTCCGCCAGATGCACCTTCCTGCCGGGCTCGACCCGCAGAGGCCTGATGAACTCCGCTATGCGTTCGGCCATGTCGTCGGCCATCGTCCGCCCGCCTTCCGCCCTGGCCCGACCCGCCGGCCCGGCCTCGCGCCGGGTCGCCTTCCCGACAGGATCGGACCGATCGGCGGGGACGACCTCACCCTCCGCGGGTGGTTGCTCCGAGGAACAGCCGGCGAGCGAGGCGCTACCGGCCGTCCGCCGGCTGCAGGTCCTGCTCGGTCCAGATCGTCTTGCCGGTGGGGGTGTAGCGCGTGCCCCAGTGGTGGGTCATCTGGGCGATGATGAACAGGCCCCGGCCGCCCTCGTCGTCGTTCTCCGCGTGCTTCAGATTCGGTGTCGTGTGGCCGGTGTCGGAGACCTCGCAGATCAGGCTCCGGTCGCGGATCAGGCGCACCTGGATCGGGCCGCCGCCGGCGTAGCGGATGGCGTTGGTGACCAGTTCACTGACGATCAGCTCGGTGGTGAACGCCAGGTCGTCCAGCCCCCAGTCGCCGAGCTGCTTCGCGACGGCGGAACGGATGGTGGCCACCGCCGCCGGGTCCGAGACCAGTGCCCACTGGGCGAACTGGTTCCGGTCGAGCATGCGGGTGCGGACCGTGAGCACGGTCGCGTCGACGTCCACCGCGCCGGGCAGCAGGGTGTCCATCACCATGTCGCACAGCCCTTGCAGGGACCCGCAGTCGCCGGCGAGCACCCGGGACAGCTGCGCCAGCCCGGCCGCCTGGTCGTCGGCCGCCTGGAGGAGGCCACCCGTGAAGAGGGCGACGACACTGCCCGGCGAGAACTCCAGTTCCGTGCTCTGGTAGGGCGGGCCGCCGACTCCCAGCGGTGGTCCGGACGGCAGCTCCGGACGCTCGACGACACCCGGGTGGGGTACGACGGCCGCCAGCACCGAGTCCCCGGCCCGCGCCAGACGGCACTTGCCCGAAGCGGGGTCGTACACCGCGTACAGGCAGGCCACGCCCTGGATCGCGGTGTCCCGCGGCCTCAGGTGGCCGGGACCGTGTCCGGTCCTGCGCTCGCGCGCGGTCTGCTCGGCGAGGTCGCCCAGGCGGGACAGCAGCTCGTCCGGGCTCAGGTCCAGGCGGGCCAGGACGCGTACCCCCGTGCGCAGCTGCCCCATGGTCGCCGCGGCGCGCAGACCGTGACCGAGCACGTCCCCGACGACCAGGCCGACCCGGCCGCCCGACAGGGGGATGACGTCGTACCAGTCGCCGCCCACCCCGGACCCGCTGTCGGCGGGCTGGTAGCGGGCCGCCGAGTCCACGGCGGTGTGCGCCGGCAGATGGCGCGGGAGCAGGCTCCGCTGGAGTTTCAGGGCCACCGTGTGGCCACGGGTGACCAACGGCATCAGCAGGAGACCGATCAGCAGGGCACCCAGGCCCAGCACCGTGACCCCGCCGGTCGGTCCGATCAGCGGCAGATCGACGCGGGTCGAGCCGTACCGCGGGTTGGCGTAGACGACGAAGGTGGCGTACAGGAACAGCAGGAGCATGATCAGCCCGCCGAGCGCCGGGAACACGCCCTTGAAGATCATGTCCCGGACACTGCGGGTGAGGATCTTGCGGTAGTACCAGAGGCAGGCGAAGCCGGTGAGTCCGTACTGGAACGCGATCGCGAGCCCGACCGAGTCGATCGAGTCGGCCACGATGTTCTGGCTGAACGACGTCAGCAGGATCAGCAGGGCGATCGAGACCGCTCCCATGCCGATGGTCCCCCAGGTCGGGGTGAGAAACCTGCGGTGGATGCGGGCGAACCGGGCGGGGACGGCCTTGTGGACCGCCATGGAGAAGACGGTCCTGGCCAGGGGCAGGATGGTGGTCTGGGCGGAGGCCAGCGCCGAGGTCAGCACCATCAGGATCAGCAGTCTCGACAGGACCAGCCCCGTTTCGTGGCTCCCGAAGACGGCATCGCCCAGTCCGGAGAACACGTCGTCCGAGTTGTTCGGGTTGCCCAGCCCGATTCCGGTGGTGCCGGCTCCCGCGAACGCCTGCGACGACGTGGACACCAGCCCGTAGATGCCCAGGAGCAGCACGGTGGACAGGACCGCGGCGCGCCCGGGGACGTGTGCGCTGTCGACGGTCTCCTCGTTGACCGAGAAGGCGGTGTCCCAGCCCCAGTAGATGAAGACGCCGGCGAGGATGCCCGAGGTCAGGGCCCGTGTCGAGGACACCTCGAAGGGGTTGAACCAGGAGGCGGAGACATGGATCGCGGTCGCGGGCGGATCGGTGTAGACCCTGACCAGCGCGGCGACGGCGAACAGGATCAGCATCAGCACTTCCAGGCACAGCAGCCAGCGCTGAACGGCTGCCGAGACCTCGATGCCGACGTAGCAGATCGCGGTCAGCAGGACGATCCAGACGATGCCGGCCACCGTGGTCCACAGCCGGCTCTCTCCCAGTGAGTCCAGGCCCAGCAGCCGGAAGCCGTAGACACCGGCGATCTCGGCGAGGTTCACCATGACGATGATGTTGGCGACGATGAGGCCCCAGCCGCCCATCCAGCCGGTGCGCGGTCCGAAGGCGCGGGTGGCCCAGGTGAAGGTGGTCCCGCAGTCGGCGTTGCTCGCGTTGAGCTCCCGGAAGGCGTACGCGACCAACAGCATCGGGATGAAGGCCAGCATGGTGACGATCGGGGCCTGCAGTCCCACCCCGGCCACGATGATGCCCAGCGTGGCGGCGATGCTGTAAGCCGGGCCGGTGGAGGCCAGGCCCATGACCACCGAGGAGAACATGCCGAGGGCGTTGCTCCTGAGCCCTTTCCGGCCGACACCCGTCCCGGGCGCAGGGCGGCCGACGGACTCGACGCCGCCAAAGTGCCTCACACTTGATTCCAACGCGGGGCCACTGCCCTCCGCAACAGCGCGGGGGCGTCACCGCCGGGTCCACACCACCTGATCATCGTGTGCGGCTCAGGTGGTGTGGACCCGGGCGAGGCCGAGGGTGCGGTGCAGCGGGTCGCAAGCACCAGCCGCCACCCCTGGGACGGGCAGGCGCCGACGGGCCGCCTGCTCCGGGGCCGGTCAGGCGGCCGTGGGGAGTGCGGCCGGGGCGAGTTGTGCGGTGCGGTGCAGGCCCCTGCGGTCGTAGAGGTGGGTCAGGCCCAGTCCGAGGAGCAGCGAGAGAGCGAGTCCCACGCCGGTCATGGTCCAGGCTCGGGCGAGTCCCGCGTCGAGCCGGGCGCCGAAGTAGAGGATCGACCGGACTCCGTCGAGGACCTGGCGGAACGGCTCGAACTCGGCGAGGAAGCGGTAGAACGACGGCAGCGCCTGCAGCGGGATGGTGGCACCCGCCGACGGGATGGCGAGGCCGATCAGCACGAGCATCGAGACGAGCGGGCCGGGGGTGCCGAGGACCGCCAGCAGGGCGAGCGCCGTGCAGCCCATCGCCATCGTCGCGCCGGCCCCGAAGATCCAGAGCAGCAGCAGGTGCGAGGCGTCGATGCCGACGATCCCGACCGCCGCGGCCATGGCCAGCGCCGAGGTGACCAGGGAGACCCCGGCCATCAGCGCACAGCCGACGAGGAAGTGCCGGGTCCGGCTCAGGTGCCGGACGGGCTCGGCGGTGCGGAAGGGGCCGAGGTCCTTGGCCGCGTAGCCGAGGGCGGTGTCGACCTGCATGTGGATGACGTTGGCGCCGAGCATGCCGCCGAGCACCAGCACCAGGGTGTAGAAGAACGCGGTCAGGCCGTATCCGCTGTGGCTGCCCAGGTGGTGGCCCTGCGCCACGACGACCTCGACCGGGTCCGCGAGCAGCAGCCGCTCGGGGGTGCTGGGTGCGGTGACGTGCTTCCCGGCCGCGTGGGCTCGGGCGGCCTGGTGGGCCAGCTGCTGCCCCAGCTTCTTCCCCAGGGCGACCGAGGCGTCGTGTGCGGCCGCGCGGCTGACCTGTTCGGCCATGTTCGAGCCGAAGCTGCCGGCCGCGGGGTTGGTGAGGATCTCCAGCGTCGGCCTGGACGGGGCGGTGTCGCCCTTGGCCGCGAGTCCCAGCACGGAGGCGGAGAAGTTCTCCGGGACGACCAGCGCACCGAACGCCTCGTGATCCTGCTGCTCGAACCGGTCCTGGCGCTGCTGCGCCGACTCGCCCAGGAGGGCGAACTGCGCCACCGGCGCGCGCAGGCACACCCGGCCTGACCCGCCGACCGCAGGCCGGCGTCGAGAAGTGAAGCTCACCTCTTGCTCAGAAGATCGACGGAAGCCGCCGGTCCGCCCGTCGCCGCTGACATGATCAGCCGCGAGCGACCGGTCGAGCCCGGCGTTTCACCACCCCGGACCGAGGGAGAAATGTCATGCCCACGCCCAGGAGGCCGTTGCGGACCCTCGCAGGACTGAGCATCGCGTGCGCCGCGCTGCTCGCTCCTGTCACCGGCTGCACCTCGGACCACCCCGAGGCCAAGAAGCCCGCACGGCCCGCACGTTCGCACGATCCGGGTTCGGCGTCGGCGTCGGCGACGGCGACGGCGACAGCGACTCCGGGCAGCAGCGCACAGCCTTCGGTCCAGCAGCCGCCGGAACTTGACGCCGACGAGACACTCGCCGGCCGCCAAAAGGCGACCACCGGGAACGCGAGCATCGCCTTCGCCAAGGGCAAGAAGGGGGACGCGCTGATCGTCGCCGTCCGCTGCCAGGGCGCGGGCAGGATCGAGGTTGCAGTGCAGCCCCTGCACGCCTCCTTCCCGCTGGAGTGCCTCGCCGGCCAGGTCAGCACCACCTACAACCAGCTGGACCTCGGCGGAGCGGACCACAGCGGTGTCGCCTCCGTGGAGGCTCCCTCCTCCGTGCGCTGGTCGATGACCATCGGCCGCGGCGCACCCGTACAGGAGGAGACCCCCACCGCGACGGCCGAGTCCGGCTGAGCACCGCCCGCGCAGCAGTCGTGGCCGTCGGCCGTTCAGTCCAGGAAGTAGGACCAGAACGGGATCGTGGCGTACTGATGGCCTTTCGGGCGTGGGCACGGGCCGGCCGAACTCGTGGTGGAAGTAGTCGACCAGATCGGTGCGTTCGAGTTGCGGCGCAACGACAGGAAGGCACTCGAGCTCTACTTCTTCTTCGGCGACCCGGACTCGCGCAGCACGTACATCCTGCAGAGGGACGAGTAGCCGGGGCGGCAGCCCACCCGGAGGCGGTGCCGGCTCGTCAGGAGACCAGGACGCCGATGCCGTCCCCGAGCAGCTTCAGCCCGAACACGAAGAACAGCACCGCCATGATGGCCGTGTTGTGCCGCGCCGCCCATTCCTTCCAGTTGCCCAGCGTGTTCCTCGCCCGCTCCCCCATGACCAGGAAGACCCCCAGCGGAACCAGCATCCCGGCGGAAGCGATGACGACGAAGATCGCCAGCGTGGCGATCTGCTCCCCGACCGGCAGCCCCGACGAGCTGATGGACGCTGCCGCGGCAATGGTCAGCGGGGCGTTCTTCAGGTTCCCGGCCGACAGCAGCAGGGCCAGAAGGAAGATCTTCACCGCGGTGAAGCCGTCGATGGCCGCCATCCACTTCGGCAGCTGCGCCTGCGTGACATCGGCAGGGCGATGACGCCACAGCCTCAGCCCGAAGAAAGCCAGCGCCACGCCCAGAACGAGCTTGAGAACCCCCACCCAGTCGGCCGGATGCCCGTGGGAGTCGGCACTCTCCTGGCCACCGATGGCCAGCACCACCGCCCCCAGGGCCGACAGACCCATCACCCAGCCGGTGACGAACACCAGCCCGTTCAGACGGCCCCGGGGCGTGGCCAGCACGATGATGAGAGCGACGATCGGAAGAGGGCTGACCGCGACACCGGCCGCCAGGCCGAGCACATCACCCAACGCCTTGCCCATGCGTGCCTCCGGCGCATCGAGGAACTGCTCTGATCGCAGCTACAGAATCGACGACGGCGCACGGTCTTCGCCGCATGACCACGTGGCGTGCGAGTGAATGACGGTGGTGCCTCCGCTCCGGGCAGCCTCGGGGCAAGCTCCGGACAGGCAGGGCATCCCTTTCCCGGGTGCAGGTGATGTGCGCCGGGGATACGCTTTTGACTGCAAGGTCACGCCATTTGGGTGATTTTTGCAGACCTCGGTCGCCTTACTCGCGACGATCCGACAATCAGTTCCTTCTGCGGTGGCCCGGCGAGCGTGGCCCGCCCCTTCGCGCTTCGCAAGGGTGGGCGACGGCCGAATCCCTTCTCTCGATGCCTGTCCCGCGCCGTGTGCGCCGCGGTGGCGCAGGCCTCCGGGTCCGCAGTCTGCAGTCCCTGTGGAGGTCGGGATGAGAATTGTCGTGGACCTTTCCCGATGTGAGGGGTACGCGCAGTGCGCGTTCCTCGCTCCGGACGCGTTCCGGATGCACGGCGAGGAAGCGCTGATGTACGACCCGAGCCCCGACGACGCCCGGCGCGAACAGGTGCTGCGGGCCGCGGCCGCCTGCCCGGTCCAGGCGATTCTGGTCGACCAGCTGGAGGAACAGGACGTCGTACCGGCGGAGGCGTCCAAGTCATGACCAGCGCCGACAACCTGCGAGAGTTCAAGCGCGACGGCCGCATCGTGATCGTCGGGGCCTCACTGGCGGGACTGCGGGCCGCCGAGGCACTGCGCAACGAGGGCTTCACCGGCTCACTCACCATGATCGGTGACGAACTGGGCGAGCCCTACGACCGCCCTCCCCTGTCCAAGCAGGTCCTGACCGGGTGGGTGCCGGCCGATGCCACCACGCTGCCGCGACGCCGTGACATCAACGCGGAGTGGCTGCTGGGCGTGCCGGCCAGCGGGCTGGACCTGGCGGCCAACCAAGTGCGTCTGGCCGACGGACGCGAGATTCCCTTCGACCGGGTGCTGATCTCCACCGGGGTGCGGGCCCGGCCCTGGTTCGTCGAGTCCGAGGCGGCCCTGGACGGCGTGTTCGTCGTTCGTACGCGCGAGCACGCCGAAGGCCTGCAGCGGGCCCTCGCCGCCGGGCCCTCCCGGGTACTGGTCATCGGCGCGGGATTCACCGGCTCCGAAATCGCCTCCATCTGCCGCGAGCGGGACATCCCCGTGACCGTCGCCGAACTCGCGCCGGCCCCGCTGGTCGGGGCACTCGGTGCCATGATCGGTGAGGTGGCGTCGGACATGCAGCGCGCTCACGGCGTCGACCTGCGCTGCGGCGTCAAGGTCACCCGGCTGGAGGGCGACGCGCAGGGGCACTTCCGCCGCGCCCACTTCGACGACGGCAGCACGATCGACGCCGACGTGGCGGTGGTGGCACTCGGAGGCATCCGCAACACCGACTGGCTGCGGGACTCGGGACTGGCGGCGGGCGTCTGGGGCATCGCCTGCGACACGGGCTGCCGCGCCCTCGACATCAACGGTCTGATCACCGACGACGTCTTCGTCGCCGGAGACGTGGCACGCTGCCCGAACCCGATCTACGAATACCGGCTCATCTCGCTGGAGCACTGGGCCAACGCCGTGGAACAGGCCGAGGTCGCGGCCCACAACATGGTCAGCGCCCAGGCGGACCGCTGGCCCCACCTGACCATCCCGCTGTTCTGGTCGATCCAGTTCGGCGTCAACATCAAGTCCGTCGGCGTGCCGACCTTCGCCGACGAGGTCGTCGTCACCCAGGGGTCGGTGTCCGACCGCCGCTTCGTCGCCGCCTACGGCTACCAGGGCCGCGTCACCGCCGCGGTGAGCTTCAACAACGCGAAGTGGCTGGACCACTACCGGCAGCTGATCGAGTCGGCCGCGCCCTTCCCACCGCCCTGCCCCACACCCGACCAGCCCGTCGACAACAAACCGGTGCCCGTCGACTTCCCCGGCCCCGAGCTGATCGCCCGGGGAGCCACTGTGGTCGTCACCGGCAATGACCCGGGTGAGCGGCGCGTCACGTCCATGCAGCAGCACCACCGGTAAGGGGGAAGGCAAGATGACCACGACCGAGAAGCCCGCCACGCTGCTCCGGATCCTCGACTACTCCTCCCGTGCCGACCCGTACCCGCTGTACGCCGAGCTGCGCGAGACGCCGGTGGCCCTGCAGGACGACGGCAGCTACGTCATCAGCACGTATCGCGAGCTCGCGGACATCCTGCACAACCCACACCTGAGCTCCGACGTCCGCAATCTGTCGCATCCGATGGAGGCGTTCGAGAGGCCCGGCGCGCCGCCGTTCATCAACCTCGACCCTCCCGAGCACGACCGCCTGCGGCGTATGGCGATGCGCCACTTCGGTCCCCCGCACACCCCGGGGCTGGTGGCCGGCCTGGACCCCGACCTGCACGCCATCGTCGGCGGTCTGATCGACGCCTTCGCGAGCAAGGAGCAGATCGACATCGTCGACGACTTCGCCTACCCGTTCCCCGTCACCGTGATCTGCCACCTGCTCGGGGTGCCGCGCGAGGACGAACCGAGGTTCCACCTGTGGGTGAACGACATCATCGACTCGATCGACTACAACCCCAAGACCGATCCGAAGGAGAAGCTGGAGAACGGCCAGCGGGCCAGCGCGGACCTGCGCGAGTACCTCGGCGGGCTGGTGGAGCAACGCCACGGCCGGCCGACTGACGACCTGCTGTCACGGCTGGCCAACGACGACGGGCCGGACGGACGGATGACCGACGACGAGATCGTCGCCACCGCCAACCTGCTGCTGATCGCCGGCCACGAGACCACTGTCAACCTCATCACCAACGGCATGCTGACACTGCTGCGCCACCCCGAGGTGCTCCAGCGACTGCGCGACGAACCCGGCCTGGCCGTGCCGGTGGTCGAGGAGCTGCTGCGCTACGAACCACCCGTGCACATCATTCCCTGGCGGGCGGCGTACAGCGACATCACCGTCGCCGACACCGTCATCCCCAAAGGCTCGCGGATCATCCTCATGCTGGCCTCGGGCAGCCGCGACCCACTGCGCTTCCACGAACCCGACCGCTTCGACCCCGACCGCCGGGACAACCAGCACCTCGGCTTCGGCAGCGGCATCCACCTCTGCTTCGGCGGCCCACTCGCCCGACGGGAAACCCAGATCGCCCTGACCGAACTCGTACGCCGCCTCGACCGGCCCAGACTGCTCACCGACCCACCGCCGTACCGGCCCAGCCCCGTCCTTCGCGGTCCGATCCATCTGCCGGTCGAGCAGGGCGTGGGGTGACGCGACAGCCGCCGCCCGCTGGAGAGCCAGGCTCTCCCGACGTGCTCGGTGAGGTGCTCGCAGACCTGGTGACGCGGTCGCACCAGGCGACGCCGCTGGAGGTGGCCGGGCTCGTGGATGCCGCGGCCGAAGCCCTCGGCATGGACGCGGCGCTCCTGTATCTGGCCGACGTCCAGCAAAGGCTGCTGGTGCCGCTGCCGCGCAGTCCCGGTATGTCGGGCGGCGGGACGGCGGAGCCGATCCCGATCGAGGGCACCGTGGCCGGATGGGCGTACCGGACGGAGTCGGTGCGGCTGTCACGGCACGGTGCGCTGACCCTCTGGCTGCCGCTGATCGACGGCGTGGAGCGGATCGGCGTGCTTCAGGTGACCGCGGACCGGTTGACCGCCCGGCTGCTCGACCATGCGGAGATCCTGGCCTCGGTCGCCGCGGTCATCGTGGTCGGCAAGAGCGGGTTCAGTGATCTGTACGCCCTGACCACACGGCGGCGGCCGATGACGACCGCCGCCGAGATGGTCTGGGCGTTCCTGCCCCCGCGCACTCTGGGCACCCACCAGGTCACCTCCACCGCGGTGCTGGAGCCCGCGTACGAGATCGGCGGCGACGCGTTCGACCACAGCCTGCACGACTCCCGGCTGTACCTGGCCGTCGTCGACGCCATGGGACACGACCTCGCCTCCGGGCTGTGTTCCGCGGTCGCGCTGGCCACCTGCCGCGCCGCCCGCCTGGCCGACGGCACACTCACCGGCATCGCCGAGCGGGTCGACGCCGAACTCGAACACTGGCTGCCCGACCGCATACTCACCGGAGTCTTCGCCGACCTGGACCTCGACAGCGGGAGCCTGAGCTGGGTCAACTGCGGCCACCCGCCGCCGTTGCTCATACGCGGCCACCGCATCGTCCCCCACGCCCTGGAGGCTCCCAGCCAGCTGCCGCTGGGCCTCGGTCCCGGCAACCGCGACAGGCTCACCGTTCACCAGGCCCAGCTGGAACCCGGTGACCGCATCCTGATCCACACCGACGGCGTCACCGAGGCCCGGTCCCAGGCCGGGGAACTGTTCGGTGAGCAACGTCTGGCCGACTTCGTCACCCGCTCGCTGTCGGCCGGGGAGCCCGCCCCCGAAGCGCTGAGGCGCCTGATCCACACCATCCTCGACCACCACCGGGGCCGGCTCCGCGACGACGCCACCATCGTCCTGGTCGAATGGCACCCCACCCCCGGCGGCCGGACGTAGACGCCCTCCATGCATCACCTCGGGCCGACGGGTGTCACGGTCCCGAGCCGGCGCCGTCCCGTGCCGCCCGGACCGGGGCGTCAGGCAGGGGCTGTTCGGTCCAGATGGCCTTGCCGGTGGGGGTGTGGCGGGTGCCCCAGCGCTGGCAGAGCGCGGAGATGAGCTGCAGGCCGCGGCCGCCCTCGTCGGTGGCGGAGGTGTGCCGGATGTGCGGCGTGGTCAGGCTGGCGTCGGAGACCTCACAGATCAGTGCGCGACTGCGGAGCATGCGCAGCCGGATGGGGCCGCAGGCATGCCGGACGACGTTCCCGACCAGCTCGCTGACCACGAGTTCGGTGGTCATGAGCAGGTCCTCGTCGGCCAGGTCCCAGTCGGTGAGCTGGGCGCGGGCCAGCTCACGGGCCCGGCCCGCCGCCACCGGGTCCTCCGGCAACGGCCACTCGGCGACGTTCTCGGCGTCCAGCGGGTGCGTGCGGGCCAGCAGCAGGGCGGCGTCGTCCGTGAGCGCGCCGTGGGCGGGAAGGAGAGCGGAGGTGAGCGTGGCGCAGAGGGCGTCCAGGTCGGTCGCGTCCGAAGGTGCGTCCGGCGTGGCGTTCACGGACTCGAAGAGGAGCTCGGCCAGGTGGTTCATGCCGGTGGTGACGTCCCTGTCCTTGCTCTCGACCAGGCCGTCGCTGTAGAGGGCGAGCAGGCTGCCGGCGGGCAGTGGGGTCTCGAGCGTTTCGAAGGGCGGAGCGGCCACCCCGAGCGGCGGGTCCGGGGTCATGGGCAGGAAGGTGACCATGCCGTCGGGGTGGGCCACCGCCGGGGGCGGCTGACCGGCGCTGGCGTACGACAGACACCGGCTCACCGGGTCGTAGATGCCGTAGAGGCAGGTCGCGAAGGCGTCGTTGCCCAGTTCGCCGACGATGTCGTTGAGGTGGCCGAGGATCTCGTCGGGCGGCAGCTCCAGCTCCGAGAGGGTGCGGACGGCTGTCCGGAGCCTGCCCATGGTGGCGGCCTCGGCCATGCCGTGGCCCATGACGTCGCCGATCACGAGCGCCACCCGGGCCGCGGAGAGGGGGATCACGTCGTACCAGTCGCCGCCGACGTCGGCTCCCTGCTTGGCCGGCTGGTAGCGCGCGGCCGTCGTCACCTCGGGCAGCTCGGGCAGTGCCTGTGGCAGCAGGCTGCGCTGGAGGGTGCGGGCCCGGGTCGTCGCCTCGTCGTAGAGCCCTGCTCGCTCCAGGGCCTGCGCGATCAGTCCGCTGAGCGCGGTCAGCAGCGTTCGTTCGTCGTCGTCCAGTACCCGCGGCCGGCCGAAGGAGATCACCGCCGCGCCGATCTCGCGCCCCGACACCGCCAGCGGGAGAAAGGCCCAGGCCTGCTTGTCGCTCTCCTGGATCAGCGACTCGGTCCCCGGGTAGCGCGTCAGGAACTCCTCCGGGGAGGAGATGCAGAGGGGGGTGCGGGTGTGCAGGGCGTCTCCCACCGGGTTCATGGTGTCCCGCACGGTCCAGCGCCCGTCCAGCAGCCGGGTGAAGCGCTCCGCGTATCCCCGGGAGCCGACCACGTTCAGCCGGTCTCCGACGACGCCGAGCATGACGAGTCCCGTGGCCCCGAGGGCTGTCATCACGCCGTCGGCCGTCGCCGCCATCACGTCCTGGGCCGTGACGGCCTCGGCCAGCTCCCGCGTGACCCGCTGCACCAGGGCCGCCCGCTCGGCCGACGCCCGCTCCGCCGCGGCCCGCTCGGCCTCGCGCAGATGGCGCTCGGTCGTGTCGGTGATGTAGAGCGTGAGGCCTTCCGGCACCGGCACCAGCCGCAGGTGGTACCAGGACGTCCCGTCCAGCCCCGGTACGTCGAATCCGGCCGGCCGGCCCTCGGCCGCCGTCGCCCGGCAGCGCTGCTCCAGCCCCGGCACGGCACCCACCGCGGGGACGTTCCAGAGCAGGGCTCCGGCCACGTCCCCGGCTGCGCCGAGGAACCGCTCGGCGGCCTGATTGAGAAAGCCGATGCGCCAGTCCGTGTCCAGGGAGACGAAGCCGTCACTCATGTGCTGCAGCGCCCGACCCACCGACTCGGCGGCGGCATGCGTCTCACTGCTGTCCCGGAGGGTGCCGATCACCTTCACCGGCGTCCCGTCCAGGTCCGTGATCGTCCGGGCACCGGCCTCGATCCAGAGGTAGGTGCCGTCCTGCCGCCGGACCCGGTACTCGTTCTGGAAGCCGCCGCGCAGCTGGATGCCCGTGTCGAAGCCGGCCACCGCCCCGGGCAGGTCGTCCGGGTGGATCAGCGCCGCCCACGCCTCGATGCCACCGCTCATCACCTCCGGATCGATCCCGGCCAGCACATCCTCGACCGGCCGGTCGGCGGTCAGCTCGCCGGTGCGCAGGTCCCAGGTGTACGTGACGCAGGGCGCCCCTTCCACGTCCCACGCAGGGGTGGCCTCCCGCGGTCCCGGCTCGTTCTCCAGGGCGCGCAGCAGGGTGGGCGACGGATTGAGGATCCCGGACGACGCGAGCCTTCCGGACATCCAGGTCGCCACCTCGTCCAGAAACGCGCACTCCGCCGCACCGGGCTCGTCGCCGGGGGCGAAGAGGACGGAGAGCGCGCCGCGTCGCCGGCCACCGCCCGGAACGGGGACGGCCAGGTGACCGATGCCGGCGGGGAGCCGGGAGGGCCAGAGGGCGGCG
Source organism: Streptomyces sp. NPDC044064 (assembly GCF_056434245.1). Taxonomy (NCBI): domain Bacteria; kingdom Bacillati; phylum Actinomycetota; class Actinomycetes; order Kitasatosporales; family Streptomycetaceae; genus Streptomyces; species Streptomyces sp. NPDC044064. The sequence continues at coordinate 386,444 of NZ_JBWKFN010000002.1, forward strand.
GGGTCCCGGCCGGGCACCGGGTCGGGCGGGGCCAGGTCGGAACGCCAGGTGACGGTGTCGTTGCGGGCGGCCCTGCTGGGCGGGGCCGTGCCTCGTACCGGGATGATCAGCCAGGGCCGGGTCATCGACTCCGGCAGGCCGCTGTCGGCGACCAGGTAGAGGATGCCGCTCATGCCGCCGCCCGGCAGATGCACCATGCCGCCCAGGCCGTGCACCTCGGCCACCGCCTGCTGGAGCGCGGTCAGCAGGACCTCGACATCGCGCCGGTCCTCGTCCACGGCGTCGAGCAGCCGCATCCGTATGCGCTGTGTCTCCGAGGGCCATGCGGTCGCTATGGTCCGCAGGCCCTGCGGCTGGTGCAGCGAATGGGGGACGTGGGGCATGGAGGGGTCGGTGCTGTGCGCTTCGCCACCGCTGGTGTTCACCACTGTCGACTGTCGCCTCCGCTCACCCGCTGAGCTGCAAGAGATCGGATATGGACCTTAGCGATCTACATCCGTCCAATCCATCCTAATCGGAACAACTTAGAACCTAATCGGAACAACTTAGACACTTTCCTCCGCCATGGGGAACCCCCCGCATTAGCCCACCTGGCCGGGTGCAGCTGTGCCGATCAGCAATCAACGCGGTTTCCCGTGCTTGCATCCTGCGTGGAGGCCCATGACATGACTGACGAGAGACAGCAAGACACCCGCTCCCGACTCTCCGCGTCCCGGCGTCGTGTGCTGGCGGCGGCCGCCCTGGCGCCCATAGGTGCCGGTGTGCCGGCCCGGGCCGACGCCCTGTCCGCCGGACCGGCGGGCCACGCCCTGGTCCAACCGGTGATGACCAAGCTGACGGACTGGGCGGACGTGGGCAAGTCTCTCGGCCGGCCCGGTGACATGCGGCGATTCATGTACCACACGCCGTTGCCGCGCCAGGACCTCAAGGTCTACTCGCGCGGCGTTCTGATCGACCCCGCGCTCGCCCTCGGTACGCACGTCTCGTTCGTCCGGTACGCGGACCGGAGCACGCTCCTGATGGGTGACGCCGTGGTCACCGAGCGCGAGCTGCAGCACTTCTGCGACGTCCTGCAGGACCACGGAATCATGCAGACCGCCATCCACAAGCACCTGCTCGCCCATGAGCCGGACGTCTGGTGGGTCCATCTGCATGCCCACGGCCACGATCCGGTCGCCGTCGCCCGTGGTCTGCGCGCCGCGTTCGACTGCACCGGCACTCCGCCCGCCGCACCCGCCACCTCCTCGCCGCGCGTCGACCTGGACACCGCCGCCATCGACGCCGCGATGGGCGTCAGGGGCTCCGCCGACGGCGTGATCTGGAAGTCCACCTATGTCCGCCGCGAGACCGTTGCCGACGGCCATGTGGCCCTGCCGCCGGGACTGGGCTCCACCACCTCCGTCAACTTCCAGCCGCTCGGCGGCGGAAGAGCCGCCCTCAGCGGCGACCTGGTCATGATCGCCGCCGAGGTCCAGCCCGCCCTCACGGCCCTGCGACGCGGCGGGATCGAACTCGTCGAGGTGCATCACCACAACCTCACCGACGAACCACGCCTGTTCTTCGTCCACTACTGGGCTGTCGGCGATGCCGTCGGACTCGCCCGGGCCGTTCGCCGGGCCGTGGACGTCACCAACGTCGTACCCATGCCTGGAGGAGCCGGCTGATGGCCGCGGACCACGAGACAATCACCTGCCCGTTCGACTTCAGCGAAGCACTCGACTTCGACCCCGCGCTCGCGGACCTGATGCAGCGCCGCTCCCCCGCGCGCATCCGGCTTCCCTACGGCGATGCGGATGCCTGGCTGATCACCGGCTTCGACTCCGTCAAGCAGGTGACGACCGACCCACGGTTCAGCCGGGCGGGCATCATCGGTCACGACTACCCGCGGATGACGCCGGAGCCCATCGTCTCGCCGGAATCGATCAACGTGATGGACCCGCCGCTGAGCAGCCGCGTCCGCCACCTGGCCTCGCAGGCCTTCACCCAGCAGCAGGTCGACCGCATGCGGCGGCGGATCATCCGGCTCACGGACCGCCTGCTGGACGACATGGAGAAGCAGGGACCGCCGGCGGACGTGGTCCAGCACCTCTCCAACAGGCTCCCCCAGCACGCCATCCTGGACCTCCTCGGTATCGAACGGGAGGAATGGCCCCGGATCGAGGAGTCCGTGCACCAACTGCTCGTCGTCGGCGCGGGCACCAAGGAGGCCGCCGCGACGGCCAAGGCCGATCTGACGGCCTACTTCGCCAAGCTCGTCGAACAGCGCCGGAACTCGCCCGGCCCCGACCTCATCAGCGCGATGGCCGCGGCGCGGGAGGGCGAGGAGCAGCTCGACGACAGGGAACTGGCGGTCATGGCACTGACGCTGGCGCTCAGCGGCCAGGACACGGCGACCTGCCAGATCAGCGACATCACCTACCTGCTCCTGACACGTCCCGAGCTGATGCAGCACCTCAGGCGCCGGCCCGAGACCGTGACCGACGTCGTGCACGAGATGCTCCGCTGCATCCCGTTCCGCAAGGGGGTCGGAATCCCACGCGTGGCCCTGGAGGACGTGGAGCTGGACGGCGCGCGGATCAAGGCGGGCGACTTCGTGCACGTGTCGTACCTGACGGCCAACCGTGACCCGGAGCGCTACGCGGCCCCCCACGTCATCGACCTCGACCGCCCCACCGCTCCGCACATGACCTTCGGCTGGGGCGGACACCGGTGCATCGCAATGCCGTTGGCCATGGCCGAACTCGAAGTGGCCATCGGCCGCCTGGTGGAGAGGTTCCCCGGTCTGCGGCTCGCGGTGCCGCCGGAGGAGGTCCGCTGGGACACGGAAACGATCAGGCGGTTTCCGCTGGAGCTGCCGGTGGCCTGGTAGGAAGGCCCGCACGGCGTCGGGCTCACGGGCTCACACACGCCACCGGACACCAGGGAGCTCCCCTTCCCGGCCAGGAAGGGGAGCTCCCTCGGCCGTGCAGTCGCGCACAGTTCCGGCCTCGGCACGGACGAGCCCGGCCGTCATGGCCGGGATCCGTCGAACGCGGCCACGAGCTGGTCCGTGGTGACGATGGCCTGGGCGAAGGTGGGGCCGTTGAGTTCGTGGGCGGCGTGCATCATCTCGGGAGCGAGGGCCGCGGTGGCGTCGCGGACCAGCGTCACGTGGTAGCCGAGCTCCATGGCGAACCGGGCGGTGGCCTCGATACAGGTGTTGGCCAGCACGCCGACAAGAACCACGTGGGTGATGCCGTGCTGCTTGAGTCGCATGTCCAGGTCCGTGTTGGCGAACCCGCTCGACCCCCAGTGTTCCAGAGCGACGAACTCGCCCTGCCGCGGCTGGAAGTCGGGATGGAACTCCCCGCCCCAGGAGCCCCTCGCGAAGAGGTGGGACTGCTGGATCTTCCGCTGCGAGGGGGTCGGATGGTCCCAGGTCTCGTAGTCACCCGGCTCCCAGCGGCGGTGCGGCACGAACACCACGCACACACCGGTCGCACGGGCCGAGGCGATCACGGAGCGCAGATGGTCCAGCAGACCGACCTCGCCGGCCACGGGCTCCAGCCGCGACCAGACCTTGCCGCCCTCCGAGAGGAAGTCGTTGTAGGGGTCGATCAGCAGAACGGCCGTGCGGCGGGGATCGTAGGTCTCGGCCATGCTTCCTCCCTGCACCTGCCCTACCGGGGCGGTTCGGCGCCGGTCTGCTCGTCGACCATGTACCGGGCGTACCAGTCGGGCCAGTCCGGGTCCTCCTGGCCGATGCGCTTCTCGTGTTCACCGTGGGCGGCAGCCGCGCGCCGCAGCGCACTCGCCAGATCGGTCACGGAGGCGAAGGACGTCGGCCCGGGATCGACGCGCCCGGGGAGCCGGGTCGTGACCTCCTGCAACAGCCAGGTGTTGCCGTCGGGATCGGCGAACGTGGCGCGCGAGAAGTAGCTGCGCCGCTCCGGGTCGAGGCCCTCGACCGGACCGTCAGGACCGGGGTGGAAGACCGCACTCACCTCCACGCCGGCGGCGACCAGCGCGGTGCGGGCGGCCTCGATGTCGGAGACGATCAGATACGCCTTGCCCGAGCCGGGCGCGGCCGACGTCAGGTCCGTGCCGAACTGGACCGAGCAGGCGGAGCCGTGCGGGGTGAGTTGCACGATTCCGGGCGGCGTCTGGTCCAGCCGCCACCCGAGGCGGCCGTAGAACTCGTTCGCCCGGTCGATGTCCGACACCGGTACGACGAGCACTTCCACCTTCATGTCGACGTCGCTCACGCTCATGAGTCCGCTCTCTTCACCGTGGTCCCCCTGAGGTGCTGCAGGACACCATCGTCACGTCGTCACGGCCGTGTCGCACCAGGAGACGGACCGGCCGGCGTTCGCTCCGCGTACCTCTCGCACAGCGTGAAACGGACACGAAGCGCCACCTGGCTCAGTGCCCTCACTGATCGAGCGGCTGCGCCAGGGCATGCTTGAGCTGCCTGGTCCGCTCGTCGGCGAGGACTTCGACCCGGTCGTTCGCCAGGGCGTCCATGGTCTGCTCCGCCACGTCCGCCGCGCTGATCTTCGGTGCGTCCGTGAAGGAGCTGAGATCCGTCTCCACGAAACCGGCGTGGACGCCGATCACGAGCGTTCCCTGCTCGCGCAGGCCTTCCCGCAGTGCGCCCGTCAACGACCACTGGGCTGCCTTGGAGGCCGCATATCCGGGATACTCCGGCCGGGCGGTCCAGGAGGCGGCCGACAGCATGTTCACCAGTGCGCCGCCGCCGTTGCGCGCCAGGACCGGGGCGAAGGCGCGGGACACGGCCCAGGTCCCGAAGTAGTTGATCTCCATCGCCTCGCGCGCACCGGCGAAGTCGCCCGTCAGCAGCTTGGTCTCAAAACCTCCGACGCCCGCGTTGTTGACGACGATGGTGACGTCACCGGCGGCCGCGGCCGCCGCTGCGACGTCCTCCGGCCTGGTGACGTCCAGCCGCAGCGCAGAGAGCTCCTCGTCGCTCACGCTCGCCGGATCGCGGACACCGGCGTAGACCTTGGCCGCTCCCCGCCCGATCAGTGCGCGAGCGAACGCCCGGCCGATGCCACGATTGGCCCCCGTCACCAGGGCAACCGAACCTTTGATCTCCATCGCGCTTCCTTCCCGCTGCCGTCTGCCGAGCACGGCAGGCACTGGGACCGGGGCGGACAGGCCGTGGCGCACACAGGGTTCCCACGTCAGAACTCCCCGCCCCACCAGCCTGCACCGGATGCCACGGGGACGCATGTGAGACGGAGCCACCTCGCTTCGGAGGCGACCGACGCGGTCCATGGCGGCGTGCGGTTCGCCGCCGCCATGGGTTGACGATCCTGCGTCCGGTGGTGCGGCAAATCGACGGACGGGCGGTTGCCGGCTGCGAGTTGGTGCCGGCCGGGGTCCCGGTGGTCAGGGCAGGAGGACGACCTTGCCCCGGGCGCGGCGGGCCTCGATGTCGGTGTGGGCCCGTGCGGCCTCGGCGAGCGGGTAGGTGCGCCGGACGGGGACCTCGAGGCCGCCGGCGGCGATCAGCCCGGCCAGCTGCGGCAGGGCCTGCCAGAACCGGTCGGCCGGATCCCCGCCGGTGAAACGCACCCCCTGCTGCGCGGCAGACATGTCGGCGATCGTGATCACCCGGGCCGCGTCGCCGACCAGAGCCACCGAGTCCGGCAGCACTCCCGCGCCGGCGGCATCGAGGACGCGGTCCACCCCCTGCGGGGCGGCGGCCCGGACCCGCTCCACCCAGCCCTCGCCGTACGTCACGGCGGTGGCACCGAGCCCGGTGACGCGCTCGGTGTCGTCCTCGCCGGAGGTGCCGACCACGGTGACGCCCCGGGAGACGGCGAGCTGGACGGCGATGGTGCCGACGCTGCCGCCCGCGCCATGGATCAGCAGGGTCCCGCCTTCCTCGACGCCCAGGTGGTGCAGGGCGCGATAGGCGGTCTCCCCCACGGTGACCAGGGCGGCGGCGGTCTCGAAGGAGACCTCTCGGGGCTTGGCGAACGGCTGGTCCAGGAGTGCGTACTCGCTGTAGCCGCCCACCGAGGCGGCGCCGAAGACCTCGTCGCCGACCGAGGCGGTGGCGCCCTCGCCGGCCTTGTCGACGACCCCGGCCACGTCCCAGCCCGGCAGCATCGGGAAGTCGGCCGGGAAGACGCCGTCCATCATCCCGGAGCGGACCTTCAGGTCGATCAGGTTGACGGCGGTCGCCCGGACCTTGATCCGGACCTGGCCCGGACCCGGCTCGGGGGTGTCGACCTCGGTCAGGGTGAGCACGTCGGGGCCGCCGTAGCGGGAGTAGGTGATCGCGGTGGACATCGAGAGCTCCAGGGGAAGAGGAGGCGGGCCACACACTGAAATCACTCAGCATGTGTGATTACCCTTCCGGTGTATCACACAGCTCGTATGAAATGCGAAGCCGACGACAAGTAATGCGCGTCACACGCCGTGTGTGATTCCTGGGTAGGATGGGTTGCATGCCGTCCAAGCCGCCCGTCCACCGCCGTCAGCCGAATCCGGGCAATCCCCGCGTCCAGCGCACCCGCGCCCGCATCCTGGCTGTCGCCCGCGAGCTGCTGCCCGAGGTCGGGCTGACCGGATTGACCACCGCTCTCCTGGCCGAACGTGCCGGCGTCACCCGCCAGACCCTGTACCGGCACTGGCCCAGCCGCGCCGCCCTGCTCTCCGACGTCACCCTGCAGGGCCCCGACGTCGGCTACCCCGAACCCGGCACCGACGTGCGCGCCGTCGCCACCGCCTGGATGATCAGCTTGCGCGCCGGCATCACCGTCCCCGCCACCCGCACCGCAGCGCTGGCCATCGCCGCCGAAGCCGACCACGACGCCGACAGCGCCCAGGCCATGGCCCGGATCCTGGAGGACCGCCTCGCCGCGCTGAACAAGCTCCTCGAGCCGTCCGGCCTGCAGATCACCTCCGAGCAGTACACCCTGCTCTACGGCCCGCTCCTCGCCCGCCTCTTCTTCGACCGGGCCGAAGCGACCGACGAGTTCATCGACACCGTCGTCAGCCAGTGGCTCACCACCATCGACCGCACAACCGCACGATCCTGACGCCGGCTCAGCGACGGGGCGCGCGGTTTCGCTCATGCAGCGCGGTCGGCAGTGCCGCCGTGGCGAGCAGGGCGGCGGCACGGCGGACCGGGCGCGGCGGCCACTCGCCCCCGGCGCCGTGTCCGGGGAATGCCACGGCTCGCGGGATCGGTCGCACGATCGGAACTCCTCGCGAAGAGCTGCGGTGCCCGGAGAGTGCCAAGGGCGCCGTTCGATACCCCGGCCTCTGCACGGGGCCGCCCGCCGATCAAGCCAAACCGGCCCGGTGCGGCGCCGGAGACACATCACCGCATCGCGCCGTGATCCACCGAGCAGCGGCAGCCCGTCGCCGGACCCCGCCCGTGCCGTGGACGCACGTGCCGCGGACGACGTTCGCCCCGACCAGCGGCAAGTTGCTTCACATACCGGCCATACCACCGCCGGTGAGCCCCGGAGCCAGCGCCGGGACCCAGAAGACGGCGACGGCCAGGCCGATCGAGGCGACGCCCACGGCACGGGCCACCAGACGGCCGGCCGGAGCGAGCTTCTCGACGGCGATCACGGCGGCCAGTGCCACCATGGCCCACAGGTTCATCAGTCCGAACGCGGCCAGCAGCAGCATGAGCGACCAGCAGCAGCCCAGGCAGAAGGCACCGTGGTGGGCTCCGGCGCGCAGATCGCGGGAAGGCCCCGGGTACGAGGCGTAGCGAAGCATGTGCCCGATCGGCGAGCGGCACTTCGCCAGACAGCGGTCCTTGAGGGGCGTGAGCTGGTAGACGCCACCGACCGCGAACACGGCCGCGGCCACTGCGGTCCCGGCCTCCGCGGGGAGGGTCGCCGCCCGGCCCAGGCCCACGGCCAGCGCGTACGCCGGCAGCCCGGCCGCGGCCCAGACGAGCAGGTAGGCGACGGTGAAAGCGGCCATGCGTCTCGACCGGTGCACGGTGATGGTGCGTGCGTACAGCCCGGCGACGGGCGCCGTGGAGGGCAGCATCATCGCGGCCATCATCAGCGTCCACACGACCAGGAAAGCGGGCAGTCCCAGGCCCATGGTGCCGGCCGTCACCTGCATGCCTCCCCAGCGCGTCACCATCCAGATCCAGGCGGCGGCCGCGGCGACCAGCAGCAGGCCGGCAGGGCGCGCCGCGCGGCGGCCGGCGACCGGCCCAGTAGTCATACGGACCACGTGAAGGGCGCCGAGTGCCCGTTGCCGCCGGTGAAGTCCCAGGACCGGCCGTACACGCCGACGCCCGTCGCCCGGGTGGACCGGGCGATCGTCAGCGTGCTGTTCGCAGGGTGGAACATGCCGGTCAGGCCCATCACCGGACCGTCCTCGCCGAACTGCGGGGCGACCTGGTCCTCGATCTCGATGTCGATGACGTCGCCCACGCGCGCGGCGTGACGGCGGCCGTCGTCGCGGTAGTCGATGGGGACGCGCTCCACGCCCAGGACCTCTCCGATGAGCGGAGTGAGCGCCGCCATCGGCCCACCGGCCTGGCCGGAGAAGACCTTGCCCAGCGCCTCCGCCTGACTCTCGTCGGCCGAACCATCGACGTAGAGCGCGACCTGCCAGCCGCCCTCGGCCATCACCTGCGGTGCGTCGATGAAGACGGCGACGCTGCGGTCGGAGACGTCCACGCCGTCCACGTTCCCGGTGTCCACGTGGAACGCAAAGGTCACCTGGCAGCGGTCTTGGTCGGCCGGCGCGGTGAGGCCCGAGGTGGTGCAGGGACACACCGCGTCGCAGTTGCAGCTCTCCAGGTAGGTTCCGCTCAGATTCCAGGGCATGCTTCCTCCCTGTTTCGCGTCCCCCCTCGAGGTTCTGAGTACCTCATCCAGGCTATTCCCGACGGCCCCAGTCACGCAGATCCACAGCCGGTGCGGGGCGGGCGCGATCCGCACTTCGGCACCCTGCCCCGGGCGCAGTGGCCGGGCGTACCCGCCCGGCCTAGCGTGAACGGGGAGGAAGCGGACGTCTCTCTGCACGAACGACGAGGAGGCCGCGGGTGCCCCGTCGCGGTGGGCTGGAACGGCTGCGGGCCCGTGATCCGGGCCTGCGGGCGGTGCGGCGTTCGGCGCGGGTGACGCTCGTGGCGTGCACGGGGTTCTACGCGTTCCGCTACGGCCTGGGGAACCATGTCGCGGCGATCTACGCGCTGTTCGGCGCGATCGCCACCGGCGGGATGTCCTTCGTCCCGGGTACGCCGCGTGAACGCGCCCGCACGCTGCTGGCCGTGCTGCCGGTCGCGGCCGCGCTGGTCTCCCTGGGCACCGTGCTCGGAGTGCACTCGTGGACGGCGGCCCTCGGGATGTTCGTGGTGGGCTTCCTGGTGTCGTACGCGGGGGTGGGCGCGCCCCGCCTGGGCGGGCTGGCAGGCGGCCTCCAGGCGTTCTACATCCTGGCGTGCTTTCCGCCGTACGCCCCCGCGACGCTGGGGGCGCGCCTGGCCGGACTGGCGACCGGAGTGGTGCTGATGGCGGCGGCGGAGATGTGGCTGCTGCCGGCCCCCGCGCCGGGGCGGTACGCGGACCGGCTGGCGCGCGCCGCTGTGCTGGCGTCCGGGGCGCTGCGGGCGCTCGCGGCGGAGCCGCGGTCACCGCCGTTCGACGGCCCGGAGCAGCTGATGACGGCGACGCAGGAGCTGCGGCTGAGCCACGTGCCGGACGACGAGCGCCCGACGTCGGCGTCGGCGCGGGACCGGGCGCTGTGCCAAGGCGCCGCCTGCATGCTTCATCTGCTGGCCCAGACAAGGCAGTTGGCACAGGAGGCCCGCGATGCCCCCGGCACCCGCGACCCCGCTGCGGCCCGGCTGCTGCAAGCGTCGGCCACCGCATGCCACGACATCGCGCTCGGGCTGTCCGGCCGGGGCCCGGCGCCTTCCGACGCCCCGTACACCGCCGCCGCGGCGGACTTCGAGGCCCACCGTGTCCGCCTGCCGATGTGGCGTCCGGACAGCGCAGCCGTGGTGCGCGGCGGCGCGATCGCCCTGGACGTCGCGCACACCGGAACCATGCTGGTCACGGCGGTGCGCATCGCGCTCGGCGCGCCCGTCCCCGCGGACACGACGCCGCCCGCGGAGCGGCCGGGCCCGTTCTGGTACGCGGGGCGTCCTGAGCTCTCGCTCTACGCGCGCCGCCTGCAGGCCCATCTCACACCCCGGTCGGTGTACTTCCAGAACGCCGTGCGGATCGCGCTGGCCCTGGCGGCCGCCCGGCTGATCGTGGGCGCGCTCGACCTGACCCACGGCCTCTGGGCACTGTTGGCCACCATCACCGTGATGGGAACCAGCGCCACGGGCACCCGGACCGCGCTGTGGCCCGCATTCAGCGGGACCCTCGCGGGCGCCGCCGTGGTAGCCGTGATGCTGTACTCCGTGGGCGACCACGTGGCGGTGTACGCGGTCGTACTGCCGTTTCTCTACTTCCTGGCGTTCTCCGCGGGGCCCGTGATCGGCATGGGCTGGGGCCAGGCGTTCTCCACGGTCGCGGCGGCCGCCGCCTTCGCCCAACTCGGTCCCGCCGGGCCGGGGCTGGCCGCCGTCCGGTTCACGGACGTCGTCATCGGCGGCCTCACCGGCGCCCTGATCGGACTGCTGGCCTGGCCGCAGGGCGGCGCCGGGGAGCTGCGGCGGGCCTGCTCACGGCTGCTGGACCAGAGCACCCGGGCCGTCACCGAGACCATCGACACCATCACCGGAAGCGGTACGGCCGGCAACGCGCTGGCCCGGGCCCGCCGCGCCCTGGTGTTCGCCGAGGCGAGCTACGCGCAGTACGCCACCGAGCTCGGTGACCCGGACCCGGCGCACCCCGCCGACAAGGACTGGATGGCCGTCCTGCTCGCCGGGAACCGGGCGGTCACCATCGGGCAGGGCCTGGCCGACCACTGCTCAGCGGGCGCGCTGGCGCCCTGGCCGCTCAGCGCCGCCCACCTGCGCGACGCCGCCCACCGTCTTCGGCTGACCGCGCTGCCGCTGATGGACGACCTGCGCTCCAGGAAGCCACGCCCCGCGCCCGTCGAGCCCCCGGACCCTGACGCGCCGAGCACGCCGACGGACCGCACCGTCATCGCCGACGTGCTCGCCGCCTCGGGCGGCCGGGCGCCCGACCCGCTGCTGTACTACGCCGTCGACGCCGCCATCTGGCTGACAAGCCTGCAGGGCGTGGTCGCGGCGGCGGCCACGGCCGGCCGGGCCGCGGCGGCGGGTTGACCGCCGCGAAGACTGCGGTACTCGGCCATCGGTCGCGGCCGGCGTGGAGGGCAGCGCTGCCGACGCCGGTAGAGCCTGTCGCCGGGGAGGCATGACGCCTCCCCTTCGGCTCCGTGGGTCAGTCGGTGTCGTCGCCGCACTTCGACTCGGCGGACTTGTCCTGCCGAGCCGTTCGTGTCGGCGCAGACGGCCGGATGCCGTCCTTGGCGACCGGCTGGAAGTAGTGGTCCAGCGCCCAGGCGGCCACGCGGGTGCCGGCCCGGCAGCCCTCCACGTCCGCCGTGCGGGAGTGGACGCCGCCCCACACACGGGCGTCGACGACGTCCTGGTCGAGGTCGTCGGCGGACCCGTAGAACCGCGTGGTGCCGGTGACATCGGAGGGGACGTAGAGGTCGATGTGCGAGGTGCCGAGGACGCCGGTCAGGGCGCGTGCCACGGCTGCGGCGACGGTCGTATGGCCGGCGATGTAGTCCGGGTGCGGCGGGGTGACGAGCAGCGGCTCCCAGGCCGGGTCCGCCGTCGTCGCGGGGTTGCCGTCGGTGTCGGCGAGGCGGATGGCGGTGATCGGCCGCCAGGAGGCGTAGTGGAGCTTGGCGTCCCATGCGGTGATGACTGCGTCGGTCGCCGACGCGTTCACCGCGGCGAACAGCCGGGCCGTCTCGGCGATGCCGAGCCGGTGCCGGGCGGCGTGGTCCCGTACGGCGGCCTGGACCTGTGCGGCCAGGTTGCCGCTGAAGAAGAGGGCGGTCTCGGTCTGCCGCGCGCTCCTGCCCGAGCCGGTCTTCGCGCCCATGGCCTGCAGCTCCTGGACGTCCTCGGCGTAGGCGGCCGAGGAGATGGCGGGTGGTCCGCCGGGGCGGAACTGCTGCGGGGAGGCGAGCAGGAGGGGGCGGAGCCTGGCGAGCCAGGTGTCGATGAAGGGCTGGAACGCGGGCGGGGTGGGCCGCCAGACCCCCGGTGCCGGGGAAGCGGTGAACGGAACGTCCGCGAACCTGCCGTCCCCTTCCCGGAGTTCGACGATGCGGGCGGCAGCGCGCTTTCCGTAGTCCACGCCCCGGTCTCTGGCCTGACCGGCCGGAAGAGCGGCGAGCGAGTCCGCGTAGGCGGTGTCGAGCCGCTCCTTGAAGGCAGGGAAGTAGGTGAGCAGCACGTCGTGGGCCGCGGTGGCGGCGGCCGCCGCGGAGGACGCCTTGGCCGGACCGCGCTCGTGCCATTTGTACAGGGCGTAGCCGCCCTCGATCCCCACCACGGCGTTGTACACGGCGACGGAGACGAACCCCTCCCAGATCGCCACCTGCCCGGAGGGGCGCGGGCCGAGGCTGGTCGTGATCGTGTCGGTGGCGATGGTGTTCCACTCGCGGACCACGGCTGCCGGGTCCGCCGCGGTCCGGATGTCCGCGTCGGGGGGACTTGTCGCAGCGGTGAGCGTCACGAGGGCGACGGCCGCGACGGCGCAGACGAATGCCCGGACACGTGAACGCGGAGGAACGGGAAGAGGGGGCTCTTGATGCACGGCGTGCTCCCAAGCGTCGAGTGCCCAAGGCTTAGCAACGGCCACACTGCGTGATCAAGACAACTCGCCCGTACACCCTCGACTGGCGGGTGCCTGCGCACGCGCAGGGCCGGGTCTCTGAGCTGCGGCCGTGGACTTGATCAACGCTGCGACTGCGGCTGGGCCGAGATCCACCGATGAGTTCCGCCGGCCGGGCCGGTCTACCCGGACGTACGTCATCGAGCCACCGACTGGAGCCCCACCATGACCAATCCCGCACACCCCGGCCGCATGCTGTTCGTGAACATCCCCGTAGCGGACCTCGAGAAGAGCAAGGCGTTCTTCGCCGAGCTCGGGTTCAGCTTCAACCCGAAGTTCACCGACGAGACCGCCGCCTGCATGCTGGTCGGCGAGCACGCCTTCGTCATGCTGCTCAGCCGCGAGAAGTTCGCCCAGTTCGCGAAACTGCCGATGGCCGATCCCACCACGCACACGCTGGCGCTGTACTGCTTCAGCGTGTCGTCCCGCGATGAGGTCGATACGGTCAGCGCCGCCGCGCTCGCGGCGGGCGGCTCCAAGGCGGACGACGCCGAGGACTACGGCTTCATGTACTCACGCAGCTTCTACGACCTCGACGGCCACGGCTGGCAGGTCATGTGGATGGACCCGGCGGCGGTGGAGCAGGGCCCCGAGGCGTTCGCGGCCTCCACACAGGACACCGACACCCCGGCCTGACCCACCCCGTCCCGGTCAGGGACGGGGCTCTGAGAGGAGGGCCGGGCGACCCGGCCCTCCTCTCGATCGGGGATCCGCCGAGGGCGCGGAGAAGCTGTGGGTCAGCTCGAGACCGTGCCGTAGAAGTAGCCGCCCGTGCCGCGCTCGTAGTAGTGCTGGCCGTAGAGACCGCCCACGCAGCTGCTCTTGTTCTCGTAGGCGTTGGTGGGGAAGGACCCGACCATCACGCCGGTGTCGGCGTCCCACAGCTCGGCTCGTCCCCAGTAGGCGAGGGCCTTGTGCTTGCCGGAGAAGCAGACCGTGTGGTTGGAGTTCGCCGGTACGGAGCTGCTGGTGCACACGCCGCCCCAGCTCTCGCAGGTCGCCGAGGCCGCGCTCGCCGGAGCGGCGTTGAACAGACCGAACGTGAGCACCGCGGCTGCCGCCGTGGCCACCTGCGCGACTCTCTTCTTCATGACTCGTCCTCCCGTTTTCTGCCGATGTCGATCAGTCCGATCGAACGACGCCAACACTAGGAAGCGGGTGATCACGGGAGTGTGCGGTGAGCGCGGGCTTCCTTGACACTCAGCGCGCGGAACTCGGTCGGGCTCATCCCGTACGCCTCCCGGAAGGAACGGCTGAACACCGCCGGGCCGCTGAACCCCCACCGGGCGGCGATCACCGCGACCGGATGGACGAGAAGGCCGGTCTTGCCGAGGTCGGCCCGGCACCGCTCCAGACGGCGCCGCCGGATACGGGCCTGGACGGTCTCCCCCGTTCCCCGGAAGGACTGGTGGAGTGTCCGTACCGAGATGTGGTGCACGGCCGCGATCGTGGTGGGAGTCAGGTCCTGATCGCCGAGGTGGTCCTCGATGAAGGCATGGATCCGCCGCACCAGCGCCTGCGTGCGGACCTCGGCGGAGAGCTGTTCCTCGACGTCCAGCCCTTGAGCCAGGCTGGCGGCGAGCAGGTCGACCGCGACCGAGCCGAGACGCTCCAGCTCCGGCCGCGTGCACTGGGCGGCGTGCGCTTCGAGGGACCGCATGAAGGCGGCCAGGACCGCGGCCGTGCCGCGATCACCGGGGATGCGGCTGGCGAGCAGGCGGTCGACGTGCCGGCCGTGCAACGGGAGGGCATTCCTGGGCAGTTGCAGCATCAGCAGCCCGGCCGAGCCCCCGTAGACGGGTATCTCCGCGTCGGAAGGCCGTGAGGTGTCCCAGAGCACGAAGTCCCCGGCCCCCACGCCGCAGTCGTTGCGGTGCTGGGAGAAGGACGCCGCGCCCGCGTGCATCAGCCCGAGTTGGTACTGCTCGGGGTCGCCGCGCCGGATCAGGGCCGGCGTGCGTCTCGACCGCAGCGGCGAGAACCCCATCTTCGCCACCCGGACGTCCCCCAGTTCCAGCACGGCCGCCTTCGCCTCGAAGTCGGCGGTGTGCTCGGTGGTGAGCGCGCTGGGGATCACCTCCCGTGAGACGAGGTCCGAGAACCAGTCGAACCGCTCCCTCGGCGGCAGCTCCTCCGACGACATCATTGACCACACAGCGTCCCCCGACTGTCGAGCAAATGATCACAACGGGGCATGATGCAACGCTCGCGCGCCCGCAGTCGCATGGTTGCGGCCCGGCGTGGCGGCGCCCCGACAGCGGGGTCTGCCCGATCCGGGTCGCGATCTCAGCACCAGCGAACTCAGTGAGAGTGACCACTCGCGGCCGGCGCCGGACCCGCGTACTTGACCGTCAGCGGCAGCAACTCCTTGCCGGTCGGGCCGATTTGGATGTGCGTGTCCGTCTGCGGGCGAATGGGCCCGCACAACCGCATCGCAATGCGCCGCATCAGCCAGTGCCGCCACTCGAAGCAGCCCGCCCAGACCTCTTCGGCCCCAAGCAACTTGAGTGCAACCCACCGGCCTCGGCCACGCTGTCGAGCGGTTTGGGCCCTGAGCTGGGCGAACGGACGCTTCATGGCCTCGTGTCTGTTGGCGGGTCACCGGGGTGCGTGTGCTGCCGTTCACCTGCGTTCATGCCCACCCGGCGGTTCAGTCGGGCTGGCTGCCGGGTCCCGGCTGAACGCCGAGTTCGGGTCCCCGATCCCAGGGGTGTCCGGCCGCCGTAAATGTGAGCGTAGGCAGCGCTATCGGAGCAACGCCGGACGCCATGCCCGAACAATCGCTCGCAAATCACACGCACGCACCCGCCAATGATCTATTAATTGCGATCAAGAAAGCACTCACGGTAGCCATCGGGCTGTGTGGACGCTCCCACTGGAGGCAGCCGGGACCCTCACGGCTCGTACGGACGCGTCGCTCATCGTCTGGATGCGAAAGGGGAACATGTGGCCGCCACGGAACCACAGCTGATCCATGGGCAGGGAGCTGACGCTTGCCCCGACGGAAGCTTTTGCCTCTATCGAGCCACCCGGTTCAACGCCGGCCAGACCCCGGGGAAGGGCGACAAGATCCTGGCGATCCCGGCGGGCGTGTACGTCAACGACTTCTCCCGGTACGGATTCGACCACAGCGGTGACGGGGTGAGCAGCGTTGTCAACAACACCGACGAGGACAACACGCTCTTCTCGGCGGCCAACCAGCAAGGACACACCCTGCCAGTAGGGCGCGGTACTTCCATCGCAGACCTGAGGCGGATCGCGATGGTCGGGAGTCCGAACGGCACTTGGAACGACCAAGCCCAGTCGGCGAAGGCGGCCCCTTTCCAGGGGAACCTGGCCATCCGGCAGGAGTTCCTTGCCAAATGGCAGGACTGGCAGAGCCAGAAATGGATCTACTCGTACAAACTCACGATCAGCGCCGCGGACACCCGTGTCGTGAAGTGGGCCTTCGGCTTCGGTGATCTGCCGGAAGGCACCTCTCTGTCCAAGGAGTTCACTGACAACTTCTGGGGCGAAATCATCGAGGACGGCGCCGGCGGCAGCATTCTGCTCGCCTCCCCGTCGGACGGTGGACACACCATTGACCCCGGTGCAGATCTGCGGATCGACATCCAGGTCCTCTACCTGGAGGAGGACCCTTCCCACCTGCAGCTCAAGGGCCTGAACGCCCAAGACCTGGGTTGATTCCAGCACCCGAACCGCGCGGAAATCTCCCGGACAGACGCGTTCGGGAGATTTCCGTCGTGCCGGCCTCAGCCGTCATCGGAATGTGGACGACTACCCAGTCAGCGACCGTCAGCGGCAGCAACTTCTTGCGTACGCCCCCGGCTCAGGCGCCCGCGGCCGTGACGATGGCGTCGGTGGCGAAGCCGAGCAGGAGACCGAGGAGGATGCACCAGGTGGTGAGGGTCTTGAAGCCGGTCTTGCGGGCGACGGCCAGCAGCTCGATGACGACGTAGAGGATCGAGCCGGCGGCGAGGCCGAGGAAGGCGATCGACAGGGTGTCGTTGACCACGTGCTGACCGACGAGGGTGCCGAGAAAGGTGGGGCCTCCGCCGATCAGGCCGAGCCAGAGCAGGGTGAGCCAGGACGGGCGCTCACCCTCGGCGGCCAGCGGGGCGACGATGCCGAAGCCCTCGGTGGCGTTGTGCAGGCCGAATCCGATGATCAGCAGGAGGGCCAGGGAGAGTTCGCCCTGGGCGGCGGAATTGCCGATGGCCAGGCCCTCGGCGAAGTTGTGCAGGCCGATGCCGGTGGCGATCATCAGGGCGAGCGAGCCCGCCTGGCTGCGGGGCTTCGGCGCCAGTTCGGCGGTGGCGGCGGCGCCGGGGCCCATGGTCCGAGCGGCGGCTTCGCGGCGGCGGGCGATCCAGCCGTCGTAGTGGACGAGCCCGGCGAGTCCGATGGTCAGGCCGGCGGCCAGGGTGAAGCCCCCGGATGCCACCGTTCCCCAGGTGTGCTTGCCGAGCGCCTCGTCGATGGGCTCCCAGGCGTGGGTCAGTACGTCCCAGACGAGGAAGATCAGGATGCCGATGGCAACGGCGTTCAGGCCGGCCCTCAGCCGGGGCGTGGGCGTGCGGAGGCGGCCGAGGGGGAGGCCGAGGTAGATGGTGAAGCCTGCGATGGCTCCGAGCAGGGCGATGCTGCTGCTGGACATGGGGACTCCGGTCTGACGTGCACAGGAAGCGCCCAGAACGTAAGGCAGGCAAGGCTTGCCTTACAAGTGGCGAGAGCCCGGCTTCACGAAGCTTGAGAAAGTCATTACGCGTTCCCGCCCGTGGCGCGGGGCGCAATCCCCTCGGGCGTCGTTCTCGTCGGCCACCACAGGTCTCGGATCCGGCACGCAGCGATCACGCCTGCATCGCGGTCCACCCTGCTTGCATCCTGGACTTGACCCCCGACTCACCTTAGGTAAGCCTTACCTAAATCTTGCTGTGCGTGTGCTGGGAGTCATCTGTGTCCGCCTTGCCCTCCGAGTTGCCTGTGTCCGCCCAGCCGGTGCCCGCCCGGCGGCTGGGGCTGTACGACACATGGTGGACAGTGGCCGCCGCCTCGCTCGCCTCATGCCTGGCGCTCGCGGCGTGCGCCTGGATATCCCTGCACCTGCGTGTGGACGCCACCCTCCATACAGCTGCTCTCTTCCTCCACCTGGCCTCTCTCGTGCTCGGCTTCGGAGCCGTCCTGGCCGCCGACTACAACGCGCTCCTCCACCTCACCGGGCGATGCACCCTGCAGGAAGCCCTCAGCAGCACGGCACGCCTCCATATCCCCATCTGGACGGGGCTTGTCGGTCTCGTGGCCAGCGGTGTCATGCTCCATCCGAACCTCGGATCGGTTCCCACTCGCATCAAGCTGGGACTGGTTCTCGTCCTCACGGTGAACGGCCTGTACGCCGGTCTCCTGAGCAGACGCCTCACGCAGCAGGACACCACCCCGCCCGCGAGATCCCTGATGGCCTGGGGAGCTTCGACAGCTCTGGTTTCCCAGATCTGTTGGTGGGGGGCCGTACTCATCGGCTTCCGCAACAGCCAGCGCTGAGCGGGAAGCCGCTGTTCCCCGCACGCTCTGGATCGGTGGTTCTGTCCTCCGCCATCGAAAGCAACCCTTGACGACGTAGCCGCTTAACGCCGGGGTTCGGCTGCGGCTTTGAGCATTCCGGCGCACAGTGCCACATGGTTTCCTCGAAACGGCAATCCAAAAGAGCGCCGCTTACGTAACCAAAATGCAGCCGTACCCGGGGATTACGTCCCTGGGTAGGCGCCGATCGCCTTGGCCGCGATGATCAATTCTTTCCATAGAGACCCGACGAGCGCGGTGCACCCCTTCGCACTTCGCAGGGTTGGGCGACGGCCGAAGCCCCTCTCGTTGCGCGCCGGAGTGGCGCCGGCTTGAGGGTCTGCAGCTCCCGCTCCCTGCGGAGGTCGGAGTGAAAGTGGTCGTTGATCTTTCCCGATGTGAGGGGTACGCGCAGTGCGCGTTCCTCGCTCCGGACGCGTTCCGGATGCACGGCGAGGAAGCGCTGATGTACGACCCGAGCCCCGACGACGCCCGGCGCGAGCAGGTGCTGCGGGCCGCGGCCGCCTGCCCGGTCCAGGCGATCCTGGTCGACCAGCTGGAGGGACAGGACGTCGTACCGGCGGAGGCGTCCAAGTCATGACCAGCGCCGACAACCTGCGAGAGTTCAAGCGCGACGGCCGCATCGTGATCGTCGGGGCCTCACTGGCGGGACTGCGGGCCGCCGAGACACTGCGCGACGAGGGCTTCACCGGCTCGCTCACCATGATCGGTGACGAACTGGGCGAGCCCTACGACCGCCCTCCCCTGTCCAAGCAAGTGCTGACCGGGTGGGTGTCGGCCGGGGGCACTGCATTGCCCCGCCGTCGTGGGATCGATGCGGAGTGGCTGCTGGGCGTGCCGGCCGGCGGGCTGGACCTTGCGACGAAGCACGTGCGACTGGCCGACGGACGCGAGGTTCCCTTCGACCGGGTGCTGATCTCCACCGGGGTGCGGGCCCGGCCCTGGTTCGTCGAGTCCGAGGGGGCCTTGGACGGTGTGTTCGTCGTTCGTACGCGCGAGCACGCCGAGAGTCTGCAGCGGGCCCTCGCCGCCGGGCCGCCCCGCGTTCTGATCATCGGCGCGGGATTCACCGGCTCCGAGATCGCCTCCGTCTGCCGCGAGCGGGACATCCCGGTGACCGTCGCCGAACTCGGGACGGCCCCGCTGGTCGGGGCACTCGGTGCCGTGATCGGTGAGGTGGCGTCGGACATGCAGCGCGCTCACGGCGTCGACCTGCGCTGCGGTGTCAAGGTCACCCGGCTGGAGGGCGACGCGCAAGGACGGTTTCGCCGTGCTCACTTCGACGACGGCAGCACGATCGACGCCGACGTGGCGGTGGTGGCGCTCGGGAGCATCCGCAACACCGACTGGCTGCGGGACTCGGGACTGGCGGCGGGCGTCTGGGGCATAGCCTGCGACACGGGCTGCCGCGCCCTCGACATCAATGGCCGCGTCACCGGCGACGTCTTCGCCGCGGGAGACGTGGCACGCTGCCCGCACCCCGTCTACGAGTACCGGCTGATCTCGCTGGAGCACTGGGCCAACGCCGTGGAACAGGCCGAGGTCGCGGCCCACAACATGGTCAGCGCCCAGGCGGACCGCCGGCCGTACCTGACCATCCCGCTGTTCTGGTCGATCCAGTTCGGCGTCAACATCAAGTCCGTCGGCGTGCCGACCTTCGCCGACGAGGTCGTCGTCACCCATGGATCGCTGAACGACCACCGTTTTGTCACCGCATACGGCTACAGGGGTCGCGTTACGGCAGCCGTGAGCTTCAACCACGCCAGATGGCTTGACCACTACCGACGGTTGATCGAGGCGGCCGCACCTTTCCCACCCCCCTGCCCCACGCCCGACCAGCCCGTCGGCATGAAACCGGTGCCCGTCGACTTCCCCGGCCCCACCCTGCTCGCCCAGGGCGCCACCGCGGTCATCACAGGCCATGACCCGAGTGAGCACCCCGTCACGACTGCGCACCGGCATCGGCGGGAGGAAGACCGGATGCCCCCGACCGGGACGCGCGGCACGCTGCAACGGATCTTCGACTACTCCTCCCGTGCCGACCCGTACCCGCTGTACGCCGAGCTGCGCGAGACGCCGGTGGCCCTGCAGGAGGACGGCAGCTACGTCATCAGTACCCACCGCGAGATCACGGACATACTGAATGACCCGCATCTGAGCTCCGACCTGCGCAATCTGTCGTGTCCGCCCTCAGCCGAGGGAGGGGCCACGTCGTCATTCATCCACATGGACCCGCCCGAGCACGACCGCCTGCGCCGTATGGCGACGCGTCACTTCGGTCCTCCGCACACCCCTGGGCTGGTGAACGGGCTCGAAGGCTTCCTGACCGCCACCGTCGGCAGCCTGATCGACGATTTGACGGGCAAGGAACAGATCGACATCGTCGACGACTTCGCCCTCCCGCTCCCCGTCACCGTGATCTGCCACCTGCTCGGCGTGCCACGCGAGGACGAACCGAGGTTCCACCTCTGGGTGAACGACATCATGAACTCGATCGACTGCAACCCCGAGACCGACCCGAAGGAGAAACTGGACAAGGGCGTACAGGCCCGCAAGGACTTGCGCCACTGCCTCGGCGGGCTGGTGGAACAGCGGCACGGTCGACCGGGCGACGATCTGTTGGGCCGGCTGGCCAACGATGACGGGCCGGACGGGCGCATGACCGACGATGAAATCGTCGCCACCGCCAAACTGCTGCTCATCGCCGGCCACGAGACCACCGTCAACCTCATCACCAACGGCATGCTGACACTGCTGCGCCACTCGGAGGTGCTGCAGCGACTGCGCGACGAACCGGGCCTGGCCGTGCCGGTGGTCGAGGAGCTGCTGCGCTACGAACCGCCCGTGCACATCATTCCCTGGCGGGCGGCGTACAGCGACATCACCGTCGCCGACACCGTCATCCCCAAAGGCTCGCGGATCATCCTCATGCTGGCCTCGGGCAGCCGCGACCCACTGCGCTTCCACGAACCCGACCGCTTCGACCCCGACCGCCGGGACAACCAGCACCTCGGCTTCGGCAGCGGCATCCACCTCTGCTTCGGCGGCCCACTCGCCCGACGGGAAACCCAGATCGCCCTGACCGAACTCGTACGCCGCCTCGACCGGCCCAGACTGCTCACCGACCCACCGCCGTACCGGCGCAGCCCCGTCCTTCGCGGTCCGATCCATCTGGACATCGAGCAGGGTGACGGTTGAGGTGGCAGATGAGGGCAGCTGCAAGGTTGTGCCGCGCACGCCACTTTGATCCCCCGCCGGAGGCATCGCTCTGACCGTGGCCACATCGTCAAGCGCTCAGATCCACTCCACCTCGGAGCCGCGATGGCGCGGGGCAGCGATCTCGGACAGCAACGCCGCCACCTCCTCCTCGCTCACCCCCGCCGGCGCCTCAACCACCCGATCGAGTGCCTCGCTCACCTCAGTGGGCGTGACCACTCGCAGCCGGCGTCGGACCCGCGTTCTTGACCGTCAGCGGCAGCAGCTTCTTGCCGGTCGGGCCGATTTGGATGTGCGTGTCCATCTGCGGACAGGTAGCTACTGACAATCACCGGAGACGGACGGAACAAGAGGCGCTACCGCTCGATGTCCTCAAACACACCGCCGGGTCGCGCCCTTGTCCGCCGCGATCCGCCCGATCGCGTCGACGATCTATCCGGGCGGAAGTATCCCTCTGAACCTCAGTTCCCCGTGAGTCCCCGCCAGTTCTGGCACAAGAGTGGCACGGCCCGGGGATCCTGCCACGGCCCCTCGATGCGTTGGCACCTACTCGTAGTCTGCGTGCCACAGGTCCGGACCGAACACCTCGTACTGGATGTCCTTGGGCGGCACGCCGTGCTTGGTGAGGGCGCTGTGGACCTCGTGCATGAACGGGATCGGGCCGCACATGTGGTAGCTCGCATTGTCGGGCAGGGCGACCTGCGAGATGTCCATCTCGCCGGAGAAGACGCCGGTTACCGGGAGTTGGCTGTTTGCGCCTTGCTCGTACCAGACGTAGGCGGAGGCGCCGGGCAGCGCGGCGATGTCGTCCAGGACCTGGCGGCGCAGGGCGAAGGAGTCCTCATTGTGGTCGGCGTGCAGCAGCATGACCGGCAGCCGGGACCCGGCTTTGACCAGGTGCGAGAGCATCCCGGCCATGGGGGTGATCCCGATGCCTGCGCTGATGAACACCATCGGGGAGCCGGTGTAGTCATCCAGGGCCACGGCGCCGAACGGGACGGACAGGGTCAGTGCGTCGCCCACGTTGAGCGAGTCATGCAGCAGCGTGGATACCACTCCGTCAGGATTGCCACCGCCGTGCACTCGTTTGACGGTGAACTGGCGGTACTCGCCATTGTCGGCGCGGCTGAGGCTGTACTGGCGGGGCTGGCGGGTACCGTCCGGCAGTGGCACCTGCACCGTGATGTATTGGCCGGGCAGCGAGGGCTTGACCAGGCGGTCGTCGGTTCGCTTGATGACGAAGGTCATCACGTCGTCGGTCTCGCGGATCTTCTGCTCGACCTCCCATTGCCGCCATATCGTGTGTGGCTGGACCGCGCGGGCGCTGTAGAGCCCCCGTTCGATGTGGGTCAGCGCCTCGGCCATCAGCCAGTACACCTCGTCCCAGGCGGCCGCAACGTCCGGGGTCACCGCGTCGCCCAGCACGTCGGCGATGGCCCACATCAGGTTGTCGTGGACGACCTGGTACTGGGCCGGCTGGATGCCCAGCGACGCGTGCTTGTGCGCAACGCGGGTCAGCAGGTTCTCGGGCAGGCGAGTGGGCGTGTTCACCAGGGCGCCGGCGAACGCGGCGATCGATCCGGCCAGCGCCTGTTGCTGGGTGCCCTGTGACTGGTTGCCGCGGTTGAAAGTGCCGTCCAGCAGTTCCGGGTGCTCGCTGAACAGGTGCCGGTAGAAGTGCTCGGTGATCTCTTCGACGTGCTCGCCGACTACCGGAAGCGTCGCTTCAATGATGGGGCGGGACTTGTCTGACAGTTGCATGGTGGTCTCCCCTTGAGGGGGACGAGCGTGATCATCTCGACCGCGCTGGCTGGCAGGGTCACGCGGAGGCATGCCGTTGATCACGGCAGCGGGCGATGTTGCTCCCAACTTCATGCTCACGCCTGGGGTGTCAGGCCGCATCCCGGCAACGGGTGAAGGGTGTAGCTCGACTACCGAAACGTTGAGCTGCCGGCACGTAACTCAGTGTGGTTAGGAGAAGCCGAACGGACCCGCAGGGCAGAGAACGCCAACAAGCCCCCTCCCAGTCAAGGAAGGGGGCTCAGACGGTCTCGGCTCCGCTCAGCAACGCCGAACTGCCCTTAGACCCACTCGACCTCGGAGACAATCCCCGCAGCGGCTCCAGGGCCCGGCAGCGGTGTCCGGGAGAACACTGCCGTCCCAGAGGGGCGAGGGCCCGAAGTGCCAACCGCAGCCAGCGCAGCGGCGACCTCGTCCTTGCTCACCCCCGCCAGCGCCTCAATCACCCGATCGAGTGCCTCGCTCACCTCAGTGCGAGTGACCACTCGAAGCAGGCGCCGACGCAGCGTTCTTGACCGTCAGCGGCAGCAACTTCTTGCCGGTCGGGCCGATTTGGATGTGCGTGTCCATCTGCGGGCACACACCGCAGTCGAAGCAAGGGGTCCAGCGGCAGTCCTCGACCTCGGTCTCGTCGAGGGCGTCCTGCCAGTCCTCCCAGAGCCAGTCCTTGTCGAGGCCGGAGTCGAGGTGGTCCCAGGGGAGGACCTCCTCGTAGGTGCGCTCGCGGGTGGTGTACCAGTCGACGTCGACGCCGAAGGGGACGAGGGCCTTGTCGGCGCAGGCCATCCAGCGGTCGTAGGAGAAGTGCTCGCGCCAGCCGTCGAAGCGGCCGCCGTCCTCGTACACCGCGCGGATGACCGCGCCGATGCGACGGTCGCCGCGGGAGAGGAGGCCTTCCAAGATGCCGGGCTTGCCGTCGTGGTAGCGGAAGCCGATCGAGCGGCCGTACTTCTTGTCGCCGCGGATCTTGTCGCGGAGCTTCTCCAGGCGGGCGTCCGTCTCCTCGGCCGAGAGCTGGGGCGCCCACTGGAAGGGGGTGTGGGGCTTGGGGACGAAGCCGCCGATCGAGACCGTGCAGCGGATGTCGTTGGACTTCGAGACCTCGCGGCCCTTCTGGATGACGTGCATCGCCATGTCGGCGATCTGCAGCACGTCCTCGTCCGTCTCCGTCGGCAGGCCGCACATGAAGTACAGCTTCACCTGGCGCCAGCCGTTGCCGTAGGCCGTCGAGACCGTCCGGATCAGGTCCTCTTCCGAGACCATCTTGTTGATGACCTTGCGCATGCGCTCGGAGCCGCCCTCGGGGGCGAAGGTGAGGCCGGAGCGGCGGCCGTTGCGCGTCAGCTCGTTCGCCAGGTCGACGTTGAAGGCGTCCACCCGCGTCGACGGCAGGGACAGGCCGATCTTGTCTTCCTCGTAGCGGTCGGCCAGACCCTTGGCGATGTCGCCGATCTCCGAGTGGTCCGCGGAGGACAGGGAGAGGAGGCCGACCTCCTCGAAGCCCGTCGCCTTGAGGCCCTTGTCGACCATCTCGCCGATGCCGGTGATCGAGCGCTCCCGGACAGGTCGGGTGATCATGCCGGCCTGGCAGAAGCGGCAGCCCCGGGTGCAGCCGCGGAAGATCTCCACCGACATGCGCTCGTGGACGGTCTCGGCCAGCGGGACGAGCGGCTGCTTGGGGTACGGCCACTCGTCCAGGTCCATGACCGTGTGCTTCGACACACGCCACGGGACGCCCGACTTGTTGGGGACGACGCGGCCGATGCGGCCGTCGGGGAGGTACTCGACGTCGTAGAACGCCGGGATGTACACGGCGCCCGTCTTCGCCAGGCGGAAGAGGACCTCCTCGCGGCCGCCGGGGCGGCCCTCCGCCTTCCACTCGCGGATGATCTTCGTCATGTCCAGCACGGCCTGCTCGCCGTCGCCGATGATCGCCGCGTCGATGAAGTCCGCGATCGGCTCCGGGTTGAAGGCCGCGTGGCCGCCCGCCAGCACGATCGGGTCGTCGATCGTGCGGTCCTTGGACTCCAGGGGGATGCCGGCCAGGTCCAGGGCCGTGAGCATGTTCGTGTAGCCCAGCTCCGTGGAGAAGGACAGGCCGAACACGTCGAAGGCCTTGACCGGGCGGTGGCTGTCCACCGTGAACTGCGGGACGCCGTGCTCCCGCATCAGGGCCTCCAGGTCCGGCCACACGCTGTAGGTGCGCTCGGCGAGGACGCCCTCCTGCTCGTTGAGCACCTCGTAGAGGATCATGACGCCCTGGTTGGGCAGGCCGACCTCGTACGCGTCCGGGTACATGAGCGCCCAGCGGACGTCGCAGCTGTCCCACTCCTTGACGGTGGAGTTCAGCTCGCCGCCCACGTACTGGATCGGCTTCTGCACATGCGGGAGCAGAGCTTCGAGCTGTGGGAAGACCGACTCGACAGACATCGCGGGGGTTACCTTCGTGAGCTGGCAGGGGTGACCATCAAGCGTAACCTGATCGCGGGCCTTCCCCGTACGCTCAGACGGACACCCCGGTTTTGATCTTCTGCCACAGGCCCGGCAGCTCCTGCTCCACCTCCGCCGCGGCCGCCTCTTCTCTGCCGTACAGCAGCCCGTAGGTGAACGCGCTCTCCCCCGCCGCGTGCGCCACCGCGGACAGCTCGCGCAGGGTGTGGCGGGCCATGACGCTGTCCTGGTGTTCGCCGAGCAGGCTGGTCAGGGACTTCATGGACTTGGCCAGGGAGCGGGCGGGGCCGCCCAGGGCCGGGACGGCCGCCTCTCCGGCGTACCGGGTGCGCTTCGCCTTCTTGCGGGCCTCGTGGATGGCGGTGTCGCGTGCCTCACCGGGTGACTCGTCCAGGGCCTCGGTGACCAGACGGGAGACCTTCGCGAGGTCCTTGCGTACGGCCGCGGCGATCACCTTCTCCGGCTTGCCCGCCGCCTTCTTCCTGAGCGGCGGGTCGGCGAGCAGCGTGTCCAGGGTGTCCAGCAGGGCCAGATACCGGTCGGAGTCCAGGATCGCGACGACGTGGCCGAGGGCGCTGCTGTGTCTGGCGGCCGCCCAGGTGGTGAGCCGTTTGTGCACGGGACCGGACACCAGGGCGGGCGGCAGGGTGTCGAGCAGGGTGATCAGGCGCTCCGCCAGCACCTCCTGGTCGCGGCCCACGCCCAGCTCGCCCGCGAGCCACTTCAGCTCGGCGGCGATCGGGTCGGTGACGGCGCGGTCGAGGACGGTGCCGAAGGTGCGGAGGGTGCTGCGCATGCGGCGGGTGGCCACCCGCATCTGGTGGACGGCGTCCGGTACGTCCCGGCGGACCCCCGGGTCGTGTCCGAGGATCGCCTCGCGCTGTTCGCGCACATAGGCGAGGACGTGGTCGCCGGCGGTCACGGGCTTGGCACGCCGTCCGGAGCCGGGCCGCCGGCCGCCGGTCTGCTCCAGTGCCCGGGCCAGCTTCGACGGCGACTTCGAGGGCCGTACGCCCGCCTTGCGCAGCCGCTTCTCGACCTTGTCGAGGAAGGCCGGATCGCCGTCGTCGGCCAGCTCGACCTCGATCTCGGTCCACTGGGCGGTCCCGCCGTCCGCGGAGAGCCGCTCGGCGGTCACGGTGTCCACGCTCGCCTCGGCCAGAAGCGTGCCGTCGGCGTCCACGAGGTGGCGTACGTCGCGGGCGGAGCGGAGCCGGACGAGGGGGACCAGTTCGGCGCAGCGGACCCGGGAGCGGACCAGTGCGGCGATCTCGTCGGGGACGGTGTCGGACAGGGGCGCTCTGATCTCGTCGCGGACGCCGGGGGCGACCGGGAGCTTCAGGTGCCAGCCCGCGTCCGTGCCTCCGGTGCGACGGCGCAGGGTGAGGGCGGCTGCGGCCAGCCGCTCGTCCGCGGTGTCGTAGTAGGTGGCGTCCAGTTCGACGAGGCCCTTGTCGAGGACGTCCGCCACCCCGCCGACGCCGGTCAGGTCGGGCAGGCCACTGTCGTCGGATTCGTACTTGCGCTCGATCTCGCGTTTCGCATCCGCCATGAATTGAATCTAGTGGCAGAACGGTCGGGAGGGCAGGGGCCAACCAGGGTGAATGGCGGGAAAACTACCGTCATCCATCCGGTGAACGCCCTGCCCGTCCGGCGAGTGTCCTCACGCGGACATCGGCCGCTGCACCTTGATCGACTGCAGCAGTCCCACCGCCACCCACACCGCGAACATCGACGATCCGCCGTACGACACGAACGGCAGGGGCAGACCGGTGACCGGCATGATGCCGAGGGTCATGCCGATGTTCTCGAAGGCCTGGAAGGAGAACCAGGCGACGATGCCCGCGGCGACGACCGTGCCGTACAGCTCGGTCGAGTCGCGGGCGATGCGGCAGGCGCGCCACAGCACCACGCCCAGCAGGAGGACGATCAGGCCGGCGCCGACGAAGCCCAGCTCCTCCCCCGCGACCGTGAAGACGAAGTCGGTCTGCTGCTCGGGCACGAACTGGCCGGTGGTCTGCGAGCCGTGGAACAGCCCGGCGCCGGTGAGGCCGCCCGAGCCGATCGCGATGCGGGCCTGGTTGGTGTTGTAGCCGACGCCCGCCGGGTCCAGGTCGGGGTTGGCGAAGGCCGCGAAGCGGTTGATCTGGTACTCGTCCAGGATGTGGAGCTGCCAGATGGCGACACAGCCGATCACACCGGCGGTGAGCAGACCGAAGATCCAGCGGTTGGAGGCGCCGGAGGCGAGCAGCACGCCCAGGATGATGGCCACCATGGCCAGGACCGTGCCGAGGTCTGGCATGAGGAGCACGATCAGGATCGGCACGGTGGCCAGGCCCAGGGCCTGCACGACCGTGCGGTGGTCGGGGTACGGCTTGTCCCCGGCGTCGACCCGGGCCGCCAGTATCATCGCCATGCCCAGGATGATCGAGATCTTCACGAACTCGGCGGGCTGGAGCGAGAAGCCGCCGCCGAACACGATCCAGTTGCGGCTGCCGTTGATGGTGGCGCCGAGCGGGGTGAGCACCAGCAGCACCCCGAGCAGCGACAGGCCGTAGAGGACCGGCACGGCGTTGCGCAGGGCGCGGTGGCCCAGCCAGATCGTGCCGATCATCAGGGCGAGCCCGATGCCGAGGTTCATCAGATGGCGGACCAGGAAGTAGTACTGGTCGCCCTGGTTGATCTCGGTGCGGTTACGGGTCGCGGAGTACACCAGCAACGAGCCCAGCAGCGACAGCACGAGGGCTGCCAGCAGCATCGGCCAGTCGAGCCGGCGGGTCAGCGAGTCGCGGGCGAAGACCCTGGTCCAGCCGGCCCGCTCGGGGCCGTACCCGGAGACGGAGAAGCTGTTGCCGGTCATGTGAGCATCCTCCGGCTCCCCCTCCGGCGCGGCCGCCTGCGGGTGTTGCTGTTGCCCGTGCTGGGCGAGGGGCTGGTGGCGGGCTGCTGGGTGCCGTCGTTGGTGGGGTTGTCCTGCTGGGAGGCCTCGGCGTCCTTGCCCGGGTCGCCGGTGACCTTCGGGGCGGCGATCGTGCCGTCCGTGCGGACCTTCGGCAGGCCCTTCTGCGGCTCGGGCAGCAGCGCCTTCTTGTTGTCGATGGAGCCGTCGCCCTGGACGCCGTAGAGCGCGCTGTAGATGTTGCGCACGGCCTCACCGGAGGCTCCGGAACCCGTACCGGCCTGGGCGATCGTCATGATCACCGTGTAGTCCTTGGAGTAGGTGGCCAGCCAGGACGTGGTCTGCTTGCCGTAGACCTCGGCGGTACCGGTCTTGGCGTGCAGCGCGATCTTGTCCTGCGGCCAGCCGCCGAACTTCCAGGCAGCGGTACCGCGGGTGATGACGCCCGAGAAGGCGTCGTTCATGCCCTTGAGGGTGGCCTGGCTGACCGGCAGCTTCCCGGACTTCCTCGGCTTGATCGGCGTGACGGTCCTGCCGTCCGCGCTGATGACCGCCTTGCCGATGGTCGGGTGGTACATGGTGCCGCCGTTGGCGACGGCGCCGTAGATCACGGCCTCCTGGATCGGCGTGACGAGCGTGTCGCCCTGGCCGATGGAGTAGTTGATCTCGTCACCCTCGCGCATCTTGTTGCCTTCGAGGCAGTTCTCGTACGCGATCTTCTCGACGTAGGAGCCGTCCTTCTTCCCGGACTTGCACCAGGCGTCCTTGTTGGCCTTCCAGTAGTCCAGCTTCCACTGGCGGTCGGGGACGCGGCCGGTGACCTCGTTGGGCAGGTCGACGCCGGTCTCCTTGCCGAGGCCGAACTGGTGGGCGGTCTTGAAGAAGAAGTCCTTCGGCTGGCCCTTCTTGGGGTTGATGCCGCCGTCCCTCTTCCACTCCCGGTCCGCGAGGCCGTAGAAGACGGTGTCGCAGGAGACCTCCAGGGCGCGGCCGAGGGAGATCGGGCCGAAGTTCTCGCCCTCGAAGTTCTTGAAGACCTGGCCGCCCACCGAGTACGAGCTGGTGCACGGGTAGCCGCCGTCCCAGACGTAGCCGGCCTGGACGGCGGCGGCCGTGGAGACCACCTTGAACGTCGAACCGGGCGCCGCCTGACCCTGTATGGCCCTGTTGAGCAGCGGGTAGTCGCTGTCCTTGCCGGTGAGGGCCTTGTAGTCCTTGCCGGAGATGCCGCCGACCCAGACGTTCGGGTCGTAGGTCGGGGCGGAGGCCATGGCGACGATCCGCCCGGTCTTGGCCTCCATCACCACGACGGCTCCGGAGTCGGCCTTGTAGTTCTCGCCGGTGATCTTGTCGAACTGCTGACGGGCCTTCTTCATGGCCTTGTCCAGCTCGTACTCGGCGACCCGCTGCACCCGGGAGTCCATGCTGGTGACCAGGTTGGAACCGGACTCGGCGGCGTCCGACTTGGCCTTGCCGATGACCCGGCCGAGGTTGTCCACCTCGTACCGCGTCACGCCGGCCTTGCCGCGCAGCACCTTGTCGTACTGGCGCTCGAGGCCGGAGCGGCCGACCATGTCGGAGCGCAGGTAGGGCGAGTCGGTGTCCTTGGCCTTCTGGATCTCGTCGTCGGTCACCGGCGAGAGGTAGCCGAGGACCTGGGCGCTGTTGGACTTGCCCGGGCCCGCGTAGCGGCGCACGGCCTCCGGCTCGGCGGTGATGCCGGGGAAGTCCTCGGCCCGCTCGCGGATCTGCAGGGCCTGCTTGGGCGTCGCCTCGTCGGTGATCGGGATCGGCTGGTACGGCGAGCCGTTCCAGCAGGGCTGCGGGGTCTTGGCGTCGCACAGCCGGACCTTCTGGCTGACCTCCTCGGGCTTCATGCCGAGGACGCCGGCCAGCTTGGCGAGGACGGCCTTGCCGTCGTCCTTCTGCTTGAGCAGGTCGGTGCGGGAGGCGGAGACGACCAGACGCGTCTCGTTGTCGGCGAGCGGCACGCCCCGGGCGTCCAGGATGTCGCCGCGCACGGCGGGGTCGACGACCTGCTGGACGTGGTTCCCGGAGGCCTCCTTCTGGTACTCGGCGCCCTCCCGGATCTGCAGGTACCACAGACGGCCGCCGAGCGTGCCGAGCAGGGAGAGGACGAGGATCTGGATCACGACCAGCCGGGTCTGGACCCGTGGGGTCCGTCCGGTCTCAGGAATATTGGTCATGGGCGCAGCCCATTCGTTGGAAGGGTGGTGGTGGGAGACGGGTGGGCGTTGGTCACTGCGGCTGTCTCCCCCTCTCAGTACGTGTACGTGTCATATACGACGAAGCTGTGCGTGCCCCTGAGCAACTCCCGTGCGCTCACAACCGCTTGACCCCCTTGATGCGGCCGACCCGGGTCGAGCGGGTGCGGGCCTTGGCCTTGAGGGAGCCGAGGCCGCCGCGCTGACTGCCGATGCGCAGCCCGGTGCCGGAGGAGAGCCAGCCGGAGGAGATGTCGCCGGCCTTGGCGGCCGGGCTGCTGTCGGCGAGCGGGTCGTTGTCGGAGCGGCGGGCCAGCCACATGATCCCGGGGACCACGAAGGGCGCGAGCAGCAGGTCGTACAGGGCGGCCGAGAACAGCAGCCCGGTCAGGCCGACATGGCGGGCGGCGGTGTCGCCGACCAGGGCGCCGACACACGCGTACAGCAGGGTGGAGCCGACGGCGGCGGCGACCACGACCGCCATCGGGCCGGTCGCCGACTTCAGTCGGCCGTTGTCCGGCTTGATGAGTCCGGCGCCGTAGCCGATGACGCACAGCACGAGGGCGTAGCGGCCGGCCGCGTGGTCGGCGGGTGGGGCGAGGTCGGCGAGCAGGCCGGCGCCGAACCCGACGAGGGCGCCGCCCACATGGCCGTACACCATGGCCAGACCGAGGACGGTGAGCAGCAGCAGGTCCGGGACGGCGCCGGGCAGGTGCAGGCGGGCGAGGACGCTCACCTGGATCACCAGGGCGACGACGACCAGCGCGCTGGAGAGCAGGATCCGGTTGACACGCATGGGGATTCAGCTCCTACTGCTGCTGCTCGTCGGCGGCGTTCGCGGCGGCGGACGGTGTGACCGTGACGGTCACCGTCGGTGTCGGTGTCGGCTTGGGCTTGGTCGGCAGGACCTCGTCGCGCGGGTCCTTCTTCGGGGCCTCGACGACCACGCCGACGACGTCGAGCTGGGTGAAGCTGACGTACGGCGTGACGTAGAGCGTGCGGGTGAGGCCGCCTCCGGAGGGGTCGACGCGGGAGACCACGCCGACCGGCACGCCCGGCACGAAGGGCTTGTCGGCCTGGGAGCCGAAGGTGACGAGCCGGTCGCCCTTCTTCACCTCGGCCTTGCCGTTGAGGAGTTCGACGCGCAGCGGGCGGTCACCCTGCCCGGAGGCGAAGCCGAGTTCGTCGCTTCCCTCCATGCGCGTACCGACGGTGAAGTCGGGGTCGTTGGCGAGAAGCACGGTGGAGGTGTCGGGGCCCACCGTGGTCACGCGACCGACGAGGCCGTCCCCGTTGAGGACGGTCATGTCGCGCTTGATGCCGTCGTTCGCGCCGACGTCGACGGTGATGGTCCAGGAGAAGCCCTGCGCCGACCCTATGGCGATGACCTGGGCGCCCTTGATGCCGTACTGGCCCTCGGCGGAGATCTTCAGCATCTTGTCGAGCTGCTTGAGGCGGCTGCGGTTGCGGTCGTCGCTGCCGAGCTTCGCCTTGAGCGCCGCGTTCTCCTTCTCCAGGAGGGCGAGCCGGTCGTGGCGGCTGCCGGAGTCGCGGACCGCGGAGACTGCGTCGCCGACGGGATCGACCGCCGAGGACAGCCCGTTCTCGATCGGACCGAACACCGCTGCCGCGGCTTGTCGGGCACCGTCGACCGGCGAGTTCCGGCCTCCGCGGATGTCCACCGTGATCAACGCGAACGCGATGGCGATCAGCAGGACCAGGAGCAGCCGGCTCTCTTTCGTGTCCCTCACGTGCGGCGGCCGTGCCCTTCCTCAGTAGGAATTCGGGGACCCCTGAAGGCGCCACTGGCGAAGCGCCAGCCCAAGGGGCCCATTTGTGGGAGCTTATGCCTCTATACCAACGATCCGCCGTACGAGAGGAGATCATCTCGTACGGCGGAATCGAAGAGTTACGTCATCTGCGCGGCTGGGCGTCCAGGACCTGCTGGAGCGCCTCGAACTCCTCGACGCACTTTCCGGAGCCGAGCGCCACGCTGTCCAGGGGGTCCTCGGCGATGTGGATCGGCATGCCGGTCTCCCGGCGCAGCCGCTCGTCCAGCCCGCGCAGCAGCGCTCCGCCGCCGGTCAGAACGATTCCTCGGTCCATGATGTCGCCGGACAGCTCCGGCGGGCACTTGTCGAGGGTCGTCTTGACCGCGTCGACGATCGCGTTGACCGGCTCCTCGATCGCCTTGCGGACCTCGGCGGCCGAGATGACGACGGTCTTCGGCAGCCCGGACACCAGGTCCCGGCCGCGGACTTCGGTGTGCTCGTCGGCATCGAGGTCGTACGCCGAACCGATCGTGATCTTGATCTGCTCGGCCGTGCGCTCACCCAGCAGGAGGCTGTACTCCTTCTTGATGTACTGGATGATCGCGTTGTCCAGCTCGTCGCCCGCGACGCGGATGGACTGGGCGGTGACGATGCCGCCGAGCGAGATGACCGCGACCTCCGTGGTGCCGCCGCCGATGTCCACCACCATGTTGCCCGTGGCCTCGTGGACCGGCAGGCCGGAGCCGATGGCGGCCGCCATGGGCTCCTCGATGATGTGCACCTGGCGGGCACCCGCCTGGGAGGACGCCTCGATGACGGCGCGGCGCTCGACGCCCGTGATGCCCGAGGGCACACAGACGACGACCCGGGGCCGGGCGAGATACCGCCGCTTGTGGATCTTCAGGATGAAGTAGCGGAGCATCCGCTCGGTAATCTCGAAGTCGGCGATGACGCCGTCCTTGAGCGGGCGCACGGCGACGATGTTGCCCGGCGTGCGCCCGATCATCTTCTTCGCCTCGGCACCGACCGCGAGGATGCCACCGGTATTGGTGTTGATCGCGACGACGGACGGCTCGTTGAGCACGATTCCGCGACCCCTGACGTACACCAGCGTGTTGGCGGTCCCGAGGTCGACAGCCATGTCACGGCCGATGAACGACATTGAGTTCCCCATCCGGATTCATCTGGCCTTCCGAAGCTTTTGAGGGCATATCAGGTCGGCGAGGCGGGTGCTGTGACGTGAAGGCTTCCATCGTAAACGCGCCTGCACGAACACTGCGCGAGGGTCTTCGCCATTGTCAGCAGATGGCGCGTCGCCTCGCTTGTGGAGACGGCCCATCGGGGGCACACGTTCCCCCGATCGGCAACGCATATGCCAAAGGACGGCCGAAAACGTGCGGCCGCCCCTGGTCAGGACTCCGAGCGGAGCTGACGCTCCCTCAAAAAAATTAGCGGAAAATCCGCAGGATGGCGCTCAGGCGTGCCCCGGGAAGAAGATCTTCACCTCGCGCTCGGCGGACTCCTCCGAGTCGGAGGCGTGGATCAGGTTCTCGCGGACGATCACGCCGAAGTCGCCCCGGATGGAGCCGGGCGCGGCGGCGATCGGGTCCGTCGGGCCGGCGAGCGCGCGCACGCCCTCGATGACCCGCTCGCCCTCGACGATCAGCGCGACGACCGGGCCCGAGGACATGAAGTCGACCAGCGGCTCGTAGAAGGGCTTGCCCTTGTGCTCGCCGTAGTGCTGCTCCAGCGTGTCCTGGTCCAGGGTGCGCAGCTCCAGCGCGGTGATCTGCCAGCCGGCCTTGCGCTCGATACGGCTGATGATCTCGCCGGTCAGGCCCCGACGGACGGCGTCGGGCTTGAGCAGGACGAGGGTGCGCTGGCTCACGGGGGGCTCCTTACTACTGACGTGTGCGGTGGGACGAGGTTACAGGGCGTGTCCGTGTTGCTGTCACGCAGCGTCAGGTGTAGAGGACTCGGCCTGCGCCGCGAAACGGGCCTTGGCCTCGTCGACCTTTCTGCCGTAGTGCACCGACGCCCACCACAGCGCCGCGAAGACCGCGCCCATGAAGTACATCGTCGGGACGAAGACACCGGAGGCGATCAGGGCCAGCTGCAGGGCCCAGCCGAGGGCGACCCCGCCCGGCCGGGTCACCATCCCGCACAGCAGCACGCACAGGACCATGGCGATGCCGCTGACCAGCCACACCGTCGACGTGGACAGGTCCGGGTCCTTCATGGCCACGAGTCCGGCGAACCCGATGATGAAGAACTCGCCGATCAGCGTCGATGAACAGAGCGTACGCACGACGGAACCTCAGCCCTTCCCCAGGAGCAGGCGGGCCTCGCCCACCGTGATGACCGAACCGGTGACCAGCACCCCGCCGCCCGCGAACTCGCCCTCCTCCTCGGCCAGCGTGATCGCGGCCTCCAGAGCCTCGGGCAGCCGCGGCTCGACCTGGACCCGCTCCTCGCCGAACACCTCGACGGCGATCGCAGCCAGCTCGTCCGCGTCCATGGCACGGTGCGTGGAGTTCTGCGTGACGACGACCTCGGCGAAGATCGGCTCGAAAGCCTCCAGCAGCCCCCGCACGTTCTTGTCGGCGCTCGCCCCGACCACACCGATCAGCCGGGTGAAGTCGAACGCCTCCCGCACGGCCTCGGCGGTGACCTCGGCGCCCGCCGGATTGTGCGCCGCGTCCAGCACGATCGTGGGAGAGCGCCGCACGACCTCCAGCCGGCCCGGCGAGGACACGGCCGCGAAGGCCTTGCGCACGGTGTCGATGTCCAGCGGCTCGGCGCGCAGCGAGCCGACACCGAAGAACGCCTCCACGGCGGCGAGCGCCACGGCCGCGTTGTGCGCCTGGTGGGCGCCGTGCAGGGGCAGGTACACCTCGGGGTACTCACCGCCCAGGCCGCGCAGGGTGACCAGCTGGCCGCCGACCGCGACCTGCCGGGCCACGACGCCGAACTCCAGCCCCTCCCGGGCCACGGTCGCGTCCACCTCGACGGCCTTCTTCAGCAGCACCTGCGCCGCGTCCACCGGCTGCTGCGCCAGGATCACGGTCGCGTCCTGCTTGATGATGCCGCCCTTCTCGGCGGCGATCTCACCCGGCGTCGAGCCGAGCCGGTCGGTGTGGTCGAGGGAGATGGGGGTGACCACCGCGACGTCACCGTCGATCACGTTCGTCGCGTCCCAGCTGCCGCCCATGCCGACCTCCACGACAGCGACGTCGACGGGGGCGTCCGCGAAGGCGGCGTACGCCATGCCCGTGAGGACCTCGAAGAACGAAAGCCGGTACTCCTGCAGACCGTCCACCATCTCGACGTACGGCTTGATGTCCTGGTACGTCTCGATGAACCGCTCGGCGGAGATCGGGGCGCCGTCCAGGCTGATCCGCTCGGTGACCGACTGCACGTGCGGGCTGGTGTACCGGCCGGTGCGCAGGTCGAAGGCGCCGAGCAGGGCCTCGATCATGCGGGCGGTGGAGGTCTTGCCGTTCGTGCCCGTGATGTGGATCGAGGGGTACGACCGCTGCGGCTCGCCCAGCACGTCCATCAGCGCGGCGATACGGCTGACGGAGGGCTCCAGCTTGGTCTCGCCCCAGCGGCCCGCCAGCTCCGCCTCGACCTCGCGCAGGGCCCGGTCGACCTCGGGGTCCTCCGGCCGCGCGGGCACGTCGGCCTGCGGCGGGCCGCCCTGGGTGCGCAGGGTGCGGCTGCCGGCCTCGATCACCGCGAGGTCGGGGTCGCGGTCGGTCTCCTCGGCGATGAGTTCTTCGAAGGCGTCGAGGGGGTCGGGCTGGTCGTTTTCGTGCGGGAGGTCGCTCACGGGGCCAGTCTACGGAGCGGGCGGTGGCTTCGCGGCGCCGGTATGAGGTGGCTTGTCTTGTCCACCGGCTGCGGGTCCACTGCGCTTGCGGGAGGGCGGGCGCGGCGGCACCCCGCAGGCGCGGGTGACCGGAATCTGCCCCCGGGTACGCGAAGGCCCCCGGAACTTCGCGGCTCCGGGGGCCTTCAGCGCCGTACGAAGGCTTACGCCTGCGGCAGCCTCTCCAGCTGGGACTGGATCCGCGTGATGTCCTCGTCCGCCTTGGCAAGGCGCCCGCGGATCTTGTCGACCACGTTGTCCGGGGCCTTCGCCAGGAACGCCTCGTTGCCGAGCTTGGCCGTGGCCTGGGCCTTCTCCTTCTCGGCGGCGGCCAGGTCCTTCGCGAGGCGCTTGCGCTCCGCGGCCACGTCGATCGTGCCGGACAGGTCGAGGGCGACCTCGGCACCGGCGACCGGCAGGGTGGCCGTGGCCGTGAAGGAGTCGCCCTCCGGCTGGAGGCGCAGGAGCTGGCGGATCGCGGCCTCGTGGGGGGCGAGGGCCGTGCCGTCGAGGGTGAGGCGGGCCGGGACGCGCTGGCCGGGCTGGAGGCCCTGGTCGGCGCGGAAGCGGCGGACCTCGGTGATGACCGACTGCAGCGACTCGATCTCGCGCTCGGCGGCCGCGTCACGGAAGCCGCTGTCGCTCGGCCAGTCGGCGATGACGACCGACTCGCCACCGGTGAGGGTGGTCCAGAGGGTCTCCGTCACGAACGGAACGATCGGGTGCAGCAGCTTGAGGGTGACGTCGAGGACTTCACCGAGGACCCGCTTGGAGACCTCGGCCGCCTCGCCGCCCGCCTGGAACGTCGTCTTGGACAGCTCGACGTACCAGTCGAAGACCTCGTCCCACGCGAAGTGGAAGAGGGCGTCGGACAGCTTGGCGAACTGGAAGTCGTCGTAGAGCGCGTCGACTTCGGCGATGACGGAGTTGAGGCGGGACAGGATCCAGCGGTCCGTCGCCGACATGGCGGAGGCGTCCGGCAGCGGGCCGTCCACCGTCGCGCCGTTCATCAGCGCGAAGCGCGTGGCGTTCCAGATCTTGTTGGCGAAGTTGCGGGAGCCCTGGACCCAGTCCTCGCCGATCGGGACGTCGACACCCGGGTTGGCGCCACGAGCGAGCGTGAAGCGCAGGGCGTCGCTGCCGTACTTGTCCATCCAGTCCAGCGGGTTGACCGCGTTGCCGAAGGACTTCGACATCTTCTTGCCGAACTGGTCACGGACCATGCCGTGCAGGGCGATGGTGTGGAACGGCGGGGTGCCGTCCATCGCGTACAGGCCGAACATCATCATCCGGGCGACCCAGAAGAAGAGGATGTCGTAGCCGGTGACCAGGACGGAGTTCGGGTAGAACTTCGCGAGCGACTCGGTCTGCTCGGGCCAGCCCAGCGTGGAGAAGGGCCACAGGCCGGAGGAGAACCAGGTGTCCAGGACGTCGGTGTCCTGGTGCCAGCCCTCGCCGGTCGGGGCCTCGCCGTCGGGGCCGACACAGACGACCTCGCCGTTCGGGCCGTACCAGACGGGGATGCGGTGACCCCACCACAACTGCCTCGAGATGCACCAGTCGTGGAGGTTGTCGACCCAGTCGAAGTACCGCTTCTCCATCTCCTGCGGATGGATCTTGACCTTGCCGTCGCGGACGGCGTCACCGGCGGCCTTGGCCAGCGGGCCGACCTTGACCCACCACTGCATGGACAGGCGGGGCTCGATGGTGGTCTTGCAGCGCGAGCAGTGGCCGACGCTGTGGACGTAGGGCCGCTTCTCGGTGACGATCCGGCCCTCGGCGCGCAGTGCGGCGACGATGGCGGAGCGGGCCTCCAGGCGGTCCAGGCCCTGGAAGGGGCCGTGGGCCGTGATGACCGCGTGCTCGTCCATGACGGTGAGCGACGGCAGGTTGTGGCGCTGGCCGATCTCGAAGTCGTTCGGGTCGTGCGCGGGGGTGACCTTGACGGCGCCCGTGCCGAACTCGGGGTCGACGTGCGTGTCGGCGACGACCGGGATGGAGCGGTCGGTGAGCGGCAGGCGGATCTGCTTGCCGATCAGGTGCTTGTAGCGCTCGTCGTCGGGATGAACGGCGACGGCGGTGTCACCGAGCATGGTCTCGGCACGGGTCGTGGCGACGACGATGGTGTCGTCCCCCTCGCCGTACTTCATGGAGACCAGCTCGCCGTCGTCGTCCTGGTACTCGACCTCGATGTCCGAGATGGCCGTCAGACAGCGGGGGCACCAGTTGATGATGCGCTCGGCGCGGTAGATCAGCTCGTCGTCGTACAGGCGCTTGAAGATGGTCTGGACGGCCTGGGAGAGGCCCTCGTCCATCGTGAAGCGCTCGCGGGACCAGGCGACGCCGTCACCCAGACGGCGCATCTGGCCGCTGATCTGGCCGCCGGACTCGCCCTTCCACTGCCAGACGCGCTCGACGAAGGCCTCGCGGCCGAGGTCGTGGCGGGACTTGCCCTCCTTGCCCAGCTCTCGCTCGACGACGTTCTGGGTGGCGATGCCGGCGTGGTCCATGCCGGGCTGCCACAGCGTCTCGTAGCCCTGCATGCGCTTACGGCGGGTCAGGGCGTCGATGAGGGTGTGCTCGAAGGCGTGGCCCAGGTGGAGACTGCCGGTGACGTTCGGCGGCGGGATGACGATCGTGTACGGCGGCTTGTCGCTCTTCGCGTCCGCCTCGAAGTAGCCCCGCTCTACCCAGCGCTCGTACAGCGGCCCCTCTACATCGGCCGGCGCGTACTGGGTCGGCAGTTCGGTGTCGGGCGCGGGTGGCTGCTGCTGAGCGTTCTCGGTCACGGGGGTCAGTTTAGAGGTGTCACGGGGTGGTCCCGAAACGCGTTTGTTGTGTAACGGTGCGGCCCCCGGTGCCGTGTGCTTCCTGTGCCTGGTCCAGGATGTCAGGAACACATAAGCATCTGGAGGGGAACCCAGAAATGAGCAACAACCAGCCGGGCCCGTACGGCCAGCAGCCGCCCTACGGCCAGCCGGGGCAGCCTGGTCCCTACGGCCAGCCGCCGCAGGCACCCCAGCCCGGCTACGGCTACCCCCAGCAGGCCCCTCCGGCCCCTCCTCAGCCCGGTTACGGCTACCCGCAGCAGGGTGTGCCGCAGCAGCCGAACGCGTACGGCCAGCAGCAGCCGTACGGCCAGCAGCCCTACGGCGTCCCGCAGCCGCCGGCCGCGGGCGGCGGCAAGAAGAAGACGGGCCTGATCATCGGGGCCGTGGCGGTCGTCGCGGCGATCGCGGTGGGTGCGTACTTCGTGCTCAGCGGAAGCAACGGCACCGTCGTCGCTGACGACGGCCCGCACAAGCTGATCACTCCGACCACCGTGATCAACGGTGAGTACCAGAAGGGTGCCAGCTCCAACGACGACGCCATGACGGACAGTGATGTGTCAGCTGCCCGGAAGGCCGGCGTCAAGAACGCCAAGTCAGTGGGCGCGGAATACCAGTCCGGCGACAAGAGCAACCCCCTCACCATGAAGATGCTGAAGTTCGGCGGCATCTACGGCCAGATCGACGACCCCGCCGTCGTCGTCGACGCGATGTTCGCCAACATGAAGAAGGAGTCCGAGAAGGACCAGAGCGGCGACGACACCAAGGGCACGCTGGTCGGCAGCCCCGAGGAGCAGGAGCCGGCGGGCCTCGACGGCGCCGTCATGAAGTGCCAGTCCGTGAAGCTGGACATGAGTGGATCGGGGTCCAGTTCCTCGGGCCCGAAGCAGATGATCATGCCGGTGTGCATCTGGGGCGACCACAGCACCCTCGGCGTGACCATCAACGCCGACTTGGCCAGCGCGATGGCAGGCAAGGGCATGTCCCTCGGCGACGCCGCGGAGATCACCGCCAAGCTCCGCAAGGACGTACGCGTCAAGGCCTGAGGGCCCAGCAGCGGCACTCCCGCATCACAGAAGGCGGCTCGGTGGTGCCGAGCCGCCTTCTCTGCACGGTCAGGCTCGTACACACGCCTCGTCGGCAACGCCGTTACTCACGCCGAGGGCCACCAGACCGTAGATACAGTACGGATTGGCGATGGCGGGGCCGCCGGGGAAGGGCATTGCCTTGTTGCCGCACGCCGCCTTCACCTTCACGCCGGCGCGGTATCCATGCGTGGCCACGTAGTTGGAGCAGTCGCCCTGCGTGGCGCTCGCCGGCGAGGCCACGAGGATCGGCAGGGCCCCTGCCGCCACCACCACACCGGCCGCGGCCACCATGCGCTTCGCCCTCTGGAAAGTCATTCGGAGTCCTCCCGTTTTATAAAGCCAGACATTCGAACACACGTCTGACCCGGTCGGGCTGATTTGATCACCGAAACAGGGTGGGCTCCAGTTGCCGCCGGAACGATGGCTCGATCCGATCGTCCCTGGTCTGACACGTCGACGGGCAGGCACCCAACGCGGGGTGCCTGCCCGTCGACGCCGAGAAGCTCAGGCTGTCTTCTGCTCCCCCGAGCCCCGCCCGCGGGCGTCCCGCGGGATCAGGGTCGGGTTCACGTTGGAGTGGACCACGTCCGCGGTGATGACGACGCGGGCCACGTCCTTGCGGGACGGGACCTCGTACATCACCGACATGAGGACCTCCTCCATGATGGCGCGCAGGCCGCGCGCGCCGGTCTGGCGGAGGATGGCCTGGTCGGCGATGGCCTCCAGGGCCTCGCGCTCGAAGTCCAGCTCCACGCCGTCGAGTTCGAAGAGGCGCTGGTACTGCTTGACGAGCGCGTTGCGGGGCTCGACCAGGATCTGGAGCAGGGCCTCGCGGTCCAGGTTGTGGACGCTCGTGATGACGGGCAGGCGGCCGATGAACTCAGGGATCATGCCGAACTTGACCAGGTCCTCGGGCATGACGTCCTCGAACTGGTCCTTGGCCTCCAGCTCGCGCTTGGAGCGGATCGTCGCGCCGAAGCCGATGCCCTTCGCGCCGGCCCGGGACTCGATGATCTTCTCCAGGCCCGCGAAGGCACCGCCCACGATGAACAGGACGTTCGTCGTGTCGATCTGGATGAACTCCTGGTGGGGGTGCTTACGGCCGCCCTGGGGCGGGACGGAGGCCGTGGTGCCCTCGAGGATCTTGAGCAGGGCCTGCTGGACGCCCTCGCCCGAGACGTCGCGGGTGATGGAAGGGTTTTCACTCTTCCTCGCGACCTTGTCGATCTCGTCGATGTAGATGATCCCCGTCTCGGCCTTCTTGACGTCGTAGTCCGCCGCCTGGATCAGCTTCAACAGGATGTTCTCGACGTCCTCGCCCACATAGCCCGCCTCCGTCAGCGCCGTCGCGTCGGCGATGGCGAACGGGACGTTGAGCATGCGGGCCAGGGTCTGCGCGAGGAGGGTCTTGCCGGAGCCCGTGGGGCCGAGCAGAAGGATGTTGGACTTCGCCAACTCGATGGCGTCGTCGCGGCCTTGGG
This sequence comes from Streptomyces sp. NPDC044064, assembly GCF_056434245.1. Lineage (NCBI taxonomy): Bacteria > Bacillati > Actinomycetota > Actinomycetes > Kitasatosporales > Streptomycetaceae > Streptomyces > Streptomyces sp. NPDC044064. The sequence continues at coordinate 428,482 of NZ_JBWKFN010000002.1, forward strand.
CGCCGCCGTTCTCGCCTGCCTGGACCCGCTTGTAGTGGTTGTACACCGCGACGGAGAGCGCCTTCTTAGCCGCTTCCTGGCCGACTACGTAGCCTTCCAGGAACTCGTAGATCTCGCGGGGCTTCGGGAGTTCCTCCCAGCGCACCTCGCTCGTCTCGGCGAGCTCTTCCTCGATGATCTCGTTACAGAGATCGATGCACTCGTCGCAGATGTACACACCGGGCCCTGCGATGAGCTTCTTGACCTGCTTCTGGCTCTTGCCGCAGAACGAGCACTTGAGCAGATCGCCGCCGTCACCGATGCGTGCCACGGTGTGCTTCCCCTTCGCCTGGGAGACGCCTGGACGCTTTCGAATCCAGCGGCTCCTGGTGCTGCCTTATGTCCGACGGTACCTTGCCGGGCCCTGTGTTCGGGCCCCCCTTGGCAGGGTTCACTTTGACGTGCACCGTGCCAAGAGGGGCAGAGAATACGTCGACGAAGACGTCGACCCGCGTCAGCGGACCGTGGCGTTGTTCATCTTCCGGGTGGAGATGATCTGGTCGACGATGCCGTACTCGAGTGCTTCCTCGGCCGTGAGGATCTTGTCGCGCTCGATGTCCTCGCGGACCTTCTCGATCGGCCGGTTGGAGTGCTTGGCCAGCATGTTCTCCAGCTGGTCACGCATCCGGGTGAACTCGTTGGCGATGATCTCCAGGTCGGAGAGCTGGCCGCGGCCGGTGGAGCCGGCGGGCTGGTGGATCAGCACGCGCGAGTTCGGCAGCGCCATGCGCTTGCCCGGCGTACCGGCGGCGAGCAGGATGGCCGCGGCGGAGGCCGCCTGGCCCATGCAGACCGTCTGGATGTCGGGCTTCACGAACTGCATGGTGTCGTAGATGGCCGTGAGGGCCGTCATGTCGCCACCGGGGCTGTTGATGTAGATCGAGATGTCCCGGTCGGGGTCCATCGACTCCAGGCACAGCAGCTGCGCCATGACGTCGTTGGCGGAGGCGTCGTCGATCTGGACGCCGAGGAAGATCACGCGCTCCTCGAAGAGCTTCGCGTACGGATCGTACTCGCGGATGCCCTGGGAGGTGCGCTCGACGAAGCGCGGGATGACGTAGCGGCTGTCGGGGCGGGGCCCTTCGTACATGCCGCTGGCGGCGCCGTGGAAGTTGCTCATGGGGTTCACCGTCCTGGTGGCGTTCGGGGGGCTGGGGTCTCGGCGGTGCTTGGCGTGGCCGGGCCGGTCAGGCACCGGTGCCGCCGCCTCCCGGAACACCCGAGGCGTGCGTGATGATCTCGTCAATGAGACCGTACTCCTTGGCCTCTTCCGGGGTGAACCAGCGGTCGCGGTCGCCGTCGCGAACGATCGTCTCGACGGTCTGGCCGGAGTGCAGCGCGGTCAGCTCGGACATGGTCTTCTTGGTGCGCAGCAGGTACTGGGCCTGGATCTTGATGTCCGAGACCGTACCTCCGAGGCCCGCGGAGCCCTGGTGCATCATGATGTCCGTGTGCGGCAGGGCGAAGCGCTTGCCGGCGGTGCCGCCGGTGAGCAGGAACTGGCCCATCGAGGCCGCCATGCCCATGCCGATCGTGACCACGTCGTTCGGGATGTACTGCATGGTGTCGTAGATCGCCATGCCGGCCGTCACCGAGCCGCCGGGGCTGTTGATGTAGAGGTAGATGTCCTTGGCGGGGTCGGCCGCAAGGAGCAGCAGCTGAGCGGTGATCTTGTTGGCGATGTCGTCGTCAACCTGCTGACCGAGGAAGATGATCCGCTCGCCGAGCAGCCGGTTGTAGACCTGGTCGCCGAGGCCACCACCGATGGAAGGCTCGCCGGCGGCGGAGGGCATCAGATTCGTCACGTATCCACCTGCTCGTCTTACGACGGCGCCGGGCCGTCTCACGTAGTCCTGCCGGGGCTTAGCGGGAAGTCCAGCTTGCCCTCGTACTCATGGACCCTAACGCTCAGGCCGCTTCGGGGAATCCCGGAGAAGCGGGTGTTCGCCGGGGGCGTAGCGGAGGACCCCGCCGGTTTGGCGGTGCGGTTTGCGGTCCCGTGCCCCTCCAGGTTGGCCGGTACGAGCCGGTACGACAAACGGGCCCCCGAGAAAGTCCTCAGGGGCCCGTCTACGTCGTCACAGACGCCGTGGGACTCAGCCCTCGGTCTTCTCCTCGGCCGCGTCCTCGGCGCCCTCGGCGGACTCGGTCTCGTCCTCGTCGTCCAGGTCGATGACCTCGCCGTTGGTGTCCTTCACCGTGGCGGACTCGACCACGACGGCCAGAGCCTTGCCGCGGGCGACCTCGCCGACCAGGAGGGGCACCTGGCCACCCTCGACGACGGCCTGGGCGAACTGGTCGGGGGACATGCCGGAGGAGGCCGCACGCCGCATGAGGTGCTCGGTGAGCTCCTCCTGGTTGACGTTGAGGTTCTCCTTCTTGACCAGCTCGTCGAGGACGAACTGGGTCTTGATGCCCTTGACCGCGGCCTCGCGGGTCTCGGTCTCGAACTCCTCGACGGTCTTGCCCTGGATCTCCAGGTACTTCTCGAGGGTGAGGCCCATCTGGCCGAGCTGGTGGTGCTCCAGGTTGTGCTTGCGGGTGTTGATCTCGTCCTCGAGCAGCTTCTCGGGGACCGGGACCTCGACCAGCTCGAGGAGCTTCTCCAGGACGCGCTCCTGCGCCTGGGTGGCCTGGTCGAACTGCTTCATGTTGGCCAGGCGCTTGCGGCTGTCGGCCTTCAGCTCGTCCAGGGTGTCGAACTCGGAGGCGAGCTGCGCGAACTCGTCGTCCAGCTCCGGCAGTTCACGGGCGGCGACCTGGGTGACCTTGACGGTGACCTCGGCCTCCTTGCCCGCGGCGGAGCCGCCCTTCAGCTCGGAGGTGAAGGTGGCCTCGCCACCGGCCTCCAGGCCCTTCACGGCGTCGTCGATGCCGTCCAGCAGCTCGCCGGAGCCGATGGTGTAGGAGACGCCGTTGGCGATGCCGTCCTCCAGCACCTCGCCGTCGACCTTGGCCTCCAGGTCGATGGTGACGACGTCGCCGTCCTCGGCGGCACGCTCCACCGGGGAGGTGGAGGCGAAGCGCTCACGGAGCTGCTCGACCGACTTCTCGATGTCCTCGTCGGTGACCTCGACGGCGTCGACCTCGACCTCGATGCCGGAGTAGTCCGGGATCTCGAGGGCCGGGCGGATGTCGACCTCGGCGGTGAAGTTCAGCGTCTCGCCGTCCTTCAGCTCGGTGATGTCGACGTCGGGCTGGCCCAGCGGGCTCAGCTCGGCCTCGTTGACCGCCTCGGTGTAGAACTTCGGGAGCGCGTCGTTGACGGCCTCCTCCAGCACCGCACCGCGGCCGAACCGCTGGTCGATGACGCGGGCCGGGATCTTGCCCTTACGGAAGCCCTTCACCGTGACCTGCTGGTTGATCTTCTTGTACGCCGCGTCGAGGCTGTCCTTGAGCTCCTCGAAGGGCACCTCGACAGTGAGCCGAACCCGGGTCGGGTTCAGGGTCTCCACGGCGCTCTTCACGGTTCGGTCTCCTTGTGGCTGACTTCTTGGGTTCTGCCGGAGCCAGACTGGTCCGGCGGATTTCGCCGCCCGGAGGAGTTCGTAGGCCGAGTGGGCCGGGACACACGGGCGCGCAGCTTGCATAGTAACCGCAGCCGGTCAGCGCCCCAAAAGGCGATCATTGCGGCACCGCGAGCCGGTGGTCGGGGTGGCGGGATTTGAACCCACGGCCTTCCGCTCCCAAAGCGGACGCGCTACCAAGCTGCGCCACACCCCGTCTGGTGCGACACGTAGGGTACATGCCCCGGCCGGATCCGTCGGCTGGTTTGCAGACTGCCGCGCGGGTGGCATCGCCGCAGTCCAAACACGTTGGCCTCCGCGGCGGGCGACCCGCTACGATGCTCAGCAGTGCCGTGGTCACCGACCTGCGGCGCACTGTCGCGGGCGTAGCTCAATGGTAGAGCCCTAGTCTTCCAAACTAGCTACGCGGGTTCGATTCCCGTCGCCCGCTCCGAAGGCCGAAGGCCCAGGTGAGAGATGGTTTCCTCTCCCTGGGCCTTCAGTCGTTCCCAGGGCCTCTCGTGCCGGTTCACCCATGGGCGTGATGCTTCGGGCCGGGCCCTTCCGGGTCGGTCACACGGCCAGGGGGACCGGGTGGATCTCGTCGGCCAGGTGACCGGCGCGTTCATGGATGCGCTGGACCGCTTCGGCCGTGGGGGCCTCAGAGAGGCAGTAGACCGTGCCGGACTCCGGATCCGCCCAGGCCTTCTCGAAGTGGACGCCCTCGTCCTTCTCGATGGCGAGGTCGGCCTTGTGGGCCTGCATCAGCTGGTCGGCGGTGATGCCCTCCATGCCGTGGTGGACGTCCATGAACTGGGGCATGGCGTCGCGCCTCCCTCCGGCTGTCGTGTCCCGGCGCATCGCCGGGTCGCTTGCCAACTCCGTCATCTCCATCGTGTGCCCGTACGACCGCGACAGCGACCGTGCGGACCCTCGGCAGCAGCGGAGCGGAGGGGGCCGGCCACCTCGGCGGTCCAGCGGGCCGTGCCGTGGGCGAGGTCCATCCGGGTGATGGTGTGCGTGCTGTCGCCGTCGACGCACACGGAGTAGCCGTGCCCGGCCGCGGCGCGCAGCCGCGGATGACGATCGGCCCGTCGCCGGTGGAAGACGAAGTGGCCCGGCCCCGCCGGCGTCAGAACTTGATCTGGTTGATGGTCTCCGCTATCGAGTTCAGAAACCGGTTGATGGAGGGCGCCATGCCGGTGGAGGCGAGGAAGAAACCGAAGAGGACGGCGACGATGGCCGGACCCGGTTTGATGCTCCCGCCTCGGATCAGCACCACAAGGATGATCGCCAACAGCAGCACCACAGACAGTGAAATGGCCACAACTGATCACACCCTCGGTCGGTCCGCTCTCCCGGCCCGGGGGTACTGCCCCGCACCCCCGCCAGAACCATCGTGCCACCAACCCGGCCACCGTATGCGGTTCGTGACGCAACGTTGGACAAGCACCCGCGGCGGGCGACGCCCCGCACAGTAATTCGACGGAACACCCGCGCCCGACTCCACAGGGAATTGCGCAGCTTCGTTTCCGTGCCCACACATCATGTGCGCAGGTAATTCGAATTGATGCCACAGGGGCGCACTATGCCCCAATTAGTCGGGATGAATCGGGACATTGAGTCTGAACGGGGGGCTTGGTTGTGCCCATCATCACGTGGACAGAAGAGGCACGACATGTAAATCAGCGGGTACCCGAAGGCGATAACCAGGAATGACCACGGGGGTTTTACGAAATCCCACAGTCGACGCTAGGGTGCCTGAGATGTTTGACGCCGCCTCGTCCCCCGGCCACAGCCGCAGGCCGCTCCCCCCGGCACAGTCGCCGGCGGACGGAGTGCCCGGTCCGCGTACCCCGATGAGTGCGCAGAAGCGGCAGCCCCCCGCGGACAGACCGGGCAAACAGCGCGATTCGTTCTTCGACAACGCCAAGTACCTGGCGATCGTGCTCGTCGCGATGGGGCACGCCTGGGAACCTCTGAAGGGCGACAGCCGGATCCTGGAGGGCGTGTACACCGTCGTGTACACCTTCCACATGCCGGCGTTCATCATCATCTCCGGCTTCTTCTCGCGCAGTTTCGACATGCGTCCGGACCGGCTGAAGCGGCTCATCACCGGTGTCGTCGTGCCGTACGTCCTCTTCGAGACCGCGTACCCGCTCTTCAAGAACGCCGTCGACGGCTCCCACGAGCCGATCAGCCTCCTCGATCCCTGGTACCTGACCTGGTTCCTGGTCGCGCTGTTCGTCTGGCGGCTGACGACACCGATCTGGAAGCTGGTGCGCTGGCCGCTGCCGCTGGCCGTCGGCCTCGCCATGCTGGCCAGCATCACGCCGAGCATCGGTGACGACCTCGACCTCCAGCGCGTCCTGCAGTTCCTGCCGTACTTCGTGCTCGGCCTGTGCATGAAGCCCGAGCACTTCCAGCTGGTGCGCCGTCGCTCGGTGCGGATCGCCTCGGTGCCCGTCTTCGCCGTGGCGCTGGCGGTCGGCTGGTGGGCGGTGCCGCGCATGAACACCGCCTGGTTCTACCACCGCGACTCCGCGCAGGAGCTGGGCGCGCCCTGGTGGTGCGGTCCGGTGATGGTGCTCGCGATGCTGGGCTGCTCGCTGGTGCTGACGGCGTGCTTCTTCGCCTGGGTGCCGCGCCGGAAGATGTGGTTCACGGCGCTCGGCGCGGGCACCCTGTACGGCTATCTGCTGCACGGCTTCCTGGTGAAGCTCGCCGACTACCGGGGCTGGTTCGACCACGCCTGGCTGCACCACCCGCTCGGCGAGATCGCGGTGACCGTCGCCGCGGCCGCCGTCGTCACACTGCTGTGCACCCGGCCCGCGCAGCGGGTCTTCCGGTTCGCGATGGAGCCGAAGATGGAGTGGGCGTTCAAGCAGGACGCGGCCGAACTGGCCCGCGAGCGCCAGCAGAAGGAACGCGAGCGCCAGAAGGTCGGCGTCTAGCTCCGCTGCCCGGGCGTCCGGCCCCGCTGATCGAGACCGAGAAGTGCGTGCATCCGTGCGTACTTCTCGGTCAGTCGTTTCTGGGTCGGCTCGTCCAGGGCCGCGAGCCGTTCCGGGTCGGCGTTGTGCGCCAGGTCGGCCTGCTTCACCAGCAGCGCGCCCGGGGTGGCGAGGATCCGGCGCGCGTACGCCTCCGGCCCCTCCCCCGTCCGCTTGGTGACGGCACGCACGATGGCCTTGGTGCGCGGGGTCAGGGCGGCCGCCGTCAGCCACTCCTCGCTCAGCGCGTCGTCCTCGACGGAGTCGTGCAGCCAGGCCGCCGCGATCTGCTCGGCGTCCCCGCCGCGGGCGCGCACCCCGTCGGCGACGGCCGCGAGGTGCTCCGCGTACGGCTGTCCCGCCTTGTCGGTCTGCCCCGCGTGCGCGGTGCGGGCGAGGCTCTCGACCTCGGCCAGGGTGAGTGGTGTCTCGGTCACCCGTCCAGTGTCTCCCGGCGCAGCGCCGCACGGGCCGGGACGGTGACCGCGGTCAGCCCGAGCAGCAGGATGCCGCCGGCGAAGGCGCCGTAGACGACGGGCGGGATGTACGGGTCCTGCCCGGTCAGCCCGTTCGTCATCGGCACCAGCGTGGCCACGGCGATGGCGGTGCCGAGCGCGATGCCCGCGAGGGTGACCAGCAGGGCCTCCCAGCGGATCATCCGCAGGATCTGCCGCCGCGTGGAGCCGATCAGCCGCAGGGTGTCGAGTTCCCTGCGCCGGGCGAGGACGGTCATCACCAGCGTGTTGCCGGCGGCGACGGCCGCGAACCCGCCGAGCACGGCGGCCATCACGGCGTTGGCCCAGGCGTTGAGCTGCCGGTCCAGGGACTGGGCGGCGGAGTAGCCGGACCGGTCCAGCACCGTGCCGAGAGGGGCGAGACCGGCCGTCGTGCCGCCCTTCGTCCACAGCTCCGTGTCGAAGGCGGAGGTGACGTGGCCGGCGAGGTCGGCGTGGCTCACCGTCAGCTCGGACAGGCCCATGCCGCGGCCGTACGTCGCCACGACCAGCGGGGCGGCCCGGGTGCCGTCGGGCAGACGGAGGAGCAGGCGCCGGCCGACGCGCACATGGGCGTCGCGGGCGAGGCCGGCGTCCACGGCGATCTCGCCGGGCCGCAGGGTCAGGCGCCCGTGCCGGACGTCCAGGTCCTGGACGGCGGTCAGGTCGCCTACGGAACCGGTGACGCCCTGGGCGGAGGCGGACCGCAGCGAGCCGGCGACCGGGACGAGGACCGAGCTGCGCAACAGGCCGACGGCCGCGGTGACCCGGGGAGTGTCCCGGGCCCGGCGTACGGCATCGGGGGCGAGGCCCGGCTCGGCCGTGACGATGTGGTCGGCGGTGACACCGGCGCGCTGCTGGTCGGCAGTGGTCTTCTCCTCGCTGGTCTGCAGGAAGACCAGGACCGAGGCGAAGGCCATGGCGAGCACGATCGGGGTGATCGCGGAGGCCAGCCGGCGGGCGTTGGTGCGGGAGTTGGCGGCGGCGAGTTCGGCCGGGGCGCCGGCACCGCGCAACGGCAGCCCGAACAGGGCGGCGCAGGCACGGGCGACGAGCGGGCCGAGCAGGGCGACGGCGAGCATGAACAGGAACACGATGCCGAGGGCCGCGTTGGCCGCGTCCTCGCTGCTCGTGGATGAGGCCAGGTCCGCGCAGAGGCAGCCGCCCACGGCGGCGGCCAGGCCGAGGGGGGTGCGGATCCAGCCGATGCGCAGCCGCTCCACGGACGCCTCGCCGAGCGCCTGGCCCGGCTTGATGCGGGAGCTGCGGCGGGCGGCCAGGAAGCCGGCGCACAGAGCGGTGACAAAGACGGCGCCGACCGCGGTGACCAGCGGGATACAGGAGACGGAGAGTCGTACGGCGTCCGGTAAGGCCCCCTTGTCCTGGAGCTGGCCGAACCACCAGTGGGCCAGCGCGATGCCGGGCAGGCAGCCGGCCGCGCCGGCCGGCGGGGCGACGAGGAGTGCCTCGGTGGCGATGGTGCGGCGGATCTGGCGCGGCGTGGTGCCGATGGCCCGCAACAGGGCGAACTCGCGGGCGCGTTGGCCGATGCCGAGGGCGACGGTGCCGGCGGCGGTGAACACGGCGACCAGCGTGGCGACGCCGCCGAAGGAGCCGCCGAGTCCGGTGAGCAGTTCCCGGGCCTGGGCGAGGGAGGGGTCTTCCACCGCGCCCCGGTCGTCGCCGGTGTGCACGAGGGCGTGGTGGCCGAGGACGCGGGCCACCTGGGACCTGAGGGTGCCGGGGGTGACGCCGGGCTCGGGGAGTACGGCGATGGCGTCGACTCGGCCGGGGTGGCCGGAGTGCCGTAGGGCGTCGGAGTCGGCGAACCAGACGGTGGTGCGGGGGGCTTGGGTGAGGCCTGAGACGCGGTAGGTGGTGCGGGTGCCGTCGGGGGTGGTGAGGGTGATGCGGTCTCCGACGGTGCGGGTGGTGTCGGTGGTCTCGGTGCTGTCGTGGGCGAGTACGACTTCGCCGGGGGCGGGTGGGCGGCCGGTGGTGGGGTGCTCGCCGGTGAAGGTGGTCGAGGTCCAGTTGTGGGCGGTGTACGGGGTGCCGTGGGGGCCGCGTACCGGGAAGGTGATGTCGGGTACGGCGGCGCGGGCGCCGGGGGCGGTGGCTGCCTCGGCGGTCAGGGAGCTGTCGAGGCGGGCTCGGTCCGGGACGGGCTGGCTGTCGCCTTCGCCGGCGTGGCCCAGGCGGGCGCGTTGGCCGGCCGCGGCGACCACCGGGGCGTGGGCGTAGCGCTGGGGTGGGACCCTGGCGCGGGCTCCGGTCTCCAGGAGGATCCCGCAGGCCGCCACGATCATCGCGGTGAGGGCGAGGGCGACGAAGGTGCCGATGAAGGTGGAGGGTTTGAAGCGGAGGGAGGCTCTCGCCAGGCCGTTGGGGCGCATCAGGCCGCCGGGCGGGTGCGGGCCGCGTGGGCGGTGAGGGCCGTCATGCGGGACGCGATGTGGGCGGCGGGGGCTCGGTCCAGGTGGTCGACCAGTTGGCCGTCGGCCAGGAACAGGACGCGGTCGGCCCAGGCGGCCGCCGACGGGTCGTGGGTGACCATGACGATCGTGGCGCGCTGGGAGTCCACGGCGTCACGCAGCAGGGCGAGGATCTCGGCGGCGGTGCTGGTGTCCAGGGCGCCGGTGGGCTCGTCGGCGAAGACGACGTCGGGGCGGGTGACCAGGGCCCGGGCGACGGCCACGCGCTGCTGCTGGCCGCCGGACAGCTCGCTCGGGCGGCGCCGGGCCTTGTCGGTGAGGCCGACCTGGGCCAGTACCTCGGCCGAGCGGCGGCGGTCGGGGCGGTGGCCGGCCAGCCGCAGGGGCAGGACGACGTTCTGTTCGACCGTGAGGGAGGGGAGGAGGTTGAAGGCCTGGAAGACGAAGCCGAGGCGGGTGCGGCGCAGCGCGGTCAGCTTGTTCTCGCTCAGCCCGGTGATGTCCGTGCCGCCGAGCACCACCCGGCCCGCGGTGGGGCGGTCCAGGCCCGCCGCGCACTGCAGGAACGTGGACTTGCCCGAGCCGGAGGGACCCATCACCGCGGTGAAGGTGCCGGAGGGAAGGGCGAGGTCGATGCCGCGCAGGGCGTGCACGGCGGAGCCTCCGCGGCCGTAGTGGCGCGTGACTCCGTGCAGTTCTACGGCCCAGTCGCTTGGCATGGGGGTCCCTCCGGTCCGTGGGCGTTCGGTGACGTGTGCCGACCGTACGGATACGGAGGGTGGCCGGACCATGCGGACGGCTGGCGGATCCGGGCGGGGGAAAACCCCACCCCCCGGCGTTCCCCGGGGGTGGCTCAGCGGGCCGTCGCCGGCGCTGCCTGGCGGCAGATCAGGAGCAGGGCCCGGTCGTCGTTGACGTCCTTCGCGACCGCTTCGATGAGGTGCCAGGCGGCGCCGTGGAAGCCCCCGGCGACATAGCGGTCGGCCTCTCCGGTGAGGCGGTCGATGCCCTCCACGATGTCGCGGTCGGAGGTTTCCACCAGTCCGTCCGTGAACAGCATCAACACGTCCCCGGGGCGCAGCGAACCCTTGACCGGGTCGAACTGGGCGCCGTCGTACACACCCAGCAGCGGGCCCTCGGCGGCCTTCTCCTCCCAGCGGCCGCTGCCCGCGCTCAGCTGCAGCCCCGGCGGATGGCCCGCCGAGTACAGCTCGTAGTCCCCGGAGTCCAGGTCCAGCACCAGGTGGATGGAGGTCGCGAAGCCCTCGTCCCAGTCCTGGCGGAGCAGGTAGCCGTTGGCGGCCGTGAGGAAGGCGTGCGGGACGAGGGAGCCCAGGAGTCCACCGAACGCGCCCGACAGCAGCAGCGCACGCGATGCCGCGTCCATGCCCTTTCCGGACACGTCCGTGAGCACGACCTCCAGGGTGCGGCCGCTGTTCGTACGGGCCGCGACGACGAAGTCGCCCGAGAAGGACTGGCCGCCCGCCGGGCGCAGCGCCATCTCGTGGTGCCAGCCCTGCGGCAGCTTCGGCAGCTTGCTCTGCACCCGGATCCGCTCGCGCAGGTCGAAGAGCATGGTGCCGCCGCGCCGCCACGGCACACCGACCCGGCTGCGGAACTGCGCGGTCAGCAGGCCGAAGAAGCCGCACGCGGCGACCACCAGGACCACACCGGGGGTGACCCGCGAGGGCCCCTCGGTGTACGGGCCGAGCCGCACCGACTCCACGATCAGCGCGGTGGCCGCCGCCGCGTACAGGCCGAGCAGGCTCGCCGGACGCAGCAGCAGGCCGCCCGCGACGATCGGCAGCACGAGGGTGCCCGGGGAGCACCACACCGAGTTGGCGAGGGTCATGGCCGCGAGGACGGGGATGGTGAGCAGCAGACCGGCGAGCGCGATCCAGTCCGAACCGTCGCCGCGGAAGTAGTCCACGGCGCTTCTGCGCAGGCCGACGCGGACCCGGTGCCACTGCATCTTCCACCGGGCCGTGAACGTCTCGGCCTTCGCGCGCCGCTCTCGTCCTGCTGCCATTAGTTCGGGACCCTATCGATCGGACCAGCCGCTTGGCACGGGAGGTCCCACTTGTCCCCCGTGAGAGGCTTAACTTCGCGGTTCAACTACACAGTGAACGGCACGGAGGGTCATCGCGCCGCCGACCGGGAGAAATTCGCTGGCTCGTCCCGCAATGCCCTGATAGGCATGGCTCATGGCGATCGACCGTACGACCGAGTTGAAGGTGCTGCGCCCCGAGGAGTGGGACAGGTGGTGGGACAACCTGATCCGCGCCTTCGGCGCGGGTCCGGCGTCGGCCGAGGAGCGCGAACTGGACAGATCGCTCACCGAGTTCGACCGTTCCCTGGCCGCCTGGGACGGGGACGTGCTGGTGGGCACTGCGGGGGCGTTCAGCTTCCGGATGACCGTGCCGGGCGGGTCCCAGGTGCCCGCCGCGGGCGTCACCATGGTGAGCGTGGCCGCCACGCACCGGCGGCGTGGCGTGCTGACCTCGATGATGCGTCGCCAGTTGGACGACCTGCACGCCCTGGGCGAACCGCTCGCGGCGCTGACGGCCTCCGAGCCGGCCATCTACGGCCGCTTCGGGTACGGCGCCGCCACCTTCCAGCTGCACGCCGAGATCGACACCAGCCGGGTGCGGCTGGCCCTGCCCGCCGGCACCGAGGACATACGGCTGCGGTACGCGCAGCCCGCCGACGCCCTCGCCGAGTGCGAGGCGGTGTACGCGGCGCTGGTGCCGCGCCGGCCCGGGATGCTGGCCCGGCAGCCCGGCTGGGAGCGGGTGGCGCTGCTCGACCCGGAGAGCGAGCGGGAGGGCGCGTCCGCGCTGCAGTGCGTGGTCGCCGAGCGGGACGGCGAGGTCACCGGGTACGCCCGCTTCCGCACCAAGCTGGGCTGGGGGCCGACCGGGCACAACGGCACGGTGTCGCTGGAGGGCCTCGCCGCGCTGGACCCGGCGACCGATGCGGCCCTGTGGCGCTTCCTGTTCGACATCGACCTGATGACGAACCTGACCGTGCGGGGACGGCCGGTCGACGACGCGTGGCAGTACCTGGTCTCCGACGTCCGGCGCTGTGTGCCGCGGCTGCGGGACTCGTGCTACGTCCGTCTGGTGGACGTCGGTGCGGCGCTGGCGGCGCGCACCTATCAGGTGCCGGTGGACGTCGTGTTCGAGGTGGCGGACGACTTCTGCCCCTGGAACGCGGGGCGTTGGCGGCTGACCGGGGACACCAAGGGCGCGTCGTGCGAGCGCACCACCGACCCGGCCGATCTCACCCTGTCCGTACGGGAGTTGGGCGCGGCCTACCTCGGCGGTGTGACCCTGCTGTCGCTGGCGGCGGCCGGCCGGGTACGGGAACTGCGGGACGGGGCGCTGACGGAGGCATCGGTGGCGTTCGCCTCACCGGTGGCCCCGTGGCTGCCGCACGGCTTCTGACGGCTCCCGCTCAGGGCTGCTGGCAGGTCGGGCACCAGAAGAGGTTGCGGGCGGCGAGGTCGGCGGTGCGGATCTCGGTGCCGCAGATGTGACAGGGCAGGGTGGCCCGGCGGTAGACGTAGACCTCGCCGCCGTGGTCGTCCACGCGGGGCGGGCGGCCCATCGCCTCCGGGGTGTGCTCGGGGCGGACCGTGTCGATGCGGTTGTTGCGCACGCCCTCGCGCATGAGCGCGACGAGGTCGGACCAGATGGCGTCCCACTGGGCCGGGGTGATGCCCCGGCCCTCGCGGTACGGGTCGATCCGGTGCCGGAAGAGGACCTCGGCGCGGTAGACGTTGCCCACGCCGGCGATGATCTTCTGGTCCATCAGCAGTGCGGCGATCGTCGTACGGCTGCGGGAGATCCTCCGGTGTGCCGCGCCCGGGTCGGCGTCCGCGCGCAGGGGGTCGGGGCCGAGGCGGTCGTGTATCGCCCGCTTCTCGTCGTCCGTGATGAGCGCGCAGGTCGTCGGACCGCGCAGGTCGACGTACGCGGTGCCGTTCGCGAGGCGGAGCCGGACGGTTTCGGTGGGCGGGGGTGCCGGGGTGGGGCCGAAGCCGACCTTGCCGAACAGGCCGAGGTGGATGTGGACCCAGTCGGTGTCGCGGAACCGGAGGAAGAGGTGCTTGCCGTGGGCCTCGGTGCCGGTGAGAAGGGCACCGTTCAGCAGGTCGGCCGCGTCCGAGAACTTGCCCTGGGGGCTGGTCACCCGTGGAGCGGTGCCCTGGAAGCGCTCGGCGTAGTCCTGGGCCAGCCGGTGGATGGTGTGCCCTTCTGGCAAGGCTGAGGTGTCCTTTCCTGCCGTGTCTTTCCCACTCGCCCACCCGTCCCGTTCTGCCCACCCCTGTCGGCCGACCGAGTCGGGTGGGTGGGCAGCGCGGGGGGCCTGGGGGCGGAGCCCCCGGGGTTACTGCTGCGGGTGGTGGGGCGGGATCGGGGGCAGGTCGCCCGTCGTCTCGTACGCCGACAGCATGTCGATGCGGCGCTGGTGACGCTCGTCACCGGAGAACGGCGTGTTGAGGAAGACCTCGACGAACTTGGTCGCCTCCTCCGTGCTGTGCATCCGCGCACCCACGGCCACGACGTTCGCGTTGTTGTGCTGCCGCCCCAGCGCCGCGGTCTCCTCGCTCCACGCGAGAGCCGCCCGCACACCCTTCACTTTGTTCGCGGCGATCTGCTCCCCGTTGCCGGAGCCGCCGATCACGATGCCGAGAGCCTCGGGGTCCGCGGCTGCCTTCTCCGCGGCACGCAGGCAGAAGGGCGGGTAGTCGTCCTGGGCGTCATAGATGAGAGGCCCGCAGTCGACGGGCTCGTGCCCCGCCGCCGTGAGCCATTCGACGAGGTGGTTCTTGAGTTCGTAGCCCGCATGGTCGGAGCCGAGATACACGCGCATGGGACGAGTGTGACACGCCTGTATCGGGGCAGCAGCCTCGGGTGTCGAGCCCAAAAAATGTGTCTGAAACCATAGAACCTCAAGGAAACCTCAAGTAACGATCTGGATTCAGAGGTTCCCGGATTCGTTCGCCTCGGTTTCACTGGACCGGCTCGTACACCGCTCGTGCGAGTTGCTCCCCCTGGCGTAAAGGAAATCCGTCCATGACCCCTGGTTCGGGCCTCCAAGCAGGACTCAAAAACCGCCATCTGACGATGATCGCGATCGGTGGCGTCATCGGAGCCGGCCTCTTCGTCGGCTCCAAGGCCGGTATCGCTACCGCGGGACCGGGCATCCTCCTGTCGTACGCCCTCGTCGGCACGCTCGTGGTGCTGGTGATGCGCATGCTCGGCGAGATGTCCGCCGCCAACCCGACCTCCGGTTCCTTCTCCGCGCACGCCGACCGCGCGCTCGGACGCTGGGCCGGCTTCTCCATCGGCTGGCTCTACTGGTTCTTCTGGGTCGTCGTGCTGGCCGTCGAGGCCACCGCCGGCGCGGACATCCTCACGGGCTGGATCCCGGCCGTGCCCCAATGGGGCTGGGCGCTCATCGTGATGGTCGTCCTGACCGCGACCAACCTGGTCTCGGTCGGCTCCTACGGCGAGTTCGAGTTCTGGTTCGCCGGCATCAAGGTCGTGGCGATCGGCGCGTTCATCGTCGTCGGCCTGCTGGCCATCTTCGGTGTCCTGCCGGGCGTGCACGCCGACAAGGCGAGCTTCGGCAATCTGACCTCGCACGGCGGCTTCCTGCCGCACGGACCCGGCTCCATCCTCACGGGTGTGCTGCTGGTCGTCTTCTCCTTCATGGGCAGCGAGATCGCGACGCTGGCGGCCGGCGAGTCGGAGGACCCGCAGAAGGCGGTCACCAAGTCGACCAACAGCATCATCTGGCGTATCGGCGTCTTCTACCTGGGCTCGATCCTGGTCGTCGTCACTCTGCTGCCGTGGAACGACCCCTCGATCGCGAAGGACGGCTCGTACGTCGCCGCCCTGGACTCCCTCGGCATCGCGCACGCCGGCGAGATCATGAACTTCATCGTGCTGACCTCGGTGCTGTCCTGCCTCAACTCGGGCATGTACACGGCCTCCCGGATGGCGTTCTCGCTCGGTCAGCGTGGTGACGCGCCGAAGGCGTTCGCCCGTACGACGTCCCGGGGCGTGCCGATGGCGGCGATCCTCGCCTCCGTCCTCTTCGGCTTCGTCGCGGTCTTCTTCAACTACAAGTTCCCGGACACGATCTTCCTCTTCCTGGTCAACTCGTCCGGTGCGGTCGCGCTGTTCGTCTGGCTGGTCATCTGCTTCTCGCAGCTGCGGATGCGGAAGATCATCCAGCGGGAGGCGCCGGAGAAGCTCGTGGTGAAGATGTGGCTGTACCCGTACCTGACCTGGGCGACAGCCGGTCTGATCGTGGGCGTCCTGGTGTACATGCTGTTCGACACGAAGCACGACGGACAGGAGACGGTGCTGCTGTCGCTGCTGGTCGCGGCACTCGTCCTGGCGGTCGCGTTCGTGAAGCAGAAGGTGACGGGGGGCCACGGGACCGAGGTGCCCGCGGCCGAGGCCGAGGTGGGCGACAAGGTCACCACGGGCTGACGTCCGGCTGACTCCAGCCGCTCACGGCTCACGGCTCACAGCACGGTGAAGGTCTCCTTCACCGTGCTGTACGTCTTCAGGGCCTGTGCTTCGGTCTCCGGCTGGTACCAGGTGTTGATCTGGTACGACTTCCCGTCCGCGTCGAAGCCGAGGAGGCGGGCGTGCCAGGGGGTGCCCCTGAGGGTGAAGGTGTACTCCCAGACGACCGCCGGGTACCCCTGGAATCTGGTCTCCGCCAGCCGGATCTTGACGTAGTCGCGTCCCTGCCGGGCGCTCTCCTCCGAGCGCTTCCAGGTGTCCAGGAGGCCGCCCCGGGCCAGCGAGGACTTGCCGACGAGTTCCTGGCGCCCGTCGGGCGAGGTGTAGTGCACCTCGGCCCCGGTCTTCACGTCCCGCCGCCACCCCTTCGGCGGAATCCATGCGAAGCCTCCCGCCTCCGTCCTGGAGCCGGGCGGCGGACTGTGCGGCCGCGAGGTCCCGTCGACGGTCGGGGAGTTGGTCGGGGAGACGGCCCCGGAGTCCGAGACCCTGGGCGAGGAAACCGTGGCGGTCCCGCCCCGGGCCTCCTCCCGCCGCCCGCCCCCGCCGGAGCCGGCGGCCAGCACGGCGATCACGACACCGACGGCGACCACCCCGAGAACGGCCAGGAGCGCGGTACGACGGAAGTGCGGCCCGTCCTGCCCTTCGGGCGCCCCGGCCGACTCGAACGGCGCACCCGCCCGACGCCGGGTCACCTCACCTGCCCGCACGAGAGCCCCGGCAGACTGCTGCACGGGACCACCCCCGGACACAGCTTCGTCAGGTGCCGCAAGGAGTCCGCCACGGCCACCGGCGGAGTCTGAGCCGCCGCCGACATCGGCAGAGCCATTGCCGCCAGGAACGGGGACACCGCCCGACTCGGGCGCCACCGTCCCGGCTCCGCTCGGCCCGGACTCCACCGGTCCAGGAGCCACCTGCTCGACCCCGGGTGCTGAAGCGGCCCCGATGGGCCCGGCGCCCGCCACAGCAGGCCCGGTCGCCCCAGGCACGGTCAACCCTGGCGCGGTCAAGCCAGGCGCAGTCACCCCTGGCATCGTCGGTCCCGGCATCACCGGACCGTCCCCCACCACCGGCGCCTCTCCCGCCACCGGCACCTCCCCCAGGGGAACCGTCGGGGTCGGTGACGGATGCATCACCACCCTCAGGGCCCGCTCGACCTCGCTCAGGCCGGGGCGGTGCGACGGGTCCTTTGCCAGGAGGGCGGCCAGGAGGGGTTGCAGGGGGCCTGCCGTCGGGGGGAGGCGGGGTTCTTCGTAGAGGACCGCGTGCAGGGTGGCCAGGGTGGTGTCGCGGGTGAACGGGGAGTTGCCCGCCAGGGCGGCGGAGAGGGTCGCACCCAGGGACCACAGGTCGGACGGAGGGCCCTGACGGCGGCCGGAGATGCGCTCGGGAGCCATGTAGTCGGGGGAGCCGACGAGCATGCCGACCATGGTGAGGGCCTTGGCGTCCTGGATCGCGGCGATGCCGAAGTCGGTGAGGACGACCCGGCCCGCTCCCGTTTCCACCAGGACGTTTCCCGGTTTGATGTCCCGGTGCAGGACGCCGCCCGCGTGCACCTGGCGGAGCGCGGCCACCAGGCCGAGGCCGATGCGCGCGGTCTCGCGCGGGCTCAGCGGGCCCTCCTCCGTCATGATCCGCTCCAGTGAGCGGCCGGTGACCAACTCCATGACGATCCACAGGCGTTGGCCCTCGTCCACCACGTCGTACACGCGCACGACGTTGGGGTGGTCGATCCGGGCCGTCGCCCGGGCCTCGCGCAGGGTGCGTTCGCGGTGTGTGCCGCTGTCCTCGGCGGCCTGCCCGTCGACGCGAATCTCCTTCACCGCGACCAGTCGGTCGAGCATTTCGTCGACGGCCCGCCACACCCGTCCCATTCCCCCCTGCCCGATGCTTTCGACCAGCCGATAGCGCGCGTTCACCAGCAGCCCCGGAATCCCGCCGGCCCTCGGTTCTCCCGCTTCCCCCAAATTTCCCGGCAATGCGTCGCACCCCCCTCAACGACCGTCTCTGCTGAAACACAACGGTCACACTTCGAGCCGTACCAGCATAGTGCGGGGAAATCTTGTGGTACCTCTTCAAGTACTGCGAATTCAGGCGCAGTCCAGGGGGTTGCAAGGGGGGCGAACATGAGTTCTCGTCGCACGGCGGGCATCGCGGGATCGCTGGTCATGGCATCTTTTTCGGCCGTGCTGGTCCTCGCCTGCACGGCCGCCGCCGATGACCAGGGAACGGGCAGCGACAAGGGGGGAAAGGCGGTCGACGAGGCACCGGCGGGCGTGAAGCTGCGCACGCTGCTGCCGGAGAAGATCTCGGTCGACAACAGTTCGAAAAAGACGGCGATTACCGCCACCGTGAAGAACGACGGCAGCAAGGACAGCGGTGACATTCGGCTTTTGGTCGTCGGATTCGACGCGCTGAAGATCACCGGTGTTCAGGGCTGCTCGGCCATCGCGGAAAAGGACCTGCCGGAAGGTTCGAACAGCGGTTTCAGCTGCCCGGTCGGCACGCTTGCGGCCGGGCGGTCCAAGTCGTACGCGGTCCGGGCGACCTACGACCTGACCAAGGCCGGCAAGATCTGTCTGCCCGTGCAGACCACGGACGGGAAGAAGACCTTCTGGCAGCAGGGCCCGGTGCCCTTCGGCACGACCAACCCGTCGCCGAACGCCCCGGCCACCCCGCTGCTCCTCGGCACCGACAACAAGCCGGTCGCACCGGGCGGCGACGAGCTGCCGAAGACCGGTGCGGGGCGTGACCTGCTGCCCCTGGGCGCCGCGGGCGCCGCACTGATCGCGGCCGGCGCGGCCGGGGTGTGGTGGTCGCAGCGCCGGCGGCAGGAGGCCTGAGCGGCTCGAACACGCAAAAGAGGCTCGCCGGGCCCAAGGAGCGGTACGACCCGGCGAACCTCTTCTGCAAGAACTGCGACGTCAGCGCTTGCCGACGAATTTCCAGGCGGTGGGCAGCAGGCCCATCGCCAGGGCGGCCTTCAGGGCGTCGCCGATGAGGAACGGGGTGAGGCCGAGGGAGATCGCCTGGGCGGCGGACATGCCGGCGGCCACGGCCAGGTAGGGGACGCCGACGGCGTAGATGACGGCCTCGCCGAGGATCATCGTGCCCGCCATGCGCAGCGGGGAGCGGTCGGCGCCGCGGGCGGCCAGCGCGCCCACCAGCGCGGAGGCGAGCAGCATGCCGAGGATGTAGCCGAAGGAGACGGCGCCCGAGCCGGAGGTGCCGTCCGCGAACCACGGCACGCCGACCGCACCCGCGACGGCGTACAGGGCGAGGGAGAGGAAGCCGCGGCGGGCGCCGAGTGAGGTGCCGACGAGCAGCGCGGCGAAGGTCTGGCCGGTCACCGGAACCGGGGAGCCGGGCACCGGAACCGACAGCTGGGCCGCGAGACCGGTGAGCACGGCGCCACCGACCACGAGGGCGGCGTCACGCACGCGGGACGCGGGCAGGAGGTCGGCGAGGACGGCGCCGGGGCGGGCGGCGACGGTGGCGGTGCTCATGGGGACTCCGCGAGTGGTGTGGGCAGGTGGGAACACCGTGACGCTATCCCGGCCGCAGCACGCTGATCACCGTCGGTGCTCGACAAAGGCGGGAACCGGCCCTTGGTGGGCTCCGAACAAAGGGTGCGGGTTACACCGGGTACGGCGTGATACCGGTCACTGAGGTGAAGTGGTGCATGGTACGGGGGGACCTGACGCCTCGTCTGTAGGGTTCCACCAATGCCCTGTGGCCGTCTCGCCCGTCGGTCGCCGTCTGGGCAGCGCGGGGGCGCTTTGCTAGCTTCGAACGCATGGTTGCCCAGGCCCGGAACTTCACGTCGCGTCGCTATGTCGACCTGCGACGCCAGGGCACGGCCACCTGTCGCCGCCCGGGGTAGCGGCGCCCTGCGGTGTGCCGCTCCTCTCCGAGACGTGTCGGCCCCGTTTCCGAGGACGGTCCTCCATGCCCCGTACCGCGGCATCCACCCTTGTCTCCCCCGTTCCCCGTGCCGCCGACAGCGACCGGCGGCGTACGAGTGCCAGCGTCGTGCTGCGGTCCGTGCTGGAGCACGGGCCGGTGGCGCGCAGCACCATCGCCCGGCTGACCGGGCTGTCCCCCGCTTCGGTGACCGAGCACTGCGCCCGGTTGGCCGGGCTCGGGCTGATCCATGAGGAGACGGCGCCCCGCCGTTCGAACGGGGTCGGCCGGCCGCATGTGCCGGTCGACCTCGACCATGAGCGGTTCCTGGTCTGCGGTGTGCACGTGGCCGTGCCGTACACCACCGTCGCGCTGCTGGACCTGCGCGGCCGCGTGGTGGCCGAGCGGCGACTGAAGCACGAACGGACCGATCCGGGCCGGGTGCTGACACGGGCCGCCGAGGGCCTGGAGGCGCTGCTCGCGCAGGTGCCGGGCCGTCGGCCGCTGGGCGTCGGGGTCGCGGTCGGCGGCTGGGTGGACCGGGAGACGGGCACCGTCGTCGAGCACGAACTGCTGGGCTGGCGCGAGGTGCCGGTGCGGGAGATGCTCGGCGCCCGCACCGGGCTGCCGGTCCAGGTGGACGGGCACGCGCGGGCGTTGGTCAACGGCGAGCGGCTGTTCGGGCGGGTCCGGGGCAGCAGCAGCGTCCTGCATCTGTTCGTCGGCAACGTGGTCGACGCGGCCTTCGCGACCAACGACGAGGTGCACCACGGGCCCCGGTCCCAGGCCGGTGCCATCGCCCACCTTCCGGTGCCGGGCGGCACCGAGCCGTGCGGTTGCGGGCGAACCGGCTGCCTCCAGGTGGAACTGAGCGAACGGACGCTGTGCCGACGGGCCCGGGAGGCCGGGGTGATCGACGGGGTGAACCCGATGCAGGTGGTGGCCGCGGCGGCGGCCGGGGACCCGGTGGCCCGCCGGCTGCTGGTGGAGCGGGCCCGGGCGACCGGACGGGCGGCGGGGCTGCTGCTGGATGTACTCAACCCGGAGACCGTCGTGGTGACCGAGGTGGGTGTCATCCACTTCACGGACTGCCTCCACGCTCTCAGGGAAGCGGCCGGAAACAGCCGCGCGACGGCTGTCCACCCGACCAGTTTCCCCGATTCCGTGCTGGCGGTAGCGGGCGGATCGGTGGTTCTCGACGTGCTGTACCGGGACCCGCTGAGTGCATCAGCTGAGGCTATTTAATTCAGAAACTCCGAATGTTGACAGGGGTCGAGTATGGCCGGGAACATGCTGGTCATGACCCCGCACACGAGCTGTCGCACCCTCTGTTGCTGACACGTTGCCGCGCATGAAGCGCGTGTTTCCGTTGCGTGAGTTCTTTCTTTTCCGGACTGCCCCCACCCGGATTTCTGCATGCCTTTCCGCCCTTTTCCTCAGGGGAGTACTCCCATGCACCGTCGTCTCTTTCTCACCTCCGTGCTGGGCGCGTCCGCCGCCGTGGCGGGTCTCAGCGGCTGCGCACACGGCAGCGCCGCCGCCGACACCGAGGGCGCGGCCACGAAGCCGCTCGCCGACAAGGTGCCGACCGGCACCAGCCTGAAGGTCGCCTCGTACCAGGGTGTGCAGCAGCTCCAGTTCAGACTGGCCAAGCTGCCCGCCCTGCCGTTCGCGGTGTCGAGCTGGGTGAACATCGGGGCTGGTCCCGATGTCATCAACGCCTTCCGTGCCAAGTCCCTGGATCTGGCCAACAACGCGGGCATTCCACCGATCCAGGCGCACTACCAGGGCTTCGACGCGAAGATCGTGGCGATCAACATCACCCGCAAGCCCAACTACCTCTTCGCCACCAAGCCGGGCAGCGACATCCGGACGGTCGCGGACTTCAAGGGCAGGAAACTCGCCTTCTCCCAGGGGCAGGCGCAGGGTGTCGTGCTCCTGCGGGCACTGAAGCAGGCGGGTCTGAAGTACGACGAGGTGACGCTGGTCCCGCTGACCAGCAACCAGTTCCTGACCGCCCTGCAGTCCGGGCAGGTGGACATCGCCCCGCTCGCCAACAGCCAGGCGCCCGCCTACCTCAAGCAGTACGAGGGCAAGGGCGCCCACACCATCCCCACCGACGTCGTCGACCTGCTCAACCTGCTGTGGGCGCCGGTCTCCGTGCTGGCCGACCCGGCGAAGGCCGCCGCGATCGCCGCGTACATCCCGCAGTGGGCCAAGGGCCAGGTGTGGCAGTACGAGCACCCGGACGTGTGGAACGAGGAGTTCTACGTCAAGACGCAGAACCTGACCCTGGAGCAGGCCCGGGGCATCTCCAGGCTCGCCAACAAGCCGCTGTTCCCGCCCAGCTGGGACGAGGCGGTCAAGTGGGAGCAGGAGACCGCCGACCTGCTCGCCGAGGGCGGCTTCGTGAAGAAGTTCGACGTCTCCTCGCTCTTCGACCACCGCTTCGAGTCCCTCGCCGCCAAGGCCGTACCGGCGGAGTACCGGAGGTGAGCGCCGTGACCACGACCACGACCGCCGTGGCGGCCACGACCGCCGGGGACCTCGCCCAGGTCCGCCGGCGCCGCCGCCTCTCCCCCGGCCGCCGCCTGCCCGCGGCCCGGCTGGCCGGCCCGCTGCTGCTGCTCGCCCTGTGGGCCGCCGCCTCGGCGGCCGGCCGGCTGGACCCGGGCGCGATCCCGGCGCCCTGGACCGTGCTGCGCACGGGCGCCCGGCTGTGGACCGACGGCACGCTGCCCACCGACATCCTGACCTCGCTGACGCGGGCCGCGTACGGCTTCGCGATCGGCCTGACCGCCGGGGTCGTACTCGCGCTCGCCGCCGGGCTCAGCCGCGCCGGGGACGCACTGATCGATGGGACCGTGCAGCTCAACCGGGCGATCCCGACCCTCGGCCTGATCCCGCTGTTCATCCTCTGGCTGGGCATCGGAGAGACCTTCAAGATCGCCGTCATCGCGATCGTCGTCTACATCCCGCTCTACCTGAACACACATGCCGCGCTGTCCGGCATCGACAGCCGGTACGTCGAACTCGCCGAGGTGCAGGGCCTGTCCAGGTTCACCTTCATCCGGCAGGTCGTGATCCCCGGGGCGCTGCCCGGATTCTTCGTGGGACTCCGGCTCGCCGTCACCGGCTCCTGGCTGGGCCTGGTGGTCCTGGAACAGATCAACGCCACCAGCGGCCTCGGCTACCTGATGTTCCAGGCCCAGAACTACGGCCAGAGCGACGTCATCCTGGTCGGCCTGCTGGTCTACGGCGTCTTCGGCCTGGTCTCCGACAGCGTGGTCCGCCTGATCGAACGGAGGGTGCTGTCGTGGCGCCGCACACTGAGCAGCTGACCCGGCCCGCCGTCCGGCTGCGGGGCCTGACCCGGTCGTACGAGGGGCGTACGGTCCTCGACGGCATCGATCTCGACCTGCCCGCAGGCCAGTTCACCGCCCTGCTGGGGCACAGCGGCTCGGGCAAGTCCACCCTGCTGCGCGCCGTCGCGGGCCTCGACCACGGGGTCGCGGGCAGCGGGCACCTCACCGCGCCCGAGCGGGTGTCGGTCGTGTTCCAGGACTCCCGGCTGCTGCCCTGGCGCCGGGTGCTGGACAACGTACTCCTCGGCCTGGACGGCAAGGACGCCGTCGAGCGCGGCCGTTCGGCGCTGGCCGAGGTCGGCCTCGAGGGCCGGGAGCGGGCCTGGCCGGGCGAGCTGTCCGGCGGCGAGGCGCAGCGGGCCGCGCTCGCCCGCTCCCTGGTCCGTGAACCCGAACTCCTGCTGGCCGACGAGCCGTTCGGCGCGCTGGACGCGCTCACCCGGATCCGGATGCACCACCTGCTGCGCGAGCTGTGGAAGCGGCACCGGCCCTCGGTGCTGCTCGTCACCCACGACGTGGACGAGGCGATCGTGCTCGCCGACCGGGTCCTCGTCCTGGACCGGGGCCGTATCGGCCTCGACCTGACCATCGACCACCCCCACCCGCGCTCCTACCGCGAGCCGGTGCTGGGCGAGTACCGCGAGCGGCTGCTGGCCGCACTCGGTGTCACGGAGGACCACGCATGACCCGCCGGCTCCACCTGAACGCGTTCCTGATGAACACCGGCCACCACGAGGCGTCCTGGCGGCTGCCGGAGAGCGACCCGTACGCGCACGTCGAGCTGGACCACTACGTGCGGCTCGCCCGCATCGCCGAGCGCGGCACCTTCGACTCCCTCTTCCTGGCCGACGGTCCGCAGCTGTGGGGCAGCGTCGCCCAGCGCCCGGCCGGCGCCCTGGAGCCGCTCACCCTGCTCACCGCCCTGGCGACGGCCACCGAGCACATCGGCCTGATCGCGACCGCCTCCACCTCCTACAACTCCCCCTACAACCTGGCCCGCAAGTTCGCCTCGCTCGACATCATCAGCGGTGGCCGGGCGGGCTGGAACATCGTCACCACCGCGGGCGCCGAGGCCGCCCGCAACTTCGGCCTGGACGGCGAACCCGCGCACGCCGAGCGGTACGCCCGCGCCACCGAGTTCCTCGACGTGGCCCTCAAGCTCTGGGACAGCTGGGAGGACGACGCGATCGTCGCCGACAAGGCGGCCGGGGTCTGGGGCGACGACGCCAAGATCCACCCGCCCCGGCACAAGGGGACGTACTTCAGCGTGGAGGGCGCGCTCAACGTGCCTCGCTCCCCGCAGGGTTACCCCCTTCTCGTGCAGGCGGGCTCCTCGGAGGACGGCAAGCGGTTCGCGGCCCGGTACGCGGAGGCGGTGTTCACCGCCCAGCAGACACTGCGGGACGCCCAGGCCTTCTACGGCGACCTCAAGTCCCTGACCGCACAGGAGGGGAGGGACCCCGACCACATCAAGGTGCTGCCCGGCATCGTCCCGGTGATCGGTTCGACGGAGGCCGAGGCGCGGGCCGCCGAGCGGCTGCTGGAGGACCACATCGTGTACGACCATGGGGTGGGCCGCCTGGAGAGCCTGCTGCAACTCACCCCGGGGACACTTGAGTTGGACGCGCAGCTCCCGGCCGGCCTACCGCCCGAGTCCGCCGTCGAGGGCGCCAAGAGCCGCTACACGCTCATCGTGGAGCTGGCCCGGCGCGAGCGGCTGACCGTACGGCAGCTGATCGGGCGGCTCGGCGGCGGACGCGGGCACCTCACCTTCGCCGGGACGCCCGACCAGGTCGCCGACCAGATCGAGACCTGGTTCACGCAGGGCGCCGCCGACGGCTTCAACATCATGCCGGCCGTGCTGCCCTCCGGTCTGGAGGCGTTCGTCGAGCACGTCGTACCGGTCCTGCGCACCCGTGGCCTGCTCCGCACCGAGTACGACGGCCGCCCCCGCCAGACCCTGCGGGAGCGCTACGGCCTCCCCCGCCCCGCCAACCAGTACACCGCTTCCCTCGTGTGAAAGGACCAGCGAACATGTCCATCGAGATCACCAAGGTCACCGCACGCATCGGCGCCCGGGTCTCCGGCGTCGACATCTCCGGGCCGCTCGCCCCCGAGCAGGCCGCCGCGATCCGCGAGGCCCTGAACGTCCACAAGGCGCTCGTCTTCGACGACGTGAACCTCGACGACTCGGGCCAGCAGGCCTTCGCCCGCCACCTCGGCGACCTGACCACCGCCCACCCGACGGTCGGCGCCGTCGAGGGTGCCCCGAACGTGCTGCCCGTGGACAGCGAGCGGGGCCGCGCCAACCACTGGCACACGGACGTCACCTTCGTCCTCAACCCGCCGCAGGCCAGCACCCTGCGCTCGATCACCGTCCCGCCGTACGGCGGCGAGACCCTGATCGCCAACGCGGCGGCCGCCTACCGCGACCTGCCCGAGCCGCTGCGCCGGCTCGCCGACACCCTGTGGGCCGAGCACACCAACGACTACGACTACGCGGTGCCGGCCGAGGAGATCGACGAGGAGAAGGCCGCCCAGCGCGCCCAGTTCACGTCCATCACGTACCGCACCGCGCACCCGGTGGTCCGCGTCCACCCGCTGACCGGTGAGCGCGGGCTGTTCATCGGCGGGTTCGCGCAGCGGATCGTCGGCCTGTCGGTGGGCGAGTCCCGCAGGATCCTCGACCTGCTCCAGTCGTACGTCACCCGTCCGGAGAACATCCTGCGCTGGCGCTGGTCCCAGAACCAGCTGGTCCTCTTCGACAACCGCATCACCCAGCACTACGCCATCGACAACTACGACGGCCTGCCGCGCCGGCTGCACCGGGTGACCGTCGCCGGTGACATCCCGGTCGGGATCGAGGGCAAGGAGAGCTACTCGATCGAGGGCGACGCCTCGCACTACACACCCGTGGCCGCGTAACGTCGCCTTCACCCTCCGTAAAGGGGGTGTCCGCATACTGGGCCGCCCGTCCGCGTGAGCGGACGGGCCGCCCAGACTGTGGGCGTTTTTGCCACCCTCATGGACTGGACGAGCCGCGCCCATGCCCAGCAACACCACCACCGAGACGCCACCGCAGCAGCAGGACGACGTCTCCCTGTCCCACGGTCTCAAACAGCGTCACCTGTCGATGATCGCCCTCGGCGGTGTGATCGGCGCGGGCCTGTTCGTCGGTTCCGGCGCCGGTATCGCCGCCGCCGGACCGTCCATCGTGATCGCCTTCGCTCTCTCCGGCCTCCTGGTGATGCTGGTGATGCGGATGCTCGGCGAGATGTCCGCCGCCCACCCGTCCTCGGGTTCCTTCTCCGCGCATGCCGAGCGGGCGATGGGGCCCTGGGCGGGCTTCACGGCGGGCTGGTCCTTCTGGGTCCTGCTGTGCACGGCCGTCGGCCTGGAGGGCATCGCCGCCGCGAAGATCGTCACCGGCTGGCTGCCGGGCACCCCGCAGTGGGCCTGGGTCGCCCTGTTCATGCTGGTGTTCTGCGGGGCGAACCTGGCCGCGGTGAAGAACTTCGGCGAGTTCGAGTTCTGGTTCGCGGCACTGAAGGTCGGCGCGATCAGCCTGTTCCTGGTCCTGGGCGGGCTGGCCATCGCCGGCGTGCTCCCCGGCACGGACTCCCCGGGCGCCTCCCACCTCACCGACTTCTTCCCGCACGGCGGCGAGGGTCTGGTCATCGGTCTGCTCGCCTCCGTCTTCGCCTACGGCGGCCTGGAGACGGTCACCATCGCCGCCGCCGAGTCCGAGAACCCGGTCAAGGGCGTGGCGGGCGCGGTCCGTACGGCGATGTGGCGCATCGCGCTGTTCTACGTCGGCTCCATGGCGGTCGTGGTCACGCTGGTCCCGTGGGACTCGAAGGACATCGCGGACCCGGACAAGGGCCCGTACGTCGCCGCCCTCGACCACCTGGGCATTCCCGGCGCCGGCCAGGTGATGAAGGTCGTCGTGCTGGTCGCCCTGCTCTCGGCGATGAACGCCAACATCTACGGCTCCTCGCGCATCGCCCACTCGCTGGTGGAACGCGGCCAGGGTCCCAAGGTCCTGGCGAAGGTCTCCGGCGGTGTCCCGCGCATCGCCGTCCTCGTCTCCTCGGTCTTCGGCTTCGTGTGCGTGCTGCTGAGCTACTGGCGGCCGGACGACGTCTTCCCCTGGCTGCTGAACATGATCGGCGCGGTCATCCTGGTCGTCTGGATCTTCATCGCCGTCTCCCAGCTGCTGCTGCGGCGGCGCATGGAGCGGGAGTCGCCGGAGAAGCTGGTCGTCCGCATGTGGGCGTTCCCGTTCCTGACGTGGGTCGCGCTGGCGGGCATGGCGGCGATCTTCGTGCTGATGGCCCGGGAGCAGGGGACCCGGGTCCAGCTGTACTCGACCGGCGGGATGACGTTGTTCCTGGCGGTCGTGGGGTACGTGTGGCAGCGGGTGCGGGCCCGCTCCTGACCTCGCCCTTCCCCTTCGGGCCCGTCCCGAAAGACCCCCGCGGTGCATCCGCGGGGGTCTTTTTGTTGCTAGCGTGTAGTTGCAACCTCTTTGCAATAAGGGTTCGAAGGGACCGCCCATGCCCGTCTACACGCTGCCCGACCTGCCCTACGACTACTCCGCGCTCGCGCCGGTGATCAGCCCCGAGATCATCGAGCTGCACCACGACAAGCACCACGCGGCCTATGTGAAGGGCGCCAACGACACACTGGAGCAGCTCGCCGAGGCGCGGGACAAGGAGTCGTGGGGGGCGATCAACGGCCTGGAGAAGAACCTGGCCTTCCACCTCTCCGGGCACATCCTGCACAGCATCTACTGGCAGAACATGACCGGCCCGAAGGACGGCGGCGGCGAGCCGCTGGCGCAGGACGGGGTGGGCGAGCTGGCGGAGGCGGTCAAGGAGTCCTTCGGATCCTTCGCGGCGTTCAGGACGCAGCTGTCCAAGGCGGCGGCCACCACCCAGGGTTCGGGCTGGGGCGTCCTCGCCCACGAACCCTTGAGCGGGCGGCTGATCGTCGAGCAGGTCTACGACCACCAGGGCAACGTCGGTCAGGGCGCGACGCCCATCCTGGTCTTCGACGCCTGGGAGCACGCCTTCTATCTCCAGTACCGCAACCAGAAGGTGGACTTCGTCGAGGCGATGTGGCAGGTCGTCGACTGGCAGGACGTGGCCCGGCGCCACGCGGCCGCGAAGTCCCGCACGGACGTGCTCCTGCTCGCCCCCTGAGACACCCGGAGTCGTCCTGCCTCGTGATCGTCTTCTCACCCTTCACGTCGGCAGGCGGATGAAAGAGGACCCCCGCGAGGACGTGACTTGCGG
This sequence comes from Streptomyces sp. NPDC044064, assembly GCF_056434245.1. Classification (NCBI taxonomy): domain Bacteria; kingdom Bacillati; phylum Actinomycetota; class Actinomycetes; order Kitasatosporales; family Streptomycetaceae; genus Streptomyces; species Streptomyces sp. NPDC044064. The sequence goes on from NZ_JBWKFN010000002.1 coordinate 457,062, forward strand.
GGGTCTTCCCCACCCCGAGGGTCCACCGAACGGCTGACCCGAAGTTCCACCGGGTACCCGTGTCCGCCAAATGCCCTGCTCAGCAAGGCTTTTGGGCATGAACTCACTGACTGTGCGCATGGCACGCTGGAGCGCCGGGCACCCCTGGCGGGCGCTCGTCGGCTGGCTGCTGCTCGTGGCGTTGTGCCTGGGTGTCGGCAGCGCCCTCGGCACCAACAGCGCGAAGACCGCCGACTACCGGGTGGGCGAGGCCGGCCGGGCCGAGGCCATGGCCGCCGAAGGGCACCTGGAACGCCCGTCCACCGAGCAGATCCTGATCTCAGCACCCTCGGGCGCCCTGGACGAGGGGCCCGCCGCTTCCGCCGCGAACGAGCTGACCGCGCGCATGCGACGGCTGCCCGAGGTCGCCGGGGTGGCCGCCCCGGAGCGCTCCTCCGACGGACGCGTCCTCCTGGTCGAGGTGTCCCTCAAGGGCGAGGAGCTGGACGCCGACCACAAGGTCGGCGCCCTCGTCGCGCAGACCCGGGCGGTACAGCGGGCACACCCCGAGCTGCTCGTGCAGGAGACCGGATCCCCCTCCGTCAGCAAGGGTGTCGACCAGCAGCGCGACGACGACCTGGCCCTCTCCGAGAAGATCAGCCTGCCCCTCACCCTGGTCACCCTGCTGCTCGTGTTCGGCTCGCTCACCATGGCCGCCGTACCGCTGCTGCTGGCGCTGTCGTCGATCGCGGGTGCCATCGGGCTGGCGATGGCCGCCTCGCATCTCACCCCCGACGCCGGGGTCGGCAAGAACGTCATCCTCCTGATCGGCCTCGCGGTCGGCGTCGACTACACGCTCTTCCACCTCAAGCGGGAGCGTGAGGAGCGGGCCCGCTCCGGTGGCCGGCTCGGCACCGAGGCGCTGGTGGAGCTGGCGGCCGCCACGTCCGGGCGGGCCGTCGTGGTCTCCGGTCTTGCGGTCGTCGCCTCCACCGCGACGCTGTACCTGGCCTCGGACGTGATCTTCTCCTCGCTCGCCACCGGCACGATCGTGGTCGTGCTGGTCGCGGTGGCCAGCTCCCTGACCGCACTGCCCGCGCTGCTGACCGTGCTGGGCAAGCGGGCCGAGCGCAGGGCTCGGAGGGGGGTCCCGCCGCTCGAGCGACGCCGAGAGCGGGGGAAGGCGGAGCACGGCAGGCCCGCCCGGCGCCTGCGCGGCGGGGACGACGGCCGGTTCTGGTCCGCGCTGCTGCGCCCCGCCGCCCGGCATCCGCTCGCCACCCTGTGCTGCTCGCTCCTCGCCCTGCTCGCCCTCGTCCTCCCGCTGACCGGCCTGAAGATCACCGAGATGAGCCGGGACACCCACTCCCGCGCGATCCCCGCCATGCGGGTGTACGACCGCCTCAACGCGGAGTTCCCGGAGCGGCGGGTCGTCCACCAGGTCGTCGTGCAGGCCCCCGCCGAGCGCTCTGCCCAGGTCACCGGGGAGCTGCGGGCACTGGCCCGCCGGGCCGCCGCCGACCCGTTGTTCACCGACTACGCCCGTATCCGCACCGCCGCGGACCACCGGACCAGCACCCTGGAACTGCGGGTGCCGTACCTGGGCAACTCCCCGCAGGCGCACGACTCGCTGGAGCGGCTGCGCCACGCCTACCTGCCCGCCACTGTCGGCAAGGTCACCGGCGCGCGGTACGGCGTGAGCGGCGACGTGGCCCGCTACACCGACTATCCGGCCCATCAGAACGGCAAACTGCCCCTGGTCCTCGGCGCGTTGCTGCTGGTGACGTTCCTGATGACGCTGTACGCGTTCCGCTCGGTCGTGCTCGGCCTGCTCGGTGTCGCATTGAACCTGCTGTCGGCGGCCGCCGCGCTCGGCCTGCTCGTGCTGGTCTTCCAGCACACCTGGGCCGAGGGGCTGCTGGACTTCCGCTCCACGGGGTCGATCGGTTCCCGGGTGCCGCTGTTCCTCCTCGTGATCCTCTTCGGCCTGTCGATGGACTACCAGGTGTTCGTGGTCAGCCGGATCCGGGAGGCGGTGCTCGCCGGCACGCCCACCCGGCAGGCGGTCGTCGAGGGCATCCGGCGGTCGGCGAGCGTGGTGACCAGCGCGGCCGTGATCATGACGACCGTCTTCGTGAGCTTCGTCTTCCTGCACATCATCGAGATGAAGCAGATCGGTTTCGTGCTCGCCGCGGCCGTCCTGCTGGACGCCTTCGTGGTGCGCGTGCTGATCCTGCCTGCGGCCCTGCTGCTGCTCGGCGAGCGCGCCTGGTGGCCCGTGCGGCCGCCGAAGACCGCCGTGCCCGGCCCGAACCCCGCGCTGCTGGACGTAGGTTGAAGGTATGGCCACGACCACCGACGCCCTGTGGGCGACCTCGCTGCGCCGCTGGAACGCGGTGTGCTGGGTCCTGTTCGCCGCGATGGCGGTCGGGATCACGGCCCTGAGCCACGGCGCCCACCGGTACGCGGCCCTCGCCCTGCTGGGCAGCGTGGCCCTGTGCTTCGCCGTGCTGGACCGCCGCCCCGCCAATCCCGTCGTACGGCCGCACGGATACCTCGCGGTGCTGGTGATCGCCCTCGCCGGACTCTCCTACCTGCGCACCAGTTACGCGGCCCTGTTCATGGTCACGCTGCCGCACTACTGGATGTTCGGCCGCACCCCGAGGATCTCGCTGACCTTCCTGGGGCTGGCCACCGCCGGCACGCTGCTGGGGGCCTGGGTGCGGCAGGGCTGGTCCGGCGAGTTCTTCGGCGAGACGGTGGTGGGCACGCTGATCGTGGTCGCGGTCGGCGTCCTGATCGGTCTGTGGGCCCGCGCGGTGGTCGAGCAGAGCAGCGAACGCGCCCGGCTGATCGAGGAGTTGGAACGCACCCAGGCGGAGCTGACCGAGGCGCATCTGCGGCAGGGCGCGGTGGAGGAACGGGAGCGGATGGCACGGGAGATCCACGACACGCTGGCGCAGGGCTTCGCCTCGATCGTCGTGCTGGCCGAGGCGGCGCGCGCCGGGCTCGTCACCGACCCCGGGCGCACCGCCCGGCAGCTGGTGTCGATCGAGTCGACCGCCCGGGAGAACCTGGCGGAGGCCAGGGAACTGGTCGGCTCGGGTCGGCCGCCGGGCGGCGCGCACTCCGGCTCGGTGGCGCAGACCCTGCAGCGGATCGTGGACCGGTTCGCCGAGGACACCGGGCTGAGCGTGGCCGCCGAGCTGGCCGACCTGGACTGCGACCAGCAGACCCGGGTCGCACTGCTGCGCTGCACCCAGGAGTCCCTGGCCAACGTGCGCAGACACGCCCGTGCCTCGACGGTCGGCGTGGTGCTGGCCCGGCGCCCGCACGGGGTGGAGCTGGAGGTCACGGACGACGGCACCGGATTCGCGGTCGAGGCCTCCACCGGCTTCGGCCTGGACGGGATGCGCAAACGACTCGCCGAACTGGGCGGGCGGCTCACGGTGACCAGCTCGGTCGGGGACGGAACGAGGATCCTCGCGGTGATCCCGGTGGAGGGAGCGGCATGACCGACAGGCTCCGGATCGTCGTGGTGGACGATCACACCGTGATGCGGGCCGGGGTGATCGCCCTGCTGGACGGGGAGGCGGACATCGAGGTCGTCGGCGAGGCGAGCGACGGCCGTGCCGCGCTCGGCCTGGTCGCCCGCCACGACCCGGACGTGGCCCTGGTCGACCTGCGCATGCCGGTGCTCGACGGGGTCGCGACGACCACCGAGATCGTCGCTCGTCATCCGCGCACCCGCGTGCTGATCCTCACCACCTACGACACCGACGCCGACATCGAGCGCGGGGTCGAGGCCGGCGCCATCGGCTACCTGCTCAAGGACACCACCCGCGAGCAGCTGGTCGACGCGATCCGCTCGGCCGCGCGCGGCGAGACCGTGCTCGCACCCCGGGTGGCGGAGAAGCTGGTCGCCCGGATGCGGCGCCCCGTCCACGATCCGCTCACCACCCGCGAGACCGATGTGCTGACCGCGGTGGCCGACGGGCTCACCAACGCCGAGATCGGCCGTCGGCTCGTCATCTCCGAAGCCACCGTCAAGACGCATCTGCTGCGCCTGTTCGCCAAGCTGGACGTCAACGACCGCACGCGGGCGGTGGTCGTCGCGATGGAGCGGGGGCTGCTGCCGCACCCGTGACCGGTCACTCGCAGGGGATGTTGAGCGACAGCAGCGCGGCGCCGTACTCCGTGACGCGGATCTCGCTCACCGCCGCGTTGCGCAACCGCGGCAGGACGCGGCGGTACTCCCCCACCGGGATGTGCAGGAGCGAGCACAGCACCAGTCGGAGCAGGGTGTTGTGGGCGACGACGAGGACCCGTTCGTCCGGGTGCGCGGCGGCGATCCGGCGCAGGGCGGCCGTGCCCCGGGCCGCGGCGGCGCGGGGATCCTCGGCGCCGGGGAAGGGGTGCGCCACCGGATCGGCGCGGAAGGCCTGCGCCGCCTGCGGGTCCTCGGCCTCGAACTCGGCCAGCGTACGGCCCTCCACCACCCCGAAGTCGCATTCCCGCAGGCCGGCTTCGCGGTGCGGGGTCAGGCCGAGGGCACGGCAGGCCGGCTCGGCGGTGGCGATCGCCCGGGACAGGGGCGAGGTCCAGATCGCGTCCACGGGGTGGGCCGCGGCCCAGCGGCCCAGCGCCTCGGCCTGGGCGCGCCCCGTGTCGGTCAGGGCCACGTCGCTCACCCCGGCGTACCGGTTCTCGGCGTGCCAGACGGTCTGGCCGTGGCGGGCGAGGAGAAGGATCGCACTCATGAGCCCGGAGTATCCCGGGCCAGCCGCGCCCGCGCATGTGCGGCGACCTCCTTCGGCAGCCACCCCCTGCACTCCAGCTCGCCCACCAGCCGGCCGTACGGCTCGGTGAAGCGGGCCGAGCGGTCCGGGCGCGGGTCGACGGTCGTGCCGGGGCGGGCCATGCGCTCGGCCGCGTCCGCCAGCGTGCGTGCGGCGCCGGTGCCGTAGGCGGCCAGTGCGGCCATGCCCAGGGCGGGCTCCGGCTGTTCCGGGACCCTGGCCGGGCGGCCCAGGACGTCGGCGCGGAGCTGGGTCCAGTAGGGGCTGCGGGCCGCGCCGCCGGTGAAGGTGAGGGGGCCGTGCAGGGGGGCGCCGAGGTGGTTTAGGTAGTCCAGGCAGAGGCGTTCGGTGAAGGCGACGCCCTGGAGGAGGGCCGCCCACAGGTCGGCGTCCGACTCGGGGACGCCCAGGAGGAGGGCGGTGGCGCGCGGGGCGCGGAAGGGGAAGCGCTCGCCCGGGGAAACGAGCGGGTAGGCGACCGCGTTCGAGGGCTCGAAGGCGGCGGCCGCGGCGTCCAGCGCGACCGGGTCGGCGCCCGGGAAGCGGGCCGTGAGGACACCGGCGCCGACGCTCGAGGCGCCGCCGGGCAGCCAGGTGCCGTCGGGCGCACGGTGGTTGTAGACGACGCCGGCCGGGTCGTGGACCGGGTCCGCGGCGGCCCCCTTCAGGACCAGGGTCGTCCCCAGCACCGAGTTCCAGGCGCCCTCCCGCAGCGCACCCGAGGCGATCTGTGCCGCGCAGCCGTCCGTCATGCCCGCGACGACCGGGGTGCCGGCCGGGATGCCGGTGGCCGCGGCGGCGGCCGGGCAGACCTCGCCGAGCCGGGTGCCGGGGCGTACGACGTCCGGGAGGGTCCCCGCGGGCAGGCCGGTGAGGTCCGGCCAGCGGTCGCGGACCGCGTCGTACGCCGTCTTCAGGGCGTGGCTGGAGTCGGCGGGGACGGGCCGGCCGACGAGCCGCGCGTTGACCAGGTCGGGCTGGTGGGCCACCCGGCCATGGCCGTACCGGCCGACCAGCCAGCGCACCTTCGGCAGCGCCCAGGTGTCCTGCACGGCGAGTCCCGCCGACCGCAGCCGGCCGGCCTCGGCGGCCGCCCGCCCGTCGTCGTACATCAGCGCCGGGCTCGTCGGGCGGCCGGCGTCGTCCGTGAGCAGTACGGTCCCGGAGGTCCCGCACACCGCGACCCCGCCCAGCGGCACCCGCGCCCCGTCGAGCGCGGACCCGCAGGCCGCGCACACCGCCTCCCACCACTCCCCCGGGTCCTGCTCGTGCCGCACCCCCTCCCGCCGCCCGCGCCGCAGGGGCGCCGCTCCGCTGCCGAGGACACCGCCGTCGGCCGTCACGAGCAGGGCGCGCACCCCTTGCGTCCCGAGGTCGATGCCGAGCCACGCCAACCCCATCCGGACCTCCCGCAGATAGCGAACCGGTCTGTGAACTTCCCATGCTCCTCCGAGATTTCCCCCTGATTTCCCCGTGCACAAGGGATTGACGGCCTTCTCTTGCCGTTACACCCTCTGTTATCGAGTCGACTCGCGCTGTTAACCCCGCCCGACCCCACCGCCCCACCGCCCCACCGACGGAGGTCACGGATGAACAGGCACGTGCACGACCGCCGGCGCTTCCTCGCGCTCACCGGAGCCCTCACCGCCGCCACCGCCGCGGCCCCGCTGCTGTCCGCCTGCGGTACCGGCTTCGGCGGCGACGACAGTCACAAGGGCGGCGGCTCGGCCGCGGACGACGTCACCGGCTCCTTCGACTGGAGGCGGGAGAAGGGCACGACCGTCAGGGCGCTGCTCAACAAGCACCCGTACACCGACGCCCTGATCGCCGACCTGAAGTCCTTCACCGAGAAGACCGGCATCGAGGTGAAGTACGACGTCTTCCCCGAGGACAACTACTTCGACAAGCTCACCGTCGACCTGTCCAGCGGGCGCGCCTCCTACGACGTCTTCATGCTCGGCGCGTACATGGTGTGGCAGTACGGGCCACCGGGGTGGCTGGAGGACCTCGGGCCGTGGATGCGCAACTCCGCGGCGACCGGCGCCGAATGGGACCAGGCCGACTTCTTCCCTAACCTCCTCGAGGCCGACCAGTGGTCCCTGAAGGCGGGCGCCCCGCTCGGCCGGGGCGGGCAGTACGCGCTGCCGTGGGGCTGGGAGACCAACGTGGTCGCCTACAACACCGAGGTATTCGGCAGGCTGGGGCTGAAGCCGGCCGAGAGCTTCGACGAGCTGCGCGAGCTGGCCGGGGTGATCAAGAAGAAGGCTCCTGGTGCCGGGTTCGACGGCATGTACGGGATCGCCGTGCGGGGGTCCCGCAGCTGGGCCACCATCCACCCCGGGTTCATGACCATGTACGCCCGCAACGGGCTGCACGACTTCACCGTCGGGGGCGGGAAGCTCACCCCCGCCATGAACACCCCGAAGGCCGTCGCCTTCACCGAGGACTGGGCCGGCATGGTGAAGCAGGGCGGGCCGCCGTCCTGGACGTCGTACACCTGGTACCAGTGCTCCAGCGACCTCGGTGCGAAGAAGGCCGGGATGCTGTTCGACGCGGACACGGCCGCCTACTTCCAGGCCGTGAAGGGGGCCTCGCCCGCCTCCGGGAAGATCGCCTTCCACCCCGGGCCCAAGGGGCCGGACGGGTCGCTCGCCACCAACATGTGGATCTGGTCGCTCGGCATGAACGCCAGGAGCAGGCGGAAGGGCGCCAGTTGGCTCTTTCTGCAGTGGGCGACCGGGAAGGAGCACCTGCGCCGGGCCGCCCTCACGAACAACCACATCGACCCCGTGCGGAAGTCGGTCAGCCAGGACGGCGCCTACAAGGACAAGATGCGGCACCTGCCCGGATTCATCGAGACCTTCGAGACGGTCGTCGACCAGACGAAGATCCAGTTCACCCCGCAGGCCCAGTTCTTCGACGCCACCACCAGCTGGGCCGCCGCCCTCCAGGAGATCTACGGCGGGAAGGACGCCGGGTCCGTGCTGAACGGGCTGGCGAGCGACCTCAAGTCCAAGGTGGGATGAGGGCGATGGGCCGCCGGGCCGCCCTGCGGCCGTACCTGCTGATCGTCCCCGCACTGCTGCTGACCTGCGGGATTCTGTATCCGTTCGGGCTCGGCCTGTACTACACGCTGTTCGACTTCTCGGCGAGCAAGCCGCAGCCCGACCTGGTCGGGCTGCACAACTACGAGACGGTCTTCACACAGGAAGCCTTCTGGAACTCGGCCTGGGTGACCGTGCTGTACGCGGTCGGCGCGGCCGCCGCGGAGACCGTGCTCGGGGTCGCCGTCGCCCTGCTGCTGCACCGCTCGTCCCTGATCGGCCGGGTCCTGGAGAAGATCCTGATCCTGCCCCTGATGATCGCCCCGGTGATCGCGGCGATCATCTGGAAACTGATGCTCCAGCCGTCGGTCGGCGTGGTCAACCACCTGCTGAGGCCCTTCGGGCTCGGCGGAGTGCAGTGGACGGACACGCCCACCGGCGCCCTGTTGTCGTCGATCGCCGTGGACGTCTGGGTCTACACCCCGTTCGTGGCGATTCTGGCGCTGGCCGGTCTGCGGTCGCTGCCCGCCTCCCCGTTCGAGGCGGCGGCCGTGGACGGCGCCGGCCGGTGGTACACCTTCCGGCGGCTGACCCTGCCGATGCTGTGGCCGTACGTGCTGGTCGCGGTGATCTTCCGGTTCATGGACTCGCTGAAGGTCTTCGACATCATCTACGCCCTGACGGAGGGCGGTCCGGGCGACTCCACGGTCGTCCTGCAGATCCGGGCGTATCTGGAGGCGATCCGTTTCCAGCGGTACTCCTTCGGGATCAGCTACACGATCGTGCTGTGGGCCGTGGTGTACCTGGCCGCGATGGTCCTCGTCCGGCATCTGGGGCGCATCCAGCGGAAGGCGGCCGAGGCCAAGTGACCTACAAAAAGCGCCTGTTGGACTGGCTGGCCGATGCCGCCCTGGTCCTCTACTTCCTCTTCGCGCTCTTCCCGGTCGCCTGGATGGTGATCCTGTCCCTCAAGCCCGCCGACCAGCTCTTCAGCACCTACTTCTCGTTCACCCCGACGCTGGACTCGTACCGGACCGTGCTGGGCGACAGCGAGGGCATCCCCTTCGTACGGTTCTTCGTCAACAGCCTGGTGGTGTCGGTGGGCGCGGTCGCGCTCTCGCTGGTGGTCGGACTGCCTGCGGCCTACGCCTCGGCGCGCTGGAGGTTCCGGGGCTCGGAGAACCTGATGTTCACGCTGCTGTCGTTCCGGTTCGCGCCCGAACTCACCGTGATCATCCCGCTGTTCGTGCTCTACCAGAAGCTGGGGCTGTTCGACACGTACGTCGGCATGGTGTGGGTGCTGCAGCTGGTCACGCTGCCGCTGGTGGTGTGGATCATGCGGTCGTACTTCGCCGATCTCACCCCGGAGCTGGAGCAGGCGGCGCTGCTCGACGGCTACTCCCGCAAGCAGGCCTTCTTCAAGGTGGCGCTGCCCCTGGTGAAGCCGGGCATCGCGGCCGTGTCGCTGCTGGCGTTCATCTTCGCCTGGAACAACTTCGTCTTCCCGCTGATCCTCACCTCCAGCTCGGCGCAGACCGTGACCGTGGGCGCGCTGTCCTTCCTGGGCGGCGACCGGCCCAAGTACAACCTCACGGCCGCGGCCGCGCTGGTCTCCGTCGTACCGCCGCTGCTGCTGGCGCTGACCATCCAGCGGTATCTGGTGCGCGGGCTGTCGTTCGGGGCGGTGAAGTCGTGAGCGTGGCGCTGCGGGACGTCCACAAGTCCTTCGGCCGGACGACCGCCCTGGACGGGCTGGAACTCCGGGTGGAAGAGGGCGAGTTCTTCTGTCTGCTCGGACCGTCCGGGGCCGGCAAGACCACCACGCTGAAGACCGTCGCCGGTCTTGAGCGGCCCGACTCGGGGACCGTCGAGATCGACGGGCGGGACGTGCGGGACGTGGAGCCGTACGACCGGGGTGTGGCCATGTGCTTCGAGAGCTACGCCCTCTATCCGCACCGCTCGGTGTACGACAACCTCGTCTCGCCGCTGCGCTCCCCGCGACACCGGCTGCCCGCCGCCGAGGCCCGGGAGCGGGTCGGGACGACTGCCGAACTGCTCGGCATCAGCGGCCTGCTGGACCGGTCCGTCGGGCAGTTGTCCAACGGGCAGCGGCAGCGGGTCGCCCTCGGCCGGGTGCTGGTCCGCCCGGCCCGCGCCTTCCTCCTCGACGAGCCCCTCTCCCACCTGGACGCCAAGCTGCGCCAGCAGATGCGGGCCGAGCTGAAGGCGATCGGGGCCGTCCGGCGCACCACCACGCTGTACGTCACCCACGACTCCGTCGAGGCGCTGGCGCTCGGGGACCGGATCGGGGTCATCCGGGACGGGCGGATCGTGCAGACCGGCACCCGGGAGGACATCTGGTACCGACCGCACGACACCGAGGTCGCCCGGGCCTTCGGGCGGCCCCGGATCAATCTGCTGCCGGGGACGGTGACGGAGGCGGGGGCCTTCCGGTCGGCGGACGGCGCGGTCGAACTGCCGCTGCCCGTGCGGGCGCCCGCCGGCAGCGAGGTGCTGGTCGGGGTACGGCCCCGGGACGTCTCCCTGGCCGGCGACGGCCACCAAGTCTCCGGGTCGGTCTACGTCACCGAGGTGCTCGGCCGGTCCGTCGAGGTCACCGTGCGGATCGGCGCGCAGCACCTGTCGCTCGTCGCGCCGCGGAGCGAGGCGGCGGGCCTGCGTCCCGACGAACCGGTCCGTCCGGCCGTCCGGCCTGAGAACCTGCTGGTGTTCGAGGCCGACCGGCCAGGGCGTCCGGGACGACGGATCGGGAAGAGCACGTGATGAGCACAGGTGCGCAGCAGGGACCCGCGGCCCGGCAGGCCGCCATGGCCGAACTGGTGCTGGCCGAGGGCTCGGCCTCCGCGGCCGAGCTGGCCGAGCGGTTCGGGGTGAGCCTGATGACCATCCACCGGGACCTGGACGAACTCGAACGGCAGGGCATCGTAAGGAAGTTCCGGGGCGGGGTGACCGCGCAGCCGTCCGGGGTGTTCGAGTCGAACGTGCAGTACCGGCTGAAGACCATGCGCCCGCAGAAGGCAGCGCTCGCCGAGCGGGCGCTGAAGTCCATAGAGCCCGGCATGGCGATCCTCCTCGACGACTCCACCTCGACCCTGGAGATAGCCCGCCGGCTGCGGCTGGGCGAGATCACCCCGCTCACGGTCGTCACCAACTTCCTGGAGGCGATCAACCTGCTCGCCGGGCGGCGGGGCATCCATCTGATGGCGCTGGGCGGCGACTACGACCAGCTGCACTCGTCGTTCCTCGGGGTGTCCTGCGTGGAGGCGGTCGAGCAGCTGCGGGTGGACGTGGGCTTCGTGTCGACGTCGGGCGTGCACGGCGGATACGCCTACCACCAGGAGCAGCACATCGTCTCCGTGAAGCGGGCGATGCTCGACGCGGCCGCGCGCAACGTGCTGCTGGCCGACCACACCAAGCTGGGCCGGGTCGCCCTGCACCGGGTCGCCCCGCTCTCCCGCTTCGACCTGCTGCTGGTGGACGACGGGGCGTCGCCGGACGCGCTGCGCGATCTGGACGAGCACAAGGTGCGCTACGAGGTGTGCGCCACGGATCCGAGGGAGGGCGATGACCGCGCTGGAGTTACGTGAGCTGCGCAAGACCTACCGGTCGCGGGGCCGCCCGGCGGTGGAGGCGGTCCGGGGCCTGGACCTGAGTCTGAAGTCCGGTGAACTGCTCGGGCTGCTGGGCCCGTCGGGCTGCGGCAAGTCCACCACGCTGCGGATGATCGCGGGTCTGGAGGCGGTGACCGGCGGGGACATCCTGGTCGGGGGCGCCTCGGTGGCCGGCCGTCCGGCACAGGCGCGGAACATCGGGGTCGCCTTCGAGAACTACGCGCTGTACCCGCCGCTGACGGTCGCGGAGAACCTGGCCTTCGGGCTGCGGGCTCGCCCCAGGCGCCTGCGGGGCGACGTGCGGCGCAAGGTCGCCGAGATCGCCGAGCGGGTCGGCCTCACCGACGTCCTCGACGCCCGCCCGGCCGGACTCTCCAGCGGGCAGAAGCAGCGCGTCTCCCTGGCCCGCGCGCTGATCAGGGAGCCGGACGTCCTGCTCCTGGACGAGCCGCTGTCCCATCTGGACGCGGCACAGCGCGACACCACCCGCCGGGAGCTCAAGCGCATCCAGCGCGACCTGGGGCACACCACGATCCTGGTCACGCACGACCAGGAGGAGGCCCTGTCCCTCGCCGACCGGATCGCCGTCATGCGGGACGGTGTGATCCAGCAGCTCGGCACGCCCTACGAGATCTACGACAGCCCCGCCTCCGCCTTCGTGGCGGACTTCGTCGGCGAGCCGGCGATCAACCTGCTGCCGGGCGCCGCCACCGCCGACGGCCACGCCCGGCTGTCCGCCGGGGTGCGGATCGCGCTGCCCGTGCCGGTGGCCGAGGGCCGGGCCGTGGTGGTCGGTGTCCGCCCCGAGGACCTGAGCCTCACCGGCGGCGCCGACGGCATCCCCGCCCGGGTCGTGGCCCACGAACCCCTGCTGGAGTCGGGCATCGCCACGCTCGCCCTCGACGGGGTGGAGCGGCACCTGGCGGTGCTCACCGGGCCCGAGGTCCGCCTCGCGCACGGCGAGCGGGTCCGGGTGGCGGCCGGACTCACCCATGTCTTCGACGCCGAGACGGGAGACACCCTGCGATGACCTCCAGTGTGCGTGTGGTGGCCGCCGGCGACCACTTCGTCCTGCCGTCCCTCATCACGGCCGCCCTCGGGAGGGAAGCCGCCTGTGATGTGCGGGAGTTGACCCTCGACTGGCCGCTGCAGCCCTTCGGTCCCGTCGCCGAGGTGAGCGAGGCCAGTGACGCCGAGGACGAGCTGATCGGCGCCCTCGCCGGCGCGCAGGTCCTGGTCACGCAGATGGGCCCGGTGACCGAACGCGTTCTCGGCGCCTGCCCGGAGCTGCGGCTGGTCGTGGTCTGCCGGGGCGGTCCGGTCAACGTCAACCTGGAGGCGGCCGGGCGGCACGGCGTCCGGGTCTGCTTCGCGCCGGGGCGCAATGCCGCCGCCACCGCCGAGTTCACCGTCGGCCTGCTCCTGGCGGCCCTGCGCCGCATCCCCCAGGCCCATGAACTCCTGGCCCGCGAGGGGAGTTGGGCCGGGTCGGCGTACTACACCTATGAGCACAGCGGACTGGAGCTGGAGGACCTGCCGGTCGGACTCGTCGGTTACGGCGCGGTGGGCAGCCGGGTGGCGCGGGTGCTGTGCGCCTTCGGGGCCCGGGTGCTGGTGTACGACCCCCATGTGCGCGGGGAGGTGCACGGGCTGCGGATGTCCTCGTTGGACGACCTGCTGCGCCGCTCCGCCGTCATCACCCTGCACGCCCGGCTCACCGCCGAGACCCGTGGTCTGATCGGCGCCCGCGAGCTGGCTCTGCTGCCGCCCGGGGCGGTGGTGGTGAACGCGGCCCGTGGGCCGCTGCTGGACGAGGACGCGCTGTGCGACGCGCTGGAGGGCGGGCGGCTCGCGGCGGCGGCCCTGGACACCTACGCCCGTGAACCGCTCCCGCCGGACTCCCGGCTGCCCGGTCTCGCCGACCGTGTCGTGCTCACCCCGCACCTGGGCGGGGCCAGCCGGGCGGTCGCGGAGAAGGCGGCCCGGATCGCCGCCGCCGAGGTGGGCCGCTGGGTGCGCGGGGAGCCGCTCGCGCACTGTCTGACCTGAACGAGCCGGACAGAAGGGGAGCCGCATGTTCGTCGGGATCGATGTGGGCACGTCCATGGTGAAGGCCGCCGCGTTCGACGGCGGCGGGCGCGAACTGGGCGTCGAGGCACGGCCGGTGGGACTCGACCTGCGCGGCGGAGCCGTGGAGCAGGACATGGAGGAGGTGTACGGGGCGGTCGTCGCCGTGCTGGGGGCGCTGACCGCACGGGTGCCGGAACCGGTGGAGCTGGCCGGACTCACCGGGCAGGGCGACGGGGTGTGGCTGGTGGACCCGGCGGGCCGGCCGGTGCGGCCGGCGGCATCCTGGATGGACGGCCGGGCCCATGAACTGGTCGACCAGTGGCTGGCGGACGGCACCTTCGAGACCGTGTTCCGGCGCACCGGCGGCGCGATGTTCCCGGGCTGCCCGGGCCCGCTGCTGGCGTGGCTGGACCGGTACGAGCCGCAGGTCCTGGAGACGGCCGCGGCTGCCGTCTACTGCAAGGACATGGTCTTCCAGCGGCTGACCGGCGCGGCGCGGGCGGTGACGGACGTGTCGGACGCGTCGATGCCGTTCCTGGACCCGCGCACCCGGTCCTACGACAACCGGGTCGTGGAGCTGCTCGGTCTGACCCACCGCCGGGGCCTGCTCGCGCCGGTCAGCGATCCGGTGGCGACGGGCGCGGCGCGCGGCGCGGGGCTGCCGCCCGGCACCCGGCTGGCGAACGGCCCGTACGACCTGCCGGCCTGTGCGCTCGGCGCGGGCGTCACCGCGCCCGGTGACGGCCTGTTGATCGTCGGCACCTGTCTTGCCGCGCTGGTCGCCACCACCGGCCTGGACCTCGACGGCGAACCGGCCGGCCTGTACATCTCAACCGACCGGCCCGGGCACTGGCTGCGCGCGATGCCCGCGATGGTCGGCACGGCGGCCCTGGACTGGGTGCTGAACACGACGGGCGTGCGGCACGAGGAGGTCGACGCCCTGCTGGCCGCCACCCCGCCGGGCGCCCACGGGGTGCGTGTGCTGCCGTACTTCGCGCCCTCCGGTGAGCGCGCCCCCTTCGTGGAGCCCCGGCTGCGGGCCGAACTCACCGGTGTCTCCCTGGAGTCGACGCCCGCCGACCTGATCCGGGCCACCTGCGAGGGGATCGGCTACGCGGCCCGGCACTGCCTGGCGGCGGCGGGCCTGACCGGGACGCTGGCGGTGTGCGGCGGCGGCACCCGCAGCCCCGCCTGGATGCGGCTCCTGGCGGACGTGCTGGGCCGCCCGCTGCGGGTGATCGAGGGCGAGGTGGGCGCGCGGGGCGCGGTGCTGGCGGCGGCCGAGCGGTTCGGCACGGCCCTGGACGCGGCGGCCTGGACCGAGCCGACCCGGGTCGTCGAGCCGGACGCGGACCGCGCCGCGTACTACGCGAAGGGGTACGAGGAGCACCTCGGGCGCCTGACGGAGGCACGGGAACGGGCCCGGCGCTGACCGCCGGGCCCGTTCCGGAAGGACTTACCAGGTTCAGGGCCTACAGGTTCAGGGCTTACAGGTTGCTGAAGTCCGGGCCCTTGGTGCGGGTCCGCTTGATCTCGTAGAAGCCGGGGACGGAGGCCACGGCGAGGGTGCCGTCCCACAGGCGGGCCGCCTCCTCGCCCTTGGGGGCGGGGGTGACGACCGGACCGAAGAAGGCGATCTGCTCGCCGTCGGGGCCCGGGACCGCGATGACCGGGGTGCCGACGTCCTGGCCGACCTTCTCGATGCCCTCCTTGTGGGAGGCGCGCAGCTCGGCGTCGAACTCGAAGTCCTTCTGCTCGGCGTACTCGATCAGCTCGGCGGGCAGGCCGACGTCCGCGAGCGCACCGGCGATGGCCTCCAGGGTGGCGCCCTCGCCGTTGTTGTGGAAGCGGGTGCCGAGCGCGGTGTAGAGCGGGCCGAGGATGTCCGCGCCGTGCTTCTGCCAGGCCGCGGTGACCACGCGCACCGGCTGCCACGCCTTGACGGCGAGCATCTCGCGGTACTCCTCGGGCAGCTCGTCCAGCTTGTTCTCGTTGAGGACGGCGAGGCTCATGATGTGCCAGCGGACCTCGATCTCGCGGACCTTCTCCACCTCCAGCACCCAGCGGGAGGTCATCCAGGCCCACGGGCACAGCGGGTCGAACCAGAAGTCCACGGGGGTCTTGCCGCTCGTGGTCACGGTCTCGGACATGCTTCTCCTCAGCGAAACGGGCTTTTGAAAGGTCAACATTCCCTTCGTCGTCCCCATTCCCCGGTGTCCCGTGTCAGGAGTGCGTGGCAGGATCGGTCCTGATCCATCCCATCCAAGCGATCACGAGGGAGTGCCGCCCGTGCCCGGTGAGAATCTGACCCGCGACGAGGCCCGTGAGCGGGCCGCCCTGTTGTCCGTCGACGGGTACGAGGTGGCGCTGGACCTGCGTTCCGCCGTGGGCGACGGGGGTGGCGAGCCGCGCACCTTCCGCTCGGTGACCACGATCAGGTTCCGCTGCAACGAGCCGGGCGCGTCCACGTTCGCCGACCTGGTCGCCCCGAGCGTGACGTCGGTCACGCTGAACGGCAAGGACCTGGACCCGGGCGAGGTCTTCGACGGCACCCGGATCGCGCTGGAGGACCTGGCCGCCGAGAACGAGCTGACGGTCGACGCGCAGTGCGCCTACTCCCGCACCGGCGAGGGCATGCACCGCTTCGTGGACCCCGAGGACGGCGAGGTCTACCTGTACACCCAGTACGAGCCGGCCGACGCCCGCCGTGTGTTCGCGAACTTCGAGCAGCCGGACCTGAAGGCGCCGTACCGCTTCGAGGTGCAGGCGCCCGAGGGCTGGACCGTGTGGAGCAACGGCGCCGGGGAACTCGCCGACGGTGTCTGGCGGTTCGCGGAGACGAAGCCGATCTCGACGTACATCACGTGCGTGGTGGCGGGTCCGTACCACTATGTGACGGACTCCTACGAGCGGCTCCTCGAGGACGGGACGAAGCTGGAGATCCCGCTCGGCGCGATGTGCCGCAAGGGTCTCGCCCCGCACTTCGACGCCGACGACGTCTTCCTGGTCACCAAGCAGGGCCTGGACTTCTTCCACGAGCACTTCGACTACCCGTACCCGTTCGGGAAGTACGACCAGGCGTTCGTGCCGGAGTACAACCTGGGCGCGATGGAGAACCCGGGGATGGTGACCTTCCGCGAGGAGTACATCTTCCGCGGGAAGGTGACGCAGGCCTCCTACGAGGCGCGGGCCAACGTCATCCTGCACGAGATGGCGCACATGTGGTTCGGCGACCTGGTCACCATGGTGTGGTGGGACGACCTGTGGCTGAAGGAGTCCTTCGCGGACTTCATGGGCACGTTCGCGAACGTCGGCGCGACCCGCTTCACCGACGCCTGGATCACCTTCGCCAACCGCCGCAAGGCCTGGGCCTACCGCGCCGACCAGCTGCCCTCCACGCATCCGATCACCGCGGACATCCGCGACCTGCAGGACGCCAAGCTCAACTTCGACGGCATCACCTACGCCAAGGGCGCCTCGGTGCTCAAGCAGCTGGTGGCGTACGTCGGCCAGGACGCTTTCCTGGAGGGGGCCCGCCGCTACTTCAAGCGGAACGCGTACGGCAACACGCGCCTGGGCGACCTGCTGTCGGTGCTGGCGGAGACCAGCGGCCGGGACATGTCCGCGTGGGCCCGCTCCTGGCTGCAGACGGCCGGGGTGAACTCGCTGACCCCGCAGGTGCTGCTGGACGCCGAGGGCCGGGTGGCCGAGCTGGCGGTGGTGCAGGAGGCGGCGGAGTCGCACCCCGAGGAGCGCCCGCACCGGATCGCGGTGGGCCTGTACCGCCGTACGCCCGAGGGCGCCCTGGAGCGGTACGCGCGCGTGGAGACGGACATCCAGGGTCCGCGCACGGTCGTGACGGAGCTGGCCGGCGCCGATGCCCCGGAGCTGGTGCTGGTCAACGACGACGACCTGACCTACTGCAAGATCCGCTTCGACGAGACCTCGCTGGCCACCCTGCGCGAGCACCTGGGCGCGCTCACCGACCCGCTGGCGCGTGCCCTGTGCTGGTCGGCGCTGTGGAACCTGACCCGGGACGCCCTGCTGCCGGCGCGGGACTTCGTGTACCTGGTGCTGCGGTTCGCGGGCCGGGAGTCCGACATCGGCGTGCTGCAGATGCTGCACGCGTGGGCGGACTCGGCGCTGGTGCACTACGTGGCCCCCGAGTGGCGGGCGACCGGCGAGGAGCTGCTCGCCGAGGGCGCGCTGCGCGAGCTGCAGGCGGCCGAGCCCGGCAGTGAGCACCAGCTGGCCTGGGCGCGGTTCTTCGCGACGGTCGCCGTCGGCGAGACGGACCTGGCGCTGCTGAAGGGCCTGCTCGAGGGCACGGAGACGGTCGAGGGTCTGGAGGTGGACCAGGAGCTGCGCTGGGCGTTCCTGGAGCCGCTGGCGGCCCACGGGGTGGCCGACGAGTCCGTCATCGCGGCCGAACTGGCCCGTGACGACACGGCGTCCGGCAAGCGCCACCAGGTCCGCTGCCTGGCCGCGCGCCCGTCGGCGGCGGTCAAGGCGCAGGCCTGGGCGCAGGTCGTGGAGTCCGACGCCCTGTCGAACGCGCTGGTGGAGGCGACGATCGCGGGCTTCGACCGGCCCTCGCAGCGGGAGCTGACGGCGCCGTACGCCGAGAAGTACTTCGCGGCCATCGAGCGGGTGTGGCAGGAGCGGTCGATCCAGATCGGCATGGACGTCGTACGGGGCCTGTTCCCCGGCTTCCAGGACCGGCAGGAGACGCTGGACGCGACGGACGCGTGGCTCGCGGGCCACGCGGACGCGGCGCCCGCGCTGCGCCGGCTGGTGCTGGAGGCGCGGGACGACCTGGCGCGCTCGCTGCGCGCACAGGCGTGCGACACGGCGGCCGCCGGGGCGTGATCCTTGGCCTGAGCTTTCTCGGTCGGTGACCGTTACGGAATTCAGGCAATAGCAGCCGTAACCCCTGGTCCACACCCGATTGGACCAGGGGTTTTCCATGCCTACTCGGCACCCGAACACGCGTCCTTTAGTACCGCCTTGTCCGTATTTATCGACGGCCGTGTAACAGCGGTTAAAGAGGGGACGGGGCGCGGGAATCCCGACGCCATGACGCACAACACCCCACTCTCCCCCCGCCCCCTCCGCCACCTCTCCGAGGTCCACCGTCGCGTTCTGACGGTAGGTCAGCTCCGCTCCCACGGCATCCCCACGGCCGAGCTGAACGAACAGTGCCGCCCCGGCGGCCCCTGGCAGCAGCTGCTGCCCGGCGTGGTCCTGCTCCACCCCGGCCCGCCGACGAGCGAGGAGCGGCTGCACGGCGCGCTGCTGTACGCGGCGCGGGAGCCGGCCCCGGGCGTCCCGGCCCAGCCCACGGCCGACGAGCCGCACCGCCCGGTGTACGCGGACGCCGTCATCACGGGCCTCGCGGCCCTCACCCTGCACGGGTTCTCCGCCACCCCGCCGCTCCTCTCCCTGGACCGCGTCGACGTCCTGATCCCCCGCCTGCGCCGGCTGCGCTCCAGCGGGTACGTCCGCGTCCTGCGCACGCCCTCCCTGCCCACCCCCTGCGCGGTGACGGGCCTGCCGGTGGCGCCGGTGCCGCGCGCGCTGGCGGACGCGGTGGCGGAGCTGACGGACGCGGTCGCGGTACGCCGGCTGCTGACCGAGGCGGTACGCGCCGGCCACTGCGAACCGGCCGCGGTCGTGCGGGAGTTGACCCAGGCGAAGCTGCTGAACCGCCCGCACGTGGTGGACGCGGTGGACTCGCTGGTGGCCGAGGGCCGGGCGATCGCCGAGGACCGCCTCTACCGGATGGTCGCCGAGTGCGGCCTGCCCGACCCGGTCTGGAACGTGGACCTGCGCCTGCCCGGCGGCCCCCACCTCGGCGGCGTGGACGCGTACTGGCCCGAGCAGGCGGTCGCGGTCGAGCTGGACACCCGGGCCCCGCGCCAGGACGAGGACGCCCTCTGGTCGGAATACGCGCGCAAGCGCGAGCACTTGGAACGCCTGGGGATCACGGTCGTCTACATCACCCCCAGGAAGCTCCGGCAGTCCCTGGAGCAACAGGCGACGGTGGTCCGCACGGCCCTGATGGCCTCCGGCGACCGCGACCCGGCCGCCTATGTCGTGGTGCTCCCCCGGTAGTGACGGACCGGGCACGCACCAGGAGGGGAGAGGAGGGGCCACCGGGACGACGCCGGTGGCCCCTCCTCATGTCCGACTGCCGTCGTGACCAAGCGCGTTACCGTGACGGGATGAGCGATGAAGCCGTCGTACTGCGTCCCGCTCGCGAGGACGACCTGACCGTGCTGGAACGGTTCCTGCTGGAGCCGGAGACCGCCGGACCGTTCCAGTGGTACGGCTGGTCGGACCCCGGGCGGTTCCGGCGCCGCTTCGCCGAGAACGGGCTGCTCGGCGAGGACGGCGGCCTGCTGATGGTGGCGGCCGCCCACCCGCTCGGGTTCGTCGCCTGGCGCAAGCGCATCGTCTCGCCCTCCACCCACTGCTGGAACATCGGCGCCCAGCTACTGCCCGAGGCCTGCGGGCGCGGGATCGGCACCCGGGCCCAGCTACAGCTCGTCCGCCATCTCTTCGCCCACACCCCCGTGATGCGGATCGAGGCGGACACCGAGGCCGAGAACCTCGCCGAGCAGCGGGCCCTGGAGAAGGCCGGCTTCACTCGCGAGGGCGTACTGCGCGGCATCGTCTTCCGGGACGGCCGGTGGCGGGACGGCGTCGCCTACAGCGTGCTGCGCGGCGATCAGCTGCCCGCCCACGTGTGAGGCGTACACCTCGTCGAGCAGCGCGGCGTACGCGGCGATCATGCGGGTGCGGCTGAAGCGTTCCCGGCTGCGCTCCAGGGCGGGAGCCAGCTCGGCACGGCCCGCGATCGCGGCCGACCAGGCCAGGGCGATGGCGCCGGGGTCGGGCGGGGTGACGAAGCCGTGGCCGGTGACGATCGCCGCACTGTCGCCGACGTCCGTCGTCACCGGGACCGCGCCGCACATCATGCCCTCGATCAGGCACAGCGGCGCCGCCTCCCCGGAGACGGAGGTCAGGGCGACGACGTCGGAGCCCGCGTAGACGGCCTCCATGTCGTGCCGTACGCCGAGCAGGTGCACCCGGCCGGCCAGGCCCGGCTCCCCGGCGAAGGCGGCCTCCAGGTCCGCCCGCAGGGCGGGGTTGGCGGCCGTCATCCCGGCCCCGCACATCACCACGTGACCGCCGCCCTCGCGGGCCAGCCAGGTCCGGGCGGCCCGGAGGAAGAGCGGGACGTTCTTCATGTGCGCGTACCGGGCCGCGAAGACCACCACCGGGGCGGGGGCCGGAATGCCCTGGGACGCGCGGAACGCCCGCCGGGCCGCCGCGTCCGGGCGGAACCGGAGCAGGTCGACGCCGTTGGGGATCACGTGCAGCAGCTCGGCCGGGATGCCGGCGGCCTCGTAGGCGGCCCGCGTCGACTCGGCGCAGCACACGCACGCCGCCACCGTGCCGTCGGCGATCGCCGCCTTCAGCTCGTCCAGGGCGGGGCCCTGGTTCTCGGGGTCGGAGCGGTGCAGACAGACCACGACCGGGCGGCGGGGCAGCCCGGCCTGGTTCAGGAGGGCGAGCGGCTGCTCCTTGAGGGAGAGGATCACATCCGCCCCGGCCATGGCCCTAGCGGTTTCGGCCAGCTCAGGTCCGCTGAAAACAGACGCCGCGACCGAGCCGTCCACCAGGCCCGCGGTGCGGCCCAGTGACGTGACGCCGACCTCGCCGGCCGTCAGCGCGCGGTAGCAGTGGTCGTCCTCCATGCGCTGCCTGGTGGCCTCGCGGTGGACCTCACCATGGATGCTGAGTACCTGCTGGGACTGGCCGCCCTCGGCCAGTCCCAGTACGACGTCACTGTGCACGATCCGGGCCCCTCCGGAGAAGAAGCCCTCGTAGACCGACAGCACACGCAGTCCGTGCCTCGTACGCACACGACCACCCGCCTTGCATAAATGATCGAGAAGATCGAGCCAACCCCGTCCACAGCGGGTTAGCCGATATGAGGCGGTACGGACATTACGTACGGGTTAACACAGAACTACGCGAATGAAACGATGGCTAACAGAACTCCCCTTCCACCACCGCGATCATGTCCCCGGTCCAGTCCCCGTTGAAATTGACCGCCAGGGAGTGACGGCCGTCGGCGGTCGTCACCGCCGCGGAGACGGAGCCGTGGATGCCGCCGTCATGGCCCCAGACGTGGACGCCGCAGCTCAGCGGGATGTCCGCCAGGCCGAGGCCGTACCCGGTGTCCTTCACCGTGGCCTTCATCTCCTGCAGCTGCCGGGGCGGGAGCAGCCTGCCACGCAGCAGGGCGCTGTAGAAGCGGTCCAGGTCGGCGGAGTTCGAGATCATCTCGCCGGCCGAGGAGCCGATCGCGGGGTTGAGCTCCGTGACGTCGTACGACGGGCCCGTCGTGTCCGTGAACTTCGAGTAGGCGCGGCTGCTGGGCCGCGGGACGGTGACCCGCGTGCCGGGCAGGGAGGTGGCCGTCAGGTGCAGCGGGGCGATGATGCGGCGGGTGATCTCGTCGGCGTACGAGTGGCCCGTCACCTTCTCGATCACCATGCCGGCCAGGACGTAGTTCGTGTTGGAGTACTGCCAGGACGTGCCCGGCGCGAAGTCCGGCTCGTGCCTCATCGCGATCGCGACCAGATCACTCGGAGTGATCGGTTCGTAGCGGTGTGCGTAGAAGCCGTCCTTGGTGAAGTAGGTGCGGCCGAAGTCCTCGTCGGAGGTGTAGTTGTAGATGCCGCTGGTGTGGTTGAGGAGCTCGCGGACGGTGATGCGGCTTCCGTCGTGGCCGTGGCCGTGCACCACCCCGGGCAGCCATTTCTCCACCGTGTCGTCGAGCGACAGCCGGCCCTCCGCCTCCAGCTGGAGCAGGACGGTGGAGACGAACGTCTTGGTGATGCTGCCGACGCGGTAGCGGTCGGCCGTCGAGCGCGGCCCGCCCGTGCGGGTGTCGCCGACGCCGGCCGTCGTGGACCAGGTGCCGTGGGTGTCCTTCGCGGTGGCGGTCACGCCGGGCACGCCGGCCCGGACGGCCGCCTCGACGGCCTTGCGTGTGCCGGAGTGGCCGCCCGTGGCGGGGCCGGCCGCGAAGGCCGGGCCCACCAGGGCCGCCGACAGGAGCAGGGCGGTGGCGCCCACCAGGGTCGTACGTGCGCGCATGTCTTCCCCCAACTGTGCCGTTCGGTTCGGTCGGGGAGAGGGACCTGGTGGTGGTGTGCGAAGGTTGCCTGCCTGTAGGCCGGTTGAGTGAATATCAGCCCATCTTGAGCACCAGCTCGGTGTTCCGGTCGGCCGCGGCGCCCGCGAGGGTCGTCCTGGCGCCGGGGGCGTTGTAGGCCAGCTCGCGGTAGAGGGCGGCGAGGCCGGTCTGGGACAGGTCGGCGAAGTCGGTGCGGTGCGGGGCCGCGGACTCGATCAGGGTGGTGAACAGGGAGATCGTGCCGTCCTTGTTGTCCACCAGCTCGATGATCCGGGCGAGGTGCGGGTAGTCGACGTGCGAGGCGGTGGAGATCTCCCAGAAGGAACGGCCGCCGGACGCCTGGTGCGGGGTGATGACGTTCTTGTGGATGTGGCCGTTCACCCAGGCCAGCACGTTGGCGTGGGCGGACAGCACCGAGACCACCTCGGCGCCGTTGTGGCGGCGCTCCCCCGGGTGGGCCGGGTCGGGGCGGGTGTTGGTCATCGTCTTGCTGGTGTGGTGGCTGAAGACGACGGCGTAGGAGTCCTTGTTGTCCTTGAGCGTCTTCTCCAGCCACTTCAGCTGGGCGGTGCCGACGGAGCCCTCGTAGTGGCCGCCGGCGTCGGTGGTGTCGAGGCTGATGCCGATGACGTCCTCGGAGATGCGGAAGGCGTAGTACTGGGTGCCCGCGTCCAGGTTCGCCGAGGAGTAGCCGTGACCGACCGGGCCGAGGCCCTGGTGGGCGGGGTCCAGGTGGGCCTTCAGATAGTCCGCGGAGGTGTACGGCGCCCGCTTCTCGTCCGGGGTGACCGAGTGCATCGAGCGGGCGTGCGCCTTGAGGAAGTCGCGGTAGCCGACACCCTTGGGGTCGCCGGCCTTCTTGATGGCGTCCTGGATCTTCTTGGCCTCGGCGGCGGTGACGTTCATCAGCTTCTTGCCGCCGATCGCCGCCTCGGCGAGGTAGGGGTCGCCGTGGGAGCCGTAGCAGCCGAGCGGGAGGGCGTCGTGGTTGCCGACGGTGGAGTACCAGGGCAGGTTGAGGCCGGGGCTGCGCACCTCGCGGATGGCGGCGGCCAGGAAGCCCTTCAGGTACGGGAAGCCGAGCGCCTTGTCGCCGTCGCGGGTGGTGGAGTCGGGCTGCCAGTACAGCTTGAGGCCGCTGTTCTGCACACCCTCGAAGTGCCGCGGGTCACCGGTGTTGGGCGTGATGCGGCCGCCGCTCATCACCTTCATGAACCACTCCAGTTCGGAGTGGGCGTTGTTGTCGGTGTTGTCGCCGGTGGTCATGACGAAGTGGAGCGGCGAGCCGGTGACGGGGGCGCCGCGCAGCGCGTTGACCCGCTCGACGAGCGAGATGGCGCCCTGCACGGTCAGCGCCTCCTGCGGGCGCCAGGCGTGCGGGTCGGTGGAGCGCAGGTACTCCAGACGCAGCGGGTGCTGGACGTCCTGCAGGTGCAGGTCGGTGAACTGCACGAACGCGGCGAGGGGCGTACGGCGGGACGCGCGGCCGGACTTGGGGGCCGCCAGCTCGCTGCGTACGACCCGCTTCCAGCCCGCGCCGTCGCCGAGGCGCCGGTAGCCGGAGCTGTTGCGGGGTGCGGCGACGGAGGAGAGCGTCGTGCCCTTGGTGTAGGGCGCGAGCGCGGTCGCCGCGGCGGCCTGCCGGGAGTGGGCGACGGGCGCCTCGGCGGTTCTGGTGGCGGCCTGGCTGTCGGTGGGGCGCAGGGCGTAGCCGACGCCCGCGGAGAGTGAGACCGCTCCGGCGGCGGCAAGGACGGTACGGCGGTGGACCCCCATGGCGGAGGTAGCGACAGAGCGTATGCGCGACATGGCGCGATCTCCCCGAGTGCGAACGCGTCGGCAGTGGTCGCGGGCGATCGCTCTCGCGAACATCCCGCTCGCTCTGGATGCTTGGCACCGGGGATGACCTGTGCGTGAACACGACAGCAACGCGCAGCGCCGATCACCGTACGTGGATCTCGGGGTAGAGATGCGGTCACGGAGTCGATTGCGAGCGTCCGGAGGACGGTTACTCCTCGTTCATCTCCTGGGGTAGGGGACGGGCCCCGGGGGCGAGATGTCCGGCCGCCGGCCGCTCCCGCCACAGCCGCAGCGCGACGTCGACCAGGCGCACCCGGTTCAGGCCCGGCAGGGCGTCCAGGTCCTGCCAGGCGGCGAAGTCGGTGGAGCCGCCGACCTCGTGGCGGAGTTCACCGCCGGCGATCTCGCCCTCGTAGAGGATCCGCACGCCCTGGTGGTCGGCGAGGCGGCGCAGCCGTCCGCCGCGGAAGACGCGGCTGGTGGAGTCCACACCGAGCAGACCGGTCACCCGGATGCGGTAGCCGGTCTCCTCGGTCACCTCGCGGCGGACGGTGTCGTACGGGTCCTCGCCGTGCTCCATGCCGCCGCCCGGCAGCACCCACTCGGGAGTGCCGTCGGGGCCCGGCGAGCGGGCGAGCAGGATCTGTCCGTCGCGGACGCACACGGCGTAGGCCGCCACCCTCAGCTTCCGTCGCATGGACGGACGTTAGCGGGTGGGCCCCGGATTGGCGGGGGAATATTCGGGCGCGGACCAGCGCAGCGGCAGGGCGGCCGGAGTCTCGATCGCCTCGGCGACGGTGAAGCGGACCGTTCGCCCGCCGTCGGCCGTGAACTCGGTGTGCGCCTCGCCGGTGAGCTGCAGCACCGTGCCGGACGTCCAGTCCAGGAAGAGCAGACCGGCACGCGGGTCGGTGCGCAGGTTGCCGAGGGTGAGGAACATGGCGTTGCCGGAGTAGTCGGGCCAGCTCAGTTCGTGCGGTGAACGGACCTGGACGAAGCCGGGGTTGCCGCCGCGGTGACTGACGTCGGCTCCGCCGGGGTGCACGGTGGCCAGGAAGAAGGTGTCGGCCGCCGTGACGAACTCGACCTGTGCGGAGGTCAGTCGGGTCCCGGTCCGCGGCGTTCCCGGCTCGCGGTCGGCCACCGTCTCGTACGACTCCCGGCGCTGGATGTACTTCGGGCAGTTGGAGAACACCTGGTCGGCCTCGACCGCGAAGCCGCGGGCCGTGGGCCGCAGCCTGCCGTTGAGGCGCATGCGGCGGCGGGTGCGGGGGTCCAGGGCGATGGTGCCTGTGCGAGTGCCGGGGGTTTTGAGGGCCGTGGTGAGCGGGCCTCCGTCGTTCGGCTGCGGGTTGTCCGTGGTTGCTCGCGCAGTTCCCCGCGCCCCTTCAGGCTGGCTGTCCGAACGCCCGCCAGATCCATACCCGGCACCAGTGACAACGGACATCTGGCGGGGACCCGAAGCCCGCACGAACCCGGGGCTGCCCGTGAGAGCCGAAGCCCACACCCTCCCCGTCCCCGGATCCGCCGCGCCCACGACCAGCAGGGGCTGGAGTTCCAGGAAGGCCGCCGCCACCGGCTTGATGTCCTGGCCGAGGGAGCGGCCGACGTGGTCGGCGCGGTCCCGGACGCCGACCAGGTCCTGCAGGACACGCGAACCGGCGTGATAGACGCTCATGGCTAGAAGAAACCGCAGGTCGGAGCAGATGCGTGCGGGGCGGGGGCGGTCTCGGCGCCCAGCGGCGCCGCGATCTCGAGTCGGGTGCCGTCCGGGTCGTGGAAGAAGATCCCGCCCGAGGCCGCGCCCTCCCGGTGGGCCACCACGCCCTCGTGGGCGAACTCCACCCCGGCGTCGCGCAGCGCCGTCTCGTACTCCCGGACCCGGTCCATCGAGTCGGCCGTGAAGGCCAGGTGGTGCAGTCCGGCCCGGCTGCCTTCGTACGCCTGCCCCGCCTGCTGCCAGAGGGTGAGGACGGGGCCTTCGCCGCCGTCGCCCAGGAAGGCGTAGCGCCGGTCGTCCTCCTTGCCCTCGGCGAGCAGGGTGAAGCCGAGGACGTCCCGGTAGAAGGCGAGCGAGCGGTCGAGGTCGGTGACGTTCAGGCCGGTGTGGCCGGTGCGCAGAGTCATGGCTCCCCCATCGGGTCGTGTAACCGTTGAAATCAGAGTAGGAGGTTAGAGACGGAGATGCAACCGGTCACGTACTCTTGAGCGGTTAGCCGAGAAGGAGAGTCCGATGTCCGCCGCCCGCGATCCCCGCCCGCTCACCGGTGAGCCCCTCGCCCTCGACCTGATCAACACCCGCTGGAACCGGGAGGGCGTCACCCAGGACCTGCTCGCCGACACCGAGGGGCTCGCGGTGTGGCTCGCGAGCAACGGGCTCGACGGCGCCCACGCGGCCGACGAGGACGTGCTGGACCATGTGCGCCAGGCACGGAGGGCGCTGAAGGCCGCGGTGGACGGGTCACCGGCCGAGGGGGCACCGCTCGTCGACGCCGTTCTCGCGCACGGGCGCATCCGGGCCCGGCTGACCGAGCAGGGGGCGGCCGAGGAGCCCGAGTTCGCCGACCCGGCCTGGGGTCCGGCCTGGCTGGCCGCCCGGAACTACCTGGAGCTTCTGACGCAGGCGCCGGACCGGATCCGCACCTGCGCCCATGAGACGTGCATCCTGCACTTCTTCGACACGTCCAGGAACGGCACCCGCCGCTGGTGCTCGATGGCGGCGTGCGGCAACCGGGCGAAGGCGTCCCGTCATTACGCCCGCACCAAGGAGAACTGAGCGAATCCCGAACCAGACGGGTCCAATCCGCTCAAACCTCATCGCGGGTTTTCCCCATACATCCATATCGATTCGGTCAACGGGTCCCAAATTCCTGACCCTTGGGTAAAGCTGTGCCCTCGTCCGGCACTGGATTCTTTACCTACAAGGGATGCCGATGACCCACACCCCCGAGCGCGATCCGATACCCGGCCACAGACGTCTGGCCCGCATAGGCCTGGCCGTCGGCGTGGTGGCCGCTCTCTGTGCGACCGGGCCGATACCCCTGGCCCTCGCCGCGGACACGCCGCCCGCCACGGCCACCGATCCCGGCGTCAAGTCCGCTCACGACAAGCTCGGTTCGGACGACGCGGACCTGCTCGCCGAGGCCAAGGCGGACGGTGCCAAGACCGTCACGATGATGATCGCGACCGCGCCCGGGAAGACCGAGCAGGTCACCGATGAGCTGGACGCGGTCAAGGGCGGCTCGGTGGGCCGCACCTACGACAAGCTCGGCTACGTCCGCGCCACCGTCCCGACGGCCAAGGCGGACTCCGCGATCGCGGCCGCCGCGAAGCTGTCCTCGGTGCACGCCATCGATCTGCGCCAGGAGATCGCGCTCGACGACCCGACGCCGAAGGCGGACACCGCCAAGTCGGCCAAGGCCACCACGACTTACCCGGCTCCCGGCAAGGACACGCCCGCCGAGAACCCGTACAACCCGTCCTTCGAGACCGGCGCCGTCGACTTCGTCGACGAGCACCCGAAGGCGGACGGCCGGGGCGTCACCATCGGCATCCTCGACTCCGGCGTCGACCTCGGCCATCCGGCGCTGCAGAAGACCACCACCGGCGAGCGCAAGATCGTCGACTGGGTGACCTCGACCGACCCGATCCTGGACAGCGACGCCACCTGGCGGCCCATGATCACCTCGGTCTCCGGCCCGAGCTTCAGCTACGGCGGCCAGACCTGGACGGCGCCGGCGGGCTCGTACGGGATCAGCACCTTCAAGGAGTCCGCGACCACCGGCGGCGACGAGAAGGGCGACCTCAACCGGGACGGCGACACCACCGACAGCTGGGGCGTCCTGTACGACGCCGCGGCCGGCACGGTCACGGTCGACCTGAACAACAACCACGACTTCAGCGACGACACGCCGATGAAGCCGTACAAGGACGGCTACCAGATCGGCTACTTCGGCACCGACGACCCCAAGACGGACGTCGCCGAGCGGGTGCCGTTCGTCGTGCAGATCCGCAAGGACGTCCCGATGGACCCCTACGGCGGGTCCTGGGTCGGCAAGAAGGCCGACTTCGTCAACATCGGCGTCATCGAGTCCGAGCACGGCACCCACGTGGCCGGCATCACCGCCGCCAACGGCCTGTTCGGCGGCGAGATGAACGGCGCGGCCCCCGGCGCGAAGATCGTCTCGTCCCGTGCCTGCACCTGGACCGGCGGCTGCACCAACGTCGCCCTCACCGAGGGCATGATCGACCTGGTCACCAACCGGGGCGTCGACATCGTCAACATGTCGATCGGCGGCCTCCCGGCGCTGAACGACGGCAACAACGCACGCGCCGAGCTGTACACCCGGCTCATCGACACCTACGGCGTCCAGCTCGTCATCTCCGCGGGCAACTCCGGTCCCGGCGCCAACACCATCGGCGACCCGGGCCTCGCGGACAAGGTGATCTCGGTCGGCGCGGCCATCTCGAAGCAGACCTGGGCCGCCAACTACGGCTCGCAGGTGGAGAAGCGGTACGCGATGATGCCGTTCTCCTCGCGCGGCCCGCGTGAGGACGGCGGCTTCACGCCGACCCTGGTCGCGCCCGGTGCCGCGATCAACACCACCCAGACCTGGCTGCCGGGCTCCCCGGTCGCCGAGTCGGGCTACTCGCTGCCGGCCGGCTACTCGATGCTCCAGGGCACCTCGATGGCCTCCCCGCAGGCCACCGGCGCCTCCGCGCTGCTGCTGTCGGCCGCCAAGCGGAAGGGCATCGACCTGACGCCCGCCATGCTGCGCACGGCGCTGACCTCGACCGCCGACCACATCAAGGGTGTGCAAGCGTACGAGGAGGGCGCGGGCCGCATCAACATCGTGGACGCGTGGGACGCGATCCGCGACGACGCGACCTCGCACGACTACACCGTGAAGGCCCCGGTCGACACCGCGCTCGACCAGGCGCTCAAGACCCCGGGTTACGGCACGGGCCTGTACGACCGCGAGGGCGGCCTGAAGTCCGGCCAGAAGAAGACGTACGACGTCACCATCACCCGTACCTCCGGCCCGGACAAGGCCGTGTGGCACGAGCTGCACTTCGAGAACAACGCCGGTGACACCTTCCGGATCCTCGGCGACGACGTCGTGCGGCTGCCGCTGAACCAGCCGGTGACCGTCAAGGTCCAGGCGGCGCCGCGGTCGGCGGGCATCAAGAGCGCGATCCTGGAGGTCGACGACCCGCGGACCGAGGGGATCGACAAGCAGATCCTCACCACCGTCGTGGTCTCCGCCCCGGTGAACTACACCTACTCGGCGTCGGGTTCGGTGCAGCGCAACAGCACGCAGTCGTACTTCCTGAACGTGCCCGCGGGCGCCAAGTCCCTCGAGGTCGCGATGAGCGGGCTGACGGACAAGAGCCAGACCCGGTTCATCGCGATCCACCCGTACGGCACTCCGGTCGACAACACCGGCACTCCGTACTGCTACAACAACTACCTCGACGGCAACGGCTGCACGCCGGACGTCCGCTCCTACACCGACCCGCAGGCCGGTGTCTGGGAGATCGAGGTCGAGTCGCGCCGTACCTCGCCGCTGCTCGACAACCCGTACAAGCTGGACGTCTCCGTCCTCGGCGCGGCCTTCGACCCGGAGACCGTGACCGTGCCCGAGGCCAAGGTCGGTACCCCGGCCGCCGCCTCCTGGAAGGTGACCAACAAGTACGCGGCGCTCGACGGCAAGCTGGCCGGCGGCCCGCTGGGCTCCGCCAAGACGGGCCGCCCGTCGATCAAGGAGGGCGAGACCCAGACCACCACGGTGGACGTCCCGGCCGGCGCCAAGTCCCTGGACGTCGCCATCGGCAACGTCTCCGACGCGGCCGCCGACCTCGACCTGACCGTGTACGACGCGAGCGGCAAGCAGGTCGCACAGTCCGCGGACGGCGACTCGGAGGAGGCGGTCTCCGTCCCGTCCCCGGCCGCCGGCACGTACACCATCAAGGTCGTCGGCTACTCGGTCCCCTCCGGTGCGACCGACTACGACTACCGGGACGTGTTCTTCTCCTCCACGCTCGGCACCGTCACGGTCGACGGCTCGGCCCCGGTCAAGCTCGGCACGGGCGACTCGGCCACGGTGACCGGCCAGGTCACGGCCGCCGCCGAGGCCCCCGCGGGCCGCGAGTTCTTCGGCCGGCTGCAGCTGGTGAACGCGCGCGGCACGGTCGCGGGCGTCGGCAGCGTGAAGATCGAGAAGGTCACGCCGTGACGCGGCGGGCCTGAGCCGAGGTGAGGGGCGGGTGTCCGGTGGGACACCCGCCCCTCACGGTTTCCCGGTCGGCGCTTCCTCGGACGGGCACGTGGTGTGCCGGGCCCCGGGCAGCGCCTCGGTGATCCACTCCCGGTCGGCGGCCACCCGGCTGTCCCCCACGGCCCACAGGCTCGCGTCGTCCTGGCCCCGGCCGACCCCGATCAGCACATGCTGTCCCGTGCGCGGCGCCGGCTTCGCGCCGCCGTCCAGGAGGAAGCTCACCTCGGCCGGCTTGTGCGCGGGCTTGTAGGAACGGCTCACCTTCAGCACGACCAGGGTCCAGGGGCTCTCGGGCTTGGGCTCCACCTTGGCGACGGTGCCCTCCACGACCAGCCGGTAGCAGGCCAGGGCCAGTGCCGGGTCGGAGGGCCGGCCGCCGGCGCCGCTGTACGCCGGTGCGTGGGCCTCGCTCTTCGCGTCGGCGCTGCTGCCGCCCATCGAGCTGTTGGCCCCGGAGTTCACGATCAGCCGGCCGAGCCCGAAGACCATGCCGAGGGCCGCCGCACCGACGAGCGTGCCGAGCGCGAGCCGCAGGGCCCGGCGCGGGCCGGACGGGCGCCCCGGGCGGGCCGGGCGTGAGGGGGCGGCGGGACGCGTCGGGTTCCTGGGGCGTTTCCCGGACGGGGCGCTCCGGGTGGAGCCCGCCGTCGGCCCTGCCCCCTCGGCCGGTGCGCTCCGGGCGGGGCCCACCGCGGCCCCGGTCTCCTCCTCGGCAGCCGGTGCCGTCGCCCGCTCCTCCCCGGTCAGCGCCTCCGCGAGCCAGGTCAGCTGCTCCTTCAGCACCGCCACGTCGGCCTCGGCCGAGGCATGTTCGCTCAGGCGGGCGGCGTCCTCGCGGGCCTCCTGCGGCAGGGGTTCACCCGTGATCGCGGCCATGAGCGCGTCCATGCCGGCGTACTCTCCCGCGCCCTCGTGTTCGGCGGTCACGTCACACCACCTCGTCCTCGTGCAGCCTCTCGCGCAGCGCGCGGACCGCCGTGTGCAGCCTGCTCTTGACCGTGCCCTCGGGAACGCCCAGTTCCTCGGCGATCCCGCGCACGGGCAGGTCGGCGAAGAAGCGCAGGATCACCACCTGCCGCTGGGCGTCGGGCAGTTCGTCCAGCCCCCGGGCGACGGCGAGGGAGAGCAGGCTGGTCTCCTCGCCGGAGGGGTGCACGGGCTCGCGCAGCGACGCCAGCCGCTCCCCGAGCCGCTCCTGGCGCCGCTTGGCCCGGTGCCAGTCCATGGCGAGGTTGGAGGCGACCACCGCCGCCCACGCCGACACGTTCCGCGGCGCCTCGCGCCCGCTCGCGGCCCGCTCCAGCAGCCGCAGCCGGACCTGCTGCACCCCGTCCGGCAGGTCCGCCTGCGGCACGCCGCCGAGCGCGAGCACCGCCCGCACCCGGCGTTCCTGGGCCGCGTCCAGGGGATCGTCACCGGCCTGGTCGGCACCGGCGTACGCCCCCTGTCCACGGCGTGCCCCTCCGCGCAGCACAAGCCACCCCTTCCTGCGTTTGCCCCTACGACGCCGCAAGAGGGAAAAACGTTCGGCCCCTTTCGCGGAGGCGTACGTCACACCGTGCGTGGCCGGGAACCGCGGGGGCAGGGGCGGGACAGCACAGCTTCCGGTGCGTGGCCCTCCACAAGGGAACATCTCCAGCTCAGCGGGGGGCGCGGCGGACATCGGGAACCGTCGGCCGAGTGATCGTGTCCCATTCCTCGGGCACACATCGCAAAGAATTGGACAGGTGGACCGGGGTCGGCCGCATGATGGAAAAGCCCCGGTCATGCAGAGGCACACAGCAAGAGAAACGTAGAGGGAGTCGCCGTGAGGGTCGGAATCGTCGGAGCCACCGGTCAGGTCGGCACGGTCATGCGCAGGATCCTCGTGGAGCGGAACTTCCCGGTCACCGAGCTGCGCCTGTTCGCCTCGGCCCGCTCGGCCGGCACCGTGCTGGACGGCGTGACGGTGGAGGACGCGACGACCGCCGACTACACCGGCCTCGACATCGTGCTCTTCTCCGCGGGCGGCGCGACCTCCCGGGCACTGGCCGAGAAGGTCGCCGCGCAGGGTGCCGTGGTGATCGACAACTCCTCGGCCTGGCGCAAGGACCCCGAGGTCCCGCTGGTGGTCTCCGAGGTGAACCCGCACGCGATCGCCGACCGCCCCAAGGGCATCATCGCCAACCCGAACTGCACCACGATGGCCGCGATGCCGGTCCTGCAGCCGCTGCACGCGGAGGCCGGGCTCGAGGCGCTGGTCGTCGCGACCTACCAGGCGGTGTCCGGCTCCGGTCTCGCGGGCGTGGCGGAGCTGCACGGGCAGGCGCAGAAGGTCGTCGCCGAGGCCGACCGGCTCACCCATGACGGCGAGGCCGTCGACTACCCCGAGCCGCAGGTCTACAAGCGGCCCATCGCCTTCAACGTGCTCCCGCTGGCGGGCTCGATCGTCGACGACGGTCTGAACGAGACCGACGAGGAGCAGAAGCTGCGCAACGAGTCCCGCAAGATCCTGGAGATCCCGGGTCTGAAGGTCTCCGGCACCTGTGTGCGCGTCCCGGTCTTCTCCGGCCACTCCCTCCAGGTCAACGCCCGCTTCGCCCGCCCGATCACCCCGGAGCGCGCCACCGAGCTGCTCGCGGGTGCCCCGGGCGTCGTCCTGTCCGAGATCCCGACCCCGCTGGAGGCGGCCGGCAAGGACCCCTCGTACGTCGGCCGCATCCGCCGCGACGAGACGGTGGACAACGGCCTGGCCCTGTTCATCTCCAACGACAACCTGCGCAAGGGTGCCGCGCTGAACGCGGTGCAGATCGCGGAGCTGGTGGCGGCCGAGCTGTCCGCGAAGTAACGCGAATCGTCTGAAACAGGGCGGTCACCTCCGGGTGGCCGCCCTCCCGTTTTTCCGGTCCATAGGGCTTTCCCTACGGCTGCGCCGCGCAGCCGCAGGACGTCGCCCTCCGTGCAGGTCCCGTGGAAGGATGGCCGAACGCACACATAACGAGGAGATGACCGCGTGCCTGGCACAAACCTGACTCGCGAAGAGGCTCAGCAGCGGGCGACGCTGCTCACCGTTGACTCGTACGAGATCGATCTCGACCTCTCCGGCGCGCAGGAGGGCGGTACCTACCGGTCCGTGACCACGGTGCGCTTCGACGTCGCCGAAAACGGCGGCGCGTCCTTCATCGACCTGGTCGCGCCGGCGGTCCACGAGGTGACCCTGAACGGCGACGCGCTCGACCCCGCCGAGGTCTTCGCGGACTCGCGGATCGCGCTGCCCGGCCTGCTGGAGGGCCGCAACGTCCTGCGGGTCGTCGCGGACTGCGCCTACACCAACACGGGCGAGGGCCTGCACCGCTTCGTCGACCCGGTCGACGAGCAGGCCTACCTCTACACCCAGTTCGAGGTGCCGGACGCCCGCCGGGTCTTCGCCTCGTTCGAGCAGCCCGACCTGAAGGCGACCTTCCAGTTCACGGTGAAGGCACCGACTGGCTGGACGGTCATTTCCAACTCGCCCACGCCGGAGCCCAAGGACGACGTCTGGGTCTTCGAGCCGACGCCGCGCATCTCGTCGTACATCACGGCGCTGATCGTCGGCCCGTACCACTCCGTGCACAGCGTGTACGAGAAGGACGGGCAGAGCGTGCCGCTCGGCATCTACTGCCGCCCCTCGCTCGCCGAGTTCCTGGACTCGGACGCCATCTTCGAGGTCACCCGGCAGGGCTTCGACTGGTTCCAGGAGAAGTTCGACTACGCGTACCCGTTCGCGAAGTACGACCAGCTGTTCGTGCCCGAGTTCAACGCGGGCGCGATGGAGAACGCGGGCGCGGTGACCATCCGCGACCAGTACGTCTTCCGGTCCAAGGTGACCGACGCGGCGTACGAGGTGCGCGCGGAGACGATCCTGCACGAGCTGGCCCACATGTGGTTCGGCGACCTGGTCACCATGGAGTGGTGGAACGACCTGTGGCTGAACGAGTCGTTCGCCACCTACACCTCCATCGCCTGCCAGGCCTCCGCGCCCGGCTCGAAGTGGCCGCACTCGTGGACCACGTTCGCGAACTCGATGAAGACCTGGGCGTACCGGCAGGACCAGCTGCCGTCGACGCACCCGATCATGGCGGACATCCGCGACCTGGACGACGTGCTCGTCAACTTCGACGGCATCACGTACGCCAAGGGCGCGAGCGTGCTCAAGCAGCTCGTCGCGTACGTCGGCGAGGACGAGTTCTTCAAGGGCGTGCAGGCCTACTTCAAGCGGCACGCGTTCGGCAACACGCGCCTGTCCGACCTGCTGGGCGCCCTGGAGGAGACCTCCGGCCGTGACCTGAAGACCTGGTCGAAGAAGTGGCTGGAGACGGCCGGCATCAACATCCTGCGGCCCGAGGTCGCCACCGACGCCGACGGTGTCATCACCTCCTTCGCCGTCCGCCAGGAGGCCCCGGCCCTGCCCGCCGGCGCCAAGGGCGAGCCGGTGCTGCGCCCGCACCGCATCGCGATCGGCCTCTACGACCTCGACGCGAGCGGCAAGCTGGTGCGCACCGACCGCATCGAGCTGGACGTGGACGGCGAGCTGACCGCCGTACCGCAGCTGGACGGCAGGAGCCGCCCGGCCGTCATCCTCCTCAACGACGACGACCTGTCGTACGCCAAGGTCCGCCTGGACGAGGAGTCGCTGAAGGCCGTCACCGAGCACCTCGGCGACTTCGAGGCGTCCCTGCCGCGTGCCCTGTGCTGGGCGTCGGCCTGGGACATGACCCGTGACGCGGAGCTGCCCGCCCGCGCCTACCTGTCCCTCGTCCTGTCCGGCATCGCCAAGGAGTCCGACATCGGCGTGGTGCAGTCGCTGCACCGCCAGGTGAAGCTGGCGATCGACCTGTACGCCGACCCGTCGACCCGCGAGGCCCTGCTGACCCGCTGGACCGACGCCACGCTGGCCCACCTGCGGGCGGCCGAGCCGGCCGGCGACCACCAGCTGGCCTGGGCGCGCGCCTTCGCGGCGACCGCCCGGACGCCGGAGCAGCTGGACCTCCTGGAGGGCCTGCTGGACGGCACCCAGACGATCGAGGGCCTGGCCGTCGACACGGAGCTGCGCTGGGCGTTCGTGGAGCGGCTCGCGGCGGTCGGCCGCTTCGACGAGGCGGAGATCGCGGCCGAGTACGAGCGGGACAAGACCGCGGCCGGTGAGCGCCACGCGGCCACCGCCCGCGCGGCCCGTCCGACCCCGGAGGCCAAGGCGGAGGCGTGGGCGTCGGTCATCGACTCCGACAAGCTGCCGAACGCCGTGCAGGAGGCCGTGATCGGCGGCTTCGTCCAGACCGACCAGCGCGAGCTGCTCGCGTCCTACACGGACAGGTACTTCGAGGTCGTCAAGGGCGTCTGGGACTCCCGTTCGCACGAGATCGCCCAGCAGATCGCGATCGGCCTGTACCCGTCGCTCCAGGTCTCCGAGGAGACCCTGGCCAGGACGGACACCTGGATGACCGCGGCCGAGCCCAACGCGGCCCTGCGCCGGCTGGTCTCGGAGTCCCGCTCGGGCGTCGAGCGGGCGCTGAAGGCCCAGGCGGCGGACGCGGCGGCCGAGTAGCGGCCGGCCCGTCCGGCACAGTGTCGTAGTCGTCGTACGGCGCCGAGGGCGCCCGGTGTGCGAGTGCACCGGGCGCCCTTTCCCTTTGCTCAGCCGCACACCCGGCGGGCGACGTCGAGCATGGTCCGCACGTGCAGCCCGGTCTGCGCGGACACCGGGATCCACCGCGGCTCGTACGTCTTCTCCAGTTCCCGGCACCACTCGTGCACCAGCTCCGTGAGGGCGCAGGCGGTCCCGGGGGCGGTGCCGGCCAGGGCCCGGCGCAGCATGGCCGCCACGCGCAGCGGGATACGGCGGGCGGCCACGCCCAGGGTGGCGAAGTGGCCCCGGGAGCCGGCGCGTTCCCCCTCCCAGGTGGCGGCGATCGAAGGCGTCACGGCCAGCAGCTCCCGGGCGGCGGCGTGCAGGGGCAGCAGCTCCTCGGGCACCTCCCCGGCCGGGGTGTCACCGGCCAGCGCCGTGATCTCCCCGGTGCGGCCCAGCATCAGCTCGGCCGCCCGGGCGACCTCCCCGCGCGGGTCGGGGACGGGCCGCGGGTCGCTCACCGCGGGGGCGGACCAGGCCGGCGCCTCGACGACGACGGTCAGGGTGCCGTAGCGCCACGGGTACAGCCAGGTGCTCTCGGCGACGTAGCCGCTGGGGTCGCGTTCGTTCCCGGTGTTCCCGTCCGGGAGCCGCAGGACGCCGGGCGGGTCCGGCTCCCAGTCGGGAGCGTCGTACGGACGGTGGTCGAGCGGGATGCGCAGCAGTGCGGCCGTCTCGCGGAAGGCGCGCGCGGCGCCGGGGACCCTCCTGGTCTGCAGGGTGAAGGCACCGCCGACCTCGATGCCGTGCAGGGTGAACTGGACCGCGGGCCGCAGTTCGTCGAGCAGCCGCACGAGTGCCGCCGACTCGGGCAGCTGCTCCCGGCCCGAGCCGGGGACGGGCAGCGACTCGGGCTGACAGGCGAACTCGGGTCGGTAGAAGTACCGGTGGCACTCCTTCAGCGAGGGGACCGGCTCCTCCGGCTGCCAGCCGTGCGCGAGACGGGCCCCGTCGGGGTCCAGACAGAGCAGGAGGTGCCAGGTGCAGCCGAGCGCTTCCAGGTACTCCGGCCGGTGGGCGAGGAGCCTGGCGAGCCGGAGTGCGGAGGCCCCGCCCACCGGTTCGTTGGCGTGCGCACCCGCGACGGTGAGGATCTGCCGCTCCCCGTGCCCGGCGGACAGCAGCCACAGCGGCCGGCCGCCCCGGCTCTCGCCGACGGCGCGCAGCCGCAGCACCCCCGGAGCCGCGGCGACCAGCGCGCGGGCCCGCCGCTCCAGTTCGTCGACGCCCGGATAGCCCATGAAAACTCCACTTCCGCTTCTGGATGTTGAGCGGTTCCATGGGAGCGTCGGGAGCAGGGCCCGTCAAGAGTGACCCGCGATGTCAGGTCACCCGGGGAACATGCCGCCGGTCGCGTTGACGAAGGTGCCGGTGATGCCCGCCGCGTGGCCGGAGGCGAGGAAGACGGCGGTGGCGGCAATCTCGGCGAGAGCGGGGTTGCGGCGGGTCATGCGCAGTCCGGCGAGGTGCTCCAGGATCCCGTCGATGTCCACGTTCGGGTCGACGGCCTTCAGCTTCTCCTCGCTGAACGTCTCCGGCACCCCGGCCGCCCACAGTCCCACGGCACGTACCCCGCGCGGCCCCAGCTCGATGGCGAGGTTCCGCACGAGCGTGTCGATCGCCGCGTCGGCCGGCCCGGTGCCGCCCATCATCGGGCTGCCGTGCGCGGAACCGCTGTTGAGGGTGAGGATCACGCCCGACCCCTGCTCGGCCATGCGCCGGGCGGCGGCGCGGGCGGTGAGGAAGTTGGCGCGGATGCCGGTGGTGACGGGCCGCACGAAGTCGTCGGCGGACATCTCGGTCAGCGGCATGCCCTGCACGTCCCCGCGGGTGACGAGGTTGAAGGAGATGTCGATGGTGCCGACCCGCGCGGCGTGCGCCTCCACGGCCGCCTCGTCGAGCGCGTCGACGACCGCCGTCTCCGCCTGCCCGCCGGCTGCCGGCCGGCCCTCGCGGAAAGGGGTCCACCACAGCTCGCACACCTGTCCACGGTCACGGGCACCTCCCGTCAGGGTTTCCGGACGGCGGCGATCCTACGGGGCGGTCCAGCGCCGGGTCCGAATCCCGCCGGACCTGGCACCGGCCGCGGGCCAGGCTGAATCCATGACCACCTACCTCGCACGACCGCTGACGCCCGCGGTGCTCAGGGAACTACGCACCGGCGACGACGCGGGCCGCCCCCTGCGCCCCTTCACGGACGACGAGGGCGACGCGCCCCTGCGCTGCTGCCTGCGCCGCAGCACGCCCGGCGAGCGCATCGCCCTGGTCTCGTACGCGCCCCTGCGCCGCTGGGCGGCCGAGACGGGCGCCGACCCGGGCGCCTACGACGAACAGGGCCCCGTCTTCATCCACGCCGACGACTGCCCCGGCCCGGCCGGCACCGCCCTGCCCTTCACCGGCGCCCACCGCACGGTGCGCCGCTACTCCGCCGACGGCCGCATCCTGGGCGGCCGCCTGGTCGAGGACGCGACCGGCTTCGAGCCGGCGTTCACGGAGGCGTTCGCCGATCCCGAGGTGGCCCTCGTGCAGGTGCGGGCGGTGGAGTTCGGGTGCTTCCTGTACGAGGTGCGGCGGCCTCACTAGGCCGCGGCCTGCAGCGCCGCCAGCACCCTGGCGACCGCCGCTCCCGCCTCCGCCCCCTTCCGTACCGCCGCCACCACGTGCCGTACCGGACGGTCCGCGCCCAGTTCGCGCATCACCACGCCCTCGCGGCGGGCGGCGGCCATGCGGGGGACCAGGGCTACGCCCATCCCCGCCTCGACCATGGCCAGGATCGCGGTCCAGCCGGAGGCCGAGTGGCCCTGGTGGGGGCTGAAGCCCGCGGACTCGCAGGCGCGGCGGGTGATGTCGGACCAGGGGCCGCTGCCGCCGAAGATCCACGCTTCGGCGGCGAGGTCGGTGAGGGTCAACTCCGGTGCTGCGGCGCGGGGATGGTCCGGGGGCAGGGCCACGTCCAAGGGGTCGGCCAGGAGGGGCAGGCGGGTGAAGCGGGGGTCGGCCGCGCTCGGGGCCTCGGCGGCGAGGGAGAGGGCCAGGTCGACCTCACCGGCGGACAGGAGGTCGTAGGCCTCGGCGGCCTCGGCCTCCCGGACGCGCACGGTCACTCCCGGATGGGTCGCCCGCAGGGAACGTACGGCCGGTACGACGAGGGCGGGCACCGCCGTCGAGAAGGCGCCGACCCGCACCTCACCCGTCTCGCCCCGGGCGTGGGCCGCCAACGCCGCTTCGGTGCGCTCCAGCTGCTCGAAGACGGGTTCGGTGTGCCGCAGCACCAGCCGGGCGGCGTCCGTCAGCCTGACCCGGCGGCCCTGCGCCTCCAGGAGGGGTACGCCGAGCTGCCGGGCGAGGTTGGTGAGCTGCTGGGAGACCGCGGAGGGGGTCATGTGCAGGGCCTCGGCCGTCGCGGTGACGGTGCCCCGCTCCCGGAGGGTGCGCAGGATCTGCAGTTTCCTCAGGTCCCACTCGGTCATGCGGGCACGCTACAGGGCCGAAAGGGCAACCGGGCCAGGAGAATCCGCCTAGGCCGGGTTGAGTATCCGAGCTCACGTCCCGGCCGCCCCCGC
This sequence comes from Streptomyces sp. NPDC044064, assembly GCF_056434245.1. Classification (NCBI taxonomy): domain Bacteria; kingdom Bacillati; phylum Actinomycetota; class Actinomycetes; order Kitasatosporales; family Streptomycetaceae; genus Streptomyces; species Streptomyces sp. NPDC044064. The sequence continues at coordinate 497,088 of NZ_JBWKFN010000002.1, forward strand.
GCCGCGAGTATCGATGCAGCGGCGCAGCAGAGAGCGCCGGTTCCACACCACTGAGACAGCTGACGGAGAACCTGCCATGTCCCGACGTATCGCCCTGTCCCTGACCGCCGGTGTCGTCGTCCTCGCAGGCGCCGGGGCCCTTGCCGTCGCCCACGCCGAGAACCAGCCCCCCGCCCTGGCACACAGCGCCGCCCGCTACACCGCGCCCGACGGCCACCGGGACGGCTCGTTCACCTTCACCACCGAGGTCACGGCGTCCTCCGGCGTCAAGAGCCTGAAGGTGCTGGCCTGGCCGGCGAACTCCTCCCTCGCCAAGAAGGCGCCGACCGCCGGCGAGATGGCCGCGGCGGAGCCGGCCACCTGCAAGCCCGCCGGCAAGGACACCGTGCGCTGTGTCTACACGACCGGGGTGACCGGCGCCGACGCCGCGTCGTCCCCTCGCGGTGCCTGGCGCGTCGCCGTGCTCGCCACCGCCGAGGACGGCACCACCACCCTGGACACCAAGGCGGCGGGCTTCACCGTCGGCTGAGCCGGGCCCGCCGTCCCGGGAAGTACCGTCGCGCGGTGGTCCGGGCTGCCCGGCGCCGTCACCGACGGGGCGCCGCGCCCAGCATGACCCCGCCCAGGATCAGCGCCATGCACAGGAGCTGGGGCCGGCCGGTGTCCTCGCCGAGCAGGGCCCAGGAGAGGGCGGCCACGCACACGGGCTGGAGGTAGTAGACGATGCCCGCGCGGGCGGCGCCGATCAGGGCGATGGCCTTGCCCCAGGCGAAGAAGGCGATCGCGGAGGAGGCCACGCCGACGTACAGCAGGGGCAGCACCGTGGCGGGCGTGGGAGCGAAGCCGCCCTGCACGGCCATGCTCGCCGCCTGTACGGGCAGTAGGAAGGCCGTGCCGATCAGGAACGTGGTGAACAGGAAGCCGGTGCCGTCCAGTTCGGCGGGCCTGCGGCGGAGCAGTGCGCTGTAGGCGGCGAAGCAGCAGGACGCGGCGATCATCCACAGGTCGCCGGCGCCGAAGCTCGCGCCGCCGCCCATGAGCAGCAGCACGCCCGCGCAGGCGGTCAGCAGGCCTGCGGTCCGCCGCGCTCCGAGCCGTACGCCGCCCATCCGCTCGAACACCGCCATCAGGACCGGCGAGGCGGCCATGATCATGCCCATGGTGGCGGCCGGGGTGGTCAGGCCCGCCTGGTTCACGAGGGTGTTGTAGACGGCGACACCCAGCAGGGAGGCCAGAAGCACGTGACGGAGGTGGCCTCGGAGCAGGTTCCGCTGCCGCCAGGCCCGGCGGGCGCCGAAGGGGGCCACGGCCGCCAGGGCGATCACCCAGCGCCAGAAGGCGTGCTGGATCGGCGGGACGCTGCCGGCCAGTCCGCGGGAGGTGACGAAACTTCCGGACCAGACGACCGTGGCGAGGGCGGCGAGGGCGAGGCCGAGCACGGGGGCGGCGGCCTTCCGGGGGTGAGCGACGGGGGTGGTGGGGGTCTGGTGCGAGGCCGTGGCCACGAAGGTCCTTTCGGTGGTGGGTGTTGCACCTACCGTCGCGGCGCCCGACCTGTCAGGTCCATCGAATCTTTTCGAGCGGTCTCTTCAGTGGAACTGAACGATGGACGCCGTCCCGCGCCCAGTTGCCCGGCCAGCGTCGCCCCGAAGGCCAGTGCCATGCCGGCCACCTGCAGGGGCGTCAGCGCCTGCCCGAGGGCCGCCCAGCCGACCACGGCGGCGGTCAGCGGGGAGAGCGGGCCGAGGAAGCCGACCTGGGTGGCGCTGAGCCGGCCGATACCGCGGAACCAGAGCCAGTAGGCGAGCGCCGTGTTCGCCAGCGCCAGATAGAGGTAGCCACCGGCCGCACGGCCGTCGAGGGCGGGCGGGGCGCCCTCGGCCAGGAAGGCGACCGGCGCGATGAGCAGGCCGCCCGCGGTGAGCTGCCAGCCGGTGAGCGTCAGCGGGCCGACCCCGTCCGGGCGGCCCCACCGCTTGGTGAGCACGGTCCCGGCGGCCATCGAGGCGGTGGAGGCGACGGCCGCGAGCACCCCGATCACGTCCAGGGCACCGGCCCCCTTGAGCACGACGAGACTCACGCCGAACGCGGCGACCACCCCGGCGACCAGCGTGCGCGCGGCCGGCCGTTGCCCCAGGAGCAGCGCCGAGAGGCCGACGACGAACAGCGGTCCGACCGAGCCGACCACGGCGGCCATCCCGCCCGGCAGCCGGTACGCCGACACGAACAGCAGCGGGAAGAAGGCGCCGATGTTCAGCGCGCCCAGCGCGAAGGCCTTCGCCCACCAGACGCCGCGCGGCAGCACCCGGGTCAGCGCCAGCAGGACGAGCCCCGCGGGCAGGGCCCGCATCAGGCCCGTGAACAGGGGGCGGTCCGGCGGCAGGAACTGGGTGGTGACGGCGTAGGTGGTGCCCCAGGAGACGGGGGCGAGGGCGGTGAGCAGGATGGTCGTGGGGCGGTTCATGGCCGAGTCCCTTCGGTTTGCGAGGAGATGGGTGTCACGCCGTGACGGGCGAGGGAGCCGGGGCGCCGCCGTGGGTCACGGTCACCGGCCGGGGCCGTACCGCCTCCGTCGGCAGCCGGCGCTCCACCCGGATCAGCAGGGCGGCGGCCACGGCCGAGGTGAGGACGAGGAGGGCCCAGGGAGCCCGGCCGTCCAGCGCGAGCAGGAACGTGAACAGGGACGGCGCCACCGCGTTCGCCAGCGACCAGGACATCTGATAGGCCGCCATGTACCGGCCGCGCACCGCCTCGGGCGCCGCCGCCACGGCGAGCACCTGGGCAGCGGGGCTGTGGATCAGCTCGCCGACCGTGTAGACGACGACCACGGCGACCAGGGCGACGCCCAGGGCCGTGCCCGAGCCGGGGCGCAGGGTGCCGAGCACGATCTGCGCGGCGAAGGCGGCCGCGAACAGGACCCCGCCCAGCGCCGCGGCCCGGGTGCGCCGGGCGCCGGCCCGCCGGACCCGGGCGCCGACGAACACGCCGGCCACCGCGCACAGCACTGTGTTGACGGTGAACGCGGCACCGGTGAACACCGCGGGCCCGTGCAGCCACTCCACGACGAACAGCGGGAAGAGGACGGACAGGGCCGAATAGCTCAGCGCGTTCAGGAAGTTGGCGCCGGTGACGACCAGGAAGGGCCGGTCGGCGAGGACGAGCCGGTATCCGGTGCCGGACCGGCGCGGGAGCGGGGCCGGGACCCCGTCGGCCGCGCGCACCGGCCTCAGGGGGCGCAGCAGCAGCGCCGCCAGCGCGAAGGAGAGGGCGTTGCCCCAGGCCGCGTAGGTGTAACCGGTGCTGCCCGCGAAGGCGATGACCAGCGCGGCCAGCAGTGAGCCCGCCCCGTTGCCGGCGTTCTGCAGCGCGCGCGTCGACGCCTGCAGCCGGTCCCGCCCGGCCCCGCGCGCCACCTCGCCGATCAGGGACTGCTGTGCGGCGGGGAAGGCGCGGTCGGCGGCCGCGGTGACCAGGGCCACGGCCGCGAAGGCGGCGAGGGAGTGGGCGAAGGGGTAGAGGGCGAAGCCGACGACCCGGACGCCGTAGAGCAGGTACAGCACGCGCTGCGCGCCGTACCGGTCCACGGCCGTCCCGGCGAGCGGGAGGGCTCCGATGCCCACGAGGCCGGTGACCGTGAGCACGGCACCCACGACCGTGAAGGACAGCCCGGTGACGTAGTGGAAGAACACCAGCGTGAACGGGACGTACATGCCGGTGCCGACGCCGTTGACAGCGGCGGCGACGGGCAGGGCCCACTCCCCCGGTATGCGTTCGTTCTCCCCGCGCTTCCTCTTCACGACGGCTCCCCCTTCGGAATGACTTGATGGAAAGTAGCTTAGCCCTAAGCTACTTTTCGTCAAGCTACTTTCTTGCGGGTGACCGTCCGGACGGCGATACTCGGCTCATGAGTGCAGGCCGACAGCAGCACAGGGACCCCGTCGACGCGATCATCGACCAGTGGGCGGCGGTGCGGCCCGATCTGGACACGAAGGCGATGGAGGTCTTCGGACGGATCTACCGCCTCTCCCGCGCCATGGGCGACCGCATGGCGAAGGCCTACGCCCCCTACGGCATCGGGCGCGGCGAGTTCGACGTCCTCGCGACCCTGCGCCGCTCCGGCGAGCCGTTCACCCTCTCCCCGCGCCAGCTCTCGGCGACGCTGATGCTCACCACCGGCGGCATGACCGGCCGCCTCGACAAGCTGGAACGGGCCAGCCTGCTGCGCCGCTCCCCCGACCCCCACGACCGGCGCGGGCTCCAGGTGACGCTGACCGGGAAGGGGCTGGACGTCATCGACCAGGCGGTCGGCGCGGGCCTCGCCGTCCAGACGGCGGCCCTGTCCTCCCTCGACGCCGAACAGGCCGACCAACTGGCCGGCCTGCTGAGGGAGTTGCTTGCGGGGACCCAGGGAGCGGAGCACTAGGCGGACAGCGGCCGTCCGCCTCGAACGAAAGCCCCTAGGGCTGGGTGCGGACGAGGAGGAGGATCTGGTTGGGGCGGGGGCCGCTGGAGGAGGCGTCGAGAGCGGCCAGGCTCTTCCAGACGGTGTACATGTGACCGCTTCTGCCTTGATGGCGCCAACCCGACTCGTCCAGATCGAGCGTCGCGGCGATGAGGGCCGTGCGGACGGAAGACAGCGCTCGCGCGTCGCAGGGGACGGTGCGGTCGCGTATCGCCGTGAGCAGTTCCGTGGCGCCCTCCACCAGCACCTGCGCTTGATCGGCCGGGAAATCGGTGGCTGTCGACCGGAGAATGTCGCGCTGAAAGCGCAGATGGCCGGCCGGATCCTCTGTTGCCCGTGAAACGGGACGGCCTGTGGCCAGCCACCCTACGGTTGCCCGCGCCACCAGGACGTCGTCCAGGGCGTCGACTCCGGGCGCCTCCGCGTCATCGCCGGCGGCGAGTGGCCAGCCGGGAAGATCGCGGCCGCACAGAGAACGGAAGACGTTGAGGGAGAGCGTCAGCACCTGTGTGTGGGAGTCGCGGGTGAGGCTGAGAGCGAGGTTGAGGGCGAGATCGAGATTGAGGTCGCGCAGGAAGGGGTGGGGCAGGGAGTGCGAGAGGGCGCGGTCGACGGCGCGGACGAGGTCGAAAGCGGGGGCGGGGACATCGGCGGATTCGAGGGCCAGGCCGAGGGTACGGATCAGGCTCTCGTCTAGGCCCTGGGCGTGTTCGAGGGCACGGTCGAGGTCCAGGCGGTAGGCGTGTGGGAGCGCGCGGCCGAGGGTGGGGTCGATGGCGAGACCCCAGGCGAGTTCGTGAACGCGGTCGAGGCTGATGCCGGGGTCGAGGATTTCGGCGGCATGGGCGCCGACGACCGAGTGGGCGTGTTCGAGAGCGCGGGCGAGAACGGGGTCCAGGTTGAGGGAGAGCTCTTGGACGGGAACGGTCCCGACGGCGCGAGCGAAGGCGTGGGCGAGGTCGAATGCCCGCAGGAAAGCGGGGGCGAGCTCGCGGTTGTCGGTGAAGGCCTCGGCACACAGGCGGACGTCGTCGACGGCGATCGCCATGGCCAGGACGAGAGGGAGTTTCAGTACGGACAGGGCAGGGGCCCTGCGGAGCACCGAAGCGTGTGTGAGTGCTGTGGTGAGGACCTTGATCCAGGTCTCCACCTGGGTGCGCTGTGGCTCCGGCGTGGCCATGAGCCGCAGATACAGGGTGATCCGTTCCCGGTCGGCGGCCACGAGAGGGCGGAGCTGTCCGGCCGGGTAGGTGTAGGGCCAGTCGACTCCCTGCGGCTGATGAAGGAACGTCTCGGTGCCGTCATGAGCCCAGACGGTGTGACGGGTGAGGTCGGCGGCCACGGCGGCGGCGTCACCGAGCTCCGCAGCTGCCGGCAGCCGGTAGGCGGTCTCGCCGTCTCCGGTGAGGGTGTTGATCCAGTCGACGAAGCGTTCGGCGTCACCGGCCTGCATGCCTACCGCCACGCCGCCGTCGCTCCCCGCCGGGTCCAGCAGAACGGGATGGTGACGGCCCGCCGCTTCCTCCTCGTTGACGAACGCCATGTACAGGGCATGGGGAACGGGCCGCGCGCACAACGCCGTCGTGTCGTCGATCCGGATGGTCTCGCGCAGGGCCCGTGTGGCCAGGATCCCCGCCACGAGACGTGCGCGGGCGGGATCGCGAGGCCGGCCGGGCTCCGGCGGGGCCAGCAGTGCTTCCAGTCGGGCCCGGACGTCGGGGTCGACGGTTCTCGCCTCGTCGGCGCAGTCGAAGGCCAGGGCCAGGGCGGGAACCGTGCCACTGTCCAGGCAGGCGGTGATGACGGGCGTGGCGTCATTGCCGGCGGACCAGAGCAGGATCGTCTCCCGCCACCACGGGTCGTTGACGTTCGCCGTCAGGACAGCGGTGTCGGCGTGCGGGACGCCGAGCTGGGCAGCGGCCAGGTACTCCTGCAGCGTGAGGTGGGCGAAGCCGTACACATCATGGTCGCGTTCGACCAGCAGGCCGCTCTTGCGGGCCACCTCCAGGAACACCTCGGCGGTCACCTGGCCCGGGACCTGCCGAAGGGCCACCCGGATCGCCCTCGCGGCGTCTCGCACCGGCCAGTCGCGGACCCTGGCTTTCATCATGGCCAGGGCCAGGTGCTGGGCGACGTGCTGCTTGTGCGGACCGGTAAGCCCCGTGGCGTCGGTCATCCCTCGGGCCTCGGAGCGGCGGTGGAGCAGCACGTCGCACATCTCGGCGTACAACTCGGCCCGGCTGCCGGGCAGTTGTCCTCGGTAGCGGTGTACGTTCGCCGTCATCGTCAGCAGCAGAGGGTTCGCCGCCAGGTCGTACAGGGCTGCTTGTCTGCGTAGGCGGGCAAGCAGGTCCGTGGCGGTCCTGACAGCGGCGGCTCGCACCTCGTGACCGGTGCCACCCCGGGCGCGGCTCTCCGTCGCGTACGACCACTGGCGCAGGAAGCGTTCGATCTGCTGCCAGGTGAAGCGGCGTACCTGGAGGACCTCCGCGCCCGGCAGCGGATTCGACTCGTAGCCGTGCGGGCGGGAGGTCACCACATACGTGTTGTGCGGGTGCCGCTGGATCTGGCGAGCGACCCAGGCCACCACCCGGCCCCGTTCCGCCGGGTCGGCGACCTCGTCCAGGCCGTCCAGCATGACCACGCAGCCTCCGCGGTCGAGATGGCGGGCGAGCCAGCGTGCCGGGACCTTGCCGTCCAGCCAGCCTGCCGAGACCGCCACCGTTTCCAGCGTCGGCGGTTCGTCGGCCAGGAGGGCCGTGGCGTGGTCACGGAGGTACAGCAGCACGGGCAGGCGCCTCTTCCACGGACGCCAGCGGTGTGCGCACAGCTCCAGGGCCGTGTTACGGGCCAGCGTCGTCTTGCCGGAGCCCGGACCCCCGATGACCGCCAGGACCCGGGACACCTCGTCGTGTTCGGCTTCCCGGAGCACCGACGCCAGGCTTGTGCGTTCTCCGCCGCCCACCGAACCGAGGTACGGCTCCCTGGCCGCCGCGTGCAGTACCTGCGGTACGACACTGACATCGACGTACACCTGACGCATCCGGAAGACGAACTCGCCCTGCGTGGCGATGCCGACGGTCTCCATGTCCTGGACGCTCGCCCGCAGCTGCCGCAGGTACACGCGGCGGCCGCCGCGCGCGGGACCGGTGTTCTCACCCTCGGCGGTGACGGAGGTGGTTCCCAGCTCCGAGTAGACGAGGCTCAGTGCCGACACGCAGAGCGAGGCGTACAGCCAGGTCCAGCTGAGTCTGCCGTCGTTGAGGACCTGATTCGTCGCCACGCCCACCGTGACCAGCAGCCCCGCCCCCGCCAGGATGCGTAACGCACGGCGCACCCCCGTCATCCCCCACCCCCTTGTCCGCCCCTGCGCTCACACCAGCCAAGCGCGTGTGTGCCCTGCCCGGAAGCGAAGTTGACGGATTCGAGATCTTCCGGATCCGTCGGTCGGCGACGAGGGCGGACGCGAACCGGCTCGAACTACGAAAGCCCGCGGCCGCCGACGTGTTCGTCCACGGCCGCCTCGATCCGTACCGCGTCCGCGGCCTCCGCCGCCCACGCCACGTATCCGTCGGGGCGCACCAGCACCGTCGTACGGCGGTCGCTCGCCCACCGCGCGACGGCGAGCCGCTCCCCGCGCCCGCCCTCGTACGGCTCCGGGGTGATCAGGACGAACCTGCCGCCGCGCAGGGCCTCGTAGAGGCGGCCGCCGCCGGTCAGGGTGACGTCCGGGACGCGGGTTCCGGTGAGGCGGTGGGCGCCGCGGGGCGCCGGGTAGCGGTAGCCGATGCCGGCGACCTGGCCGGCGGCCTTGCGGCGGGCGGGGCCCACGGCGCCGAGGAACGCGGTGAGCGCGGCGCGGGCCGCCAGCGTCCAGGGGCGCTTGGCCATGGCGAGGCGGACGATGCCGCCGCTGCTGCGCAGCACCGCCTTGCCGACCGGGTGGCGTTCGGCCTGGTAGCTGTCGAGCAGCTGCGGGTCCGCGTGGCCGGTGACGACCGCGGCGAGCTTCCAGCTCAGGTTGGCCGCGTCCTGCAGCCCGGTGTTCATGCCCTGGCCGCCGGCCGGGGTGTGCACGTGCGCGGCGTCACCGGCGAGGAAGACCCGGCCGACCCGGTAGGCGGGCGCCTGACGTTCGTCGCTGTGGAAGCGGGACATCCAGCGGGCGTCGTACATCCCGAAGTCCCGGCCGAGCGCGAGGCGGGTGATCTCCTTGACCTCGGCCAGGTCCAGCGGCTCCCGGTCGGGGACGTTACGGCCGCGATGCCAGCCGATCACCCGGTAGTAGCCGTCACCGAAGGGCGCGAGGAAGGCGAAGGCGTCACCGACGGCGTTGACGGTGAGCAGGGTCGGCGGCTTCTCGGCGAGCCGCACGTCGGCGAGGACGACGGAGCGGATCACCGACCTGCCGGGGAAGGGCAGGCCGATCGTGTCCCGCACGACGCTGCGCATGCCGTCGGCGCCGACGACGTACGCGGCCCGCAGGCTCTCCGTCCGGCCCCCGGGTCCGCGGGCCGCCACGGTCACGCCGTCCGCGTCCTGGGTGAGGCCGGTCAGCTCGGTCTCGTACCGGAAGTCGGCGCCCGCCTCGACCGCGCGCCGCTCCAGCACCTTCTCCACCTCGTACTGCGGGAGGACGAGGAGGTGGTTGAAGCGGGAGGGGAGGGCGCCGAGGTCGATGGTGAGCCGGCCGAAGAGGCGCAGCCGGTCCAAGGGTCGGCCGGCTGCTTCCAGCTCGTCGGCGAGTCCGCGGGCATCGAGCTGCTCCAGGGTGCGGGCGTGCAGGACGAAGGCGCGGGACAGGTTGCTGATCTTGTGCGGGCGCTTTTCGAGGACGGTGACCGGGACGCCGGCGGTGGCGAGGTCGCCGGCGAGGAGGAGGCCGGTGGGGCCGGAGCCGACGATGATCACGGGGCTCGGGGTGCTGTCGGTGCGGCTGGTGTTTTTGGTGCTGCCGGAGTTGGTGTTGCTACCGCTCATGATGACCTCCTGTTGCCAACGCTTGTTTGCCAACGCTTGTTGACGACATTAGCCACGCCCCCAAAGAGGTGTCAACGCTTGTTGGCCTACGAATGTTGGCCTACGCTCGTTGGCATGAACGGCAGCGACAGCACCAGCACAGATCCCGGCCCCGGCGCCCGCCGCCGCTCCGACGCCACCCGCACCGCGATCCTCACCGCCGCCCGTGAGCGCTTCGCCACCGACGGCTACGAGCGGGCCACCATCCGCGCCATCGCCAAGGACGCGCGCATCGACCCGTCGATGGTGATGCGGTACTTCGGCAACAAGGACGGCCTGTTCGCCGCGGCCGTCGCGCTCGACCTGCGACTGCCGGACCTGACCCGGGTACCGCGGGACGAGGTCGGCCGGGCCCTCGTGACCCACTTCCTCGGCCTGTGGGAGGAGAACGAGGAACTCACGGCCGTCCTGCGGGTGGGTGCCACCAACCAGGCCGGGGCCGAGCGCATGCAGGGCATCTTCCGGGACCAGCTGCTCCCGGTGGCCCTGCAGGTGTGCCCCGACCCCGAGCAGGTGCCCACGCGGGCCGCGCTCTGCGCCGCACAGCTGCTCGGGCTGGCCCTCACCCGCTACGTGCTGTGTCTGCCGCCCACCGTGGCGCTCCACCCGGAGGAGATCGTGGCGTGGCTCGCACCCACGGTGCAGCGCTACCTGACGGCGCCCAGCCCCTGACTCGGCCGACTCGGCCCCGGATCGGGCCGGCCGGCCGCGACGACGGACGGCAGCCGCGGCTCGCACAGGTCGTACGAACCGCGGCTGCGTGAGCGGCCGAAGGCCGGGGGGAAGCGGGTCGAGCGGGACGGGTCAGTGCCCGGGGGTCCCGTGCGTCACGTGCGTCACGCGCGCGGCGGGCAGGCGATCCAGTTCACGGCGATGCCGTTCTGCTGGGCGAACTCCGGGGGCAGGTCGCCCTTGTCGCTGCGCCGGACCCCCGCGGTGAAGCCGCGGCGCGCGCCTCCGTAGATGCCCGGGTTGCACAGCTCGGCGACCTCGGGGCCGCCCGCGGCACAGGTGATGAACGCCGGGCTGTCCGGCAGGTACGCGCCGCTGGTCTTCGCCTCGGCGAAGACGATGCGTGCGTCGTCGCCCTGCCGCCAGGCACCGATCTCGGTCCGGCCGCAGACGATGCCTTCGGCGTCGCTCGCACAGGCGATCCAGTTCAGGCGGAAGCCGTTGGACCGCGCCGCCTCCGGGGTGAGGACGCTCTGGTCGATCCAGCGAACGGCGACGGTGAAGCCCTTGCTGGTCTGGTTTCGGACGGCGACGGTACTCAGGTTGGCCGTGTTCTTGTCGCCCACGACGGAGGCGATGAAGACGGGGGTCTCGGTGAAGCCCGCGCTGCTGGTGTCCACGTCGACCAGGAGGATGCGGGAGTCCTCACCCTGCCGCCAGGCGGCGGGCTCGGTCCGGCCGCAGGCGATGCCCGCGGCGTTGCGGGGGCAGGCCATCCAGTGCAGCCGGAAGCCGTTGGCCGCAGCCTGGGCCACGTCCAGTTCCGCCTGGTCGTTCCGGCGCAGGCCGACCGTGAAGCCGTCGGGGCGCCTGCCGTAGATCCCGGGGGCGCCGAGGTTCGCCACGTACTGCCTGCCGGCGACGGCGGCGACGTAGACCGGCGTCTCCTCGAAGCCGGCGTGGCTGGTGTCCACGTCGACGAAGACGATGCCCGAGTCACCGCCCTGCCGCCAGGTGCTCGTGCCCTCGTGGGCCGGGACCTGACCGCAGACCGGGCCGAGGCGGCGGGCCCGCACCTCGGTGTTGACCGTGTCGGTCTGCTTGGACGCGGTGTTCGCGCGGGTGGGGGACTTGATCCGGGTGGCGCAGCTGATGGTGCCGCTTCCCGCGTCGGGGTCGACGGTGCCGGTCAGGGTGATCTCGGCGCTGCCGCCGACGGGGAGGTCCAGGGGCTGGTGCAGCCCGTGGGTGACGGAGCCCTCGCCCGCGGTGGCGCCGCCTCGCGGTTCGCAGTGCAGGGTACGGTCGGACAGCTCGGTGGGGATCGTGCCGAGGACCTCGGCGTCGGGTACGTCGTTCGGTCCGTCGTTGCGCACCTTGACGGTGTAGGTGAGCTGGCCGCCCGCCTCCACCTCCGGCGGGTTGCCCGCCATCTCCAGGGGCATGTCGGCGGGCAGCGCGACATGGAGGTTCCGGATCAGATGGGTCGCCCGGGCGGCGCCCGTGCTGGCCGCGAGGCCCAGCTTGAAGGACTTGGGCATGGCAGCCTGCTCGGGGGCGCCGGCCAGGTCGAAGTCCTTGACGAGGGTGATGCCGCCGCGGTCGGAGTCGGTGGAGTGACGTACCGTCAGCAGACCGTCGATGATGCTGATCTGCACGTGGGCGCGCTTCTCCCAGCGGGCCTGGAATCCGTCGGGGACCTCTTCCCCGCGAAGCCAGCGGAACCCTTCCTTCCCGCTGCCGCAGCCGCGCACGCCGAGGGTGCTGCGGCTGCGCCCCGGTCCATTGGGTCCGGCCAGGTCCGAGGCGAAGTTGCCGTAGTTGTCGAAGCCGATGCCGACGTACCCGGCGGTGACACCCGGCACCACGTTGGTGTGGCTGATGCGCATGCAGGAGTAGCCGAGTGCGGCGCCGTAGGCCCCGGGCCCCGTGGTCTGCGCTCCGTCGATCAGGTAGAAGCAGAATCCGTCGCCGAGGTTGGCGCTGTCGCTGCCGTAACAGGCGTAGTCGAACTCGATGCTGACGCCGAGCCGGGAGCTGAACGCCTGGTCGAGATAGGCCGTGCCGGACTGGTTGCCCGAGTCGGAGGTCAGCTGCAGGGCACCGTCGGGTCCCTCGGTGAGGCCTGCGGTGCCGAGGAACTTCCAGTGCGGATTGGCGGGGTAGCCGTCCATGAAGGATTCGGCGATCGGGAAGGTGGCTTCGCTCGGGGCGGCCAGGCCTTCCGGTATGCGGGTGGGCGCGGGGGCGTACGTGGCCATGTGCTCTCCAGGGGGTGGCGGGATCGACACGGAGGAGAATTCACTGTCCGTGACCCTTGGTCACCATCCGTGATCCCGTGTCGAGACTATGCCGCGCGCATATGTCCCGCATGAGCAGATGGCCTGTTGGAGCGACGACCCCGCAACCCCCGCGAATCGGGCCCCGGCCCGGAAAAAGCACCGAGGGCGCCGGCCCCACCGCACACATGCGGCAGGACGGCGCCCTCGGCAGAGATCAGGTTCGCGCTCAGGCCTTCGCCTTGGCGGGCTTGGTCACGCGCGTCTTGGACTTGTCCAGGACCATCACCAGCCCGGCAATGACCACGAACAGTGCCAGCGGCAGCAGCACGTACAGGCCCAGCGTCGCGCCGACGCTCAGGCCCGTGCCGGGGTCGTCACCGTCGTCGCGGGTCAGCGCGAGCGCGGGGGACGACATGAGCAGCATCATCAGCGTCGTACCGGCAGCCAGGGCGCCGGCGCGCAGGGCGTTCTTCTTGTCCACGCTCTCAAGTTAGCGAACGCCCAGGAAGGCCGCGCGCCCGGGGTGCCCTATGCAGGCCCGCCCTCCTTCAGCGCCGCCAGCAGCGCCCGCAGCCGGGGCGAGGCCGTCAGGTCCTCCAGGGGCACCGGCCTGCCCTCCGCGTCGGCGACCGGCAGGCGCCAGTTCGGGTACTGGTCCCACGTACCCGGCAGGTTCTGCGGGCGGCGGTCGCCGATGCCGTCCGGGAGCCAGACGCCGATCAGCCGGGCCGGGGTGCGCAGCAGGAAGCGGTACACACCCTGGATCTCCGCCTCCTCGTCGGACCCCGGGGGCCCGGCGGCCGGGCTGTCGAGCAGGCCCAGGCTGCCCAGCAGGGCGAGCCACTCCGCGGTCTCCGCGGTCGCCTCCGCGCGCTCCTCGGCGGCCGGGCGGGTCAGCAGGCCGAGGCGGTCGCGCAGGTCGACGTGGTCGCCGGTGAGCCGGGCGGCGGTGGGCGGCAGGTCGTGGGTGGTGGCGGTGGCCAGGCAGTCGGCGCGCCAGCGCTCCGGGGGCAGCGGGCGGCCGTCGCCCTCCCAGTCCCGCTCGAACCACAGCACGGAGGTGCCGAGCACCCCGCGCCGCTGCAGCGTCTCGCGCACCCCCGGCTCCACGGTGCCCAGGTCCTCGCCGATCACCGTCGATCCGGCGCGGGAGGCCTCCAGGAGGAGCAGGGCGAGCATGGCGTCGGCGTCGTAGCGGACGTAGGTGCCCTCGGTGGGCGGGCAGCCCCGGGGCACCCACCAGAGCCGGAACAGGCCCATCACGTGGTCGATGCGCAGGGCTCCGGCATAGCGGAAGAGGGCGCGCAGGAGGTGGCGGTAGGGAGCGTGGCCGGAGGCGGCGAGGCGGTCGGGGCGCCACGGCGGCAGACCCCAGTCCTGGCCGCGGGCGTTGAAGGCGTCGGGCGGGGCGCCGACCGACATGCCGGCGGCGAAGTGGTCCTGCTGCGCCCAGGCGTCCGCGCCGCCGGGGTGCACGCCGACGGCGAGGTCGTGGACGATCCCGACGGGCATGCCGGCCTCCCGGGCGGCGCGCTGGGCGGCGCGGAGCCGGCCGTCGGTGAGCCAGGCGAGCCGGGCGTGGAAGTCGACCCGGTCGGCCAGTTCGGCGCGGGCGCGGGCAGTCTCGGCGGAGCGTGGGTCGCGCAGGGCCTGCGGCCAGCCGTGCCAGTCGGGGCCGTGGGTCTCGGCGAGGGCGCACCAGGTGGCGTGGTCCTCCAGCGCCTGCCCCTCCTCGGCGCGGAAGGCGTCGTACGCGGCCTGCCGGCCCGGTCCGAGCGGGACCCGGACGACCAGCTCCAGGGCCTGCCGCTTCAGCTCCCACACCGCGTCCCGGTCGATGAGGGCGCCCTTGTCGAGGACGTCGGTACGCAGTCGCTCGGCACGCTCCAGCAGCGCGCGGACCCGGCCCTGGTCCTCGATGTACGCGAACTCGGGGATCTCCTCGATCCGCAGGTGCACGGGGTCCGGGAAGCGGCGCGAGGACGGCCGGTACGGGGACGGGTCGGCCGGGGTCCCGGGTACGGTCGCGTGCAGCGGGTTGACCTGCACGAACCCGGCTCCTGCGGTACGCCCGGCCCAGCCGGCCAGCTCGGCGAGGTCACCGAGGTCGCCCATGCCCCAGGAGCGCCGGGAGAGCAGCGAGTACAGCTGCACGAGGAGGCCGCAGGAGCGGGTGGCGGGGGCGGGCAGCCGGTCGGGGGCGACGATGAGGTGGGCGTGTCCGGTGCGCCCGTCGGGTGCGGTGGCGCTCAGCCGGTGCACACCGGTGGGCAGCCCCGCGGTCCCGTCCCGCTCCTCCCCCTGCTCGGTCTCGACGCGCACCCGGGTACCGGGCGGCAGCGCGGCCAAGGCGGCGGGCGGCCCCTCGGCGCCGGCCCACTGGACCACCGTCGGCGGCAGCAGCCGCGCGCGCAGCTCGCGCTCCCGCTCGGCGAGTGCGGTGCGGACGGCGTCGGGGGTGCTCGCGTCGACGCCGAGTGCGGTCAGGGCGGCGACCACGGCGGAGGCGGAGACCGCGACCGTACGGTCCGGGGCCGGGCTGTAGGAGGTGGCGACCCCGTGCAGCCCGGCGAGCCGGGACAGCTCCTCGTCCTCGCGCGCCGCGGCCATCTACAGCCCCGCGCCGAAGAAGTCCGGGATCGGGTCGGACTCGCTGGTCAGCGGGGCGGCGTCGGCGAGCGGCGGTTCGCTGGTCAGGGGTTCGGCGTCGGGCAGCGGCGGTTCGCTGGTCAGCGGCGCCTCGGCGCTCGCGCTCTCCGCGCTGAAGACGCAGACGGACGCCTCGTGGGTCTCGGCGGACAGCTCCGCCACGGGTTTCCACTGGGCCGGGATCGGGAGATGAGCCGGTGCGGCCACGGGGGCCTCCTTGTCACTGGGTCGGGTGCTTCCGGGTCTGCGGATGAGAGCAGGCCTACCCCGTGGGCGCGATGCCAGACCTATACGGAGGGGCAACGTGCTTCTTCCGACATTCCGGCCGCTCCCGCCAGGTGTTCGCCGTTCACTATTCACTCAGTACATGTATCCAGTGCATACTGATCTCCATGAGCACCCGGCACATCCTTCTGGGGCTGCTCGAGGCGGGGCCGAGCCATGGCTACGACCTCAAGCGGCGCCATGACGAACGCTTCCCCCAGGCTCGTCCGCTGGCCTACGGGCAGGTCTACACGACCCTGCAACGCCTGGTCCGGGACGGTCTCGCGGAGATCGACGGGACCGATGCCGACGGCGGGCCGGAGCGGACGCTGTACCGGTCGACGCAGGACGGAGCGCGTGAACTGGCCCGGTGGGCCGGGGAGATCGCCCCGCCCGCGCCCTTCGTGACGAACGAGATCTTCGCCAAGGTCGTGGTCTCGATCCTCTCCGGCGGCGATCCGGCCGCCTACCTGCGCGCCCAGCGTGCCGCGCACATGGAGCGGATGCGACAGCTCACGGCCGTGAAGACGGACCCGGGCGCCGATCTGGCGACCGTGCTCTCGGCGGACTACGCCCTCAACCATCTCGACGCCGACCTCCGCTGGATGAACACCACGGCGGCCCGGCTGATCACTCTGACCGCGGAGGTCGACGCAACATGAGCAACAGGGGGGAATCCTCGGTACCGCTTCTGGCGGGCCGGGACCTGGTCAAGGCGCACGGCAGGACCCAGGCGCTGCGCGGCGCCTCGGTCGAACTGCGCGCGGGCGAGATCCTCGCGGTGACCGGCGCGAGCGGCAGCGGAAAATCGACGCTGCTGCACTGCCTGGCCGGGATCGTCCGGCCGGACGGGGGCGCGGTGGCCTACGACGGGCAGCGCCTCGACCAGCTGCCGGAGAACCGGCTGAGCGAGCTGCGCCGTACCGACTTCGGTGTGGTGTTCCAGTTCGGGCAGCTGATTCCCGAGCTGACGGCCGTGGACAACGTCGCGCTGCCGCTGATGCTGGCCGGCACCGACCGCGCCGGGGCCCGGGAACGAGCCGGCGCGTGGCTGGAGCGGTTCGGGGTGCGCGGGCAGGAGGAGCTGCGGCCGGGCGAGATGAGCGGGGGCCAGGCACAGCGGGTCGCCCTGGCCCGGGCGCTGGTGACCGGCCCGAAGGTGGTCTTCGCGGACGAGCCGACGGGCGCCCTGGACTCGCTGGCCACCGAGCAGGTGATGACGGCCCTGGTGCACACGGCCCGCGAGGCGGGCACGGCGGTGCTGCTGATCACGCACGACGCCCAGGTCGCGGCCTACGCGGACCGTGAGACGCGGATGAGCGACGGGCTCGCGGTGCCGGCGGAGGTGGCGGTGTGACGACCCGTACGAGCGGCACCCTGGCCACCGATGTGCGCCTCGCCTGGCAGCTCACCCGCGGCTCCGACCGGCAGGAGTGGTGGCGGGCCGGACTGACCGCGGCCGGGGCCTCGCTGGCCACGGGGTTCGCCCTCACCGCGGTCGCCCTGGCCTCGCTGCGGGGGCATCACCCGGTGCCCTTCGGCAACGGTCTGCTGGACAACCCCGGCGAGCGCTCGGGGGTGATCGTCTGCCTGCTGCTTCTGCTGGTGCCGGTGCTGGGGTTCCTCGGGCAGTGCGCCCGGATCGGCGCCGTGCACCGCGACCGGCGGCTGGCCGGGCTGCGGCTGGCCGGCGCCGGCCCGGCCCAGGTGCGCCGGATCGCCGCGCTGGAAACGGGGCTGGCCTGCCTGCTGGGCTCGGCCCTCGCCACCGCCGTCGCAGTGCCGGTCCTGCTGCACCTGTGGGCCGGCCCGACCGCCGCGGCCTGGACCGGTCTCACGCTGGTCGCCCTCGGGGTGCCGGTGCTGGGCGCGCTGACCGGCACGCTGGCGCTGCGCCGGGTCGTGGCCTCGCCGCTCGGGTGGGTGCGCCGGGTGCGGCCCGGCAGCGGGCGGGGGCCCGGGCTGCTGTTCGTCGGTGGGGTGCTGGTCGTCCTGCTCCTCGCGCTCTGGGCGGTCACGAACAGCTCCGACGCGGACCGGGGGCAGCTGCCGCTGACCCTGTTCGGGCTGGTCATCGCGGTCGGGGCGGGCACGGTGTGGCTGGCCGGAGGTACCGCCGGGCTGGTCGGCCGGGCGCTGGCGGGCCGTGCCCGGTCCGCGGCGACGCTGATCGCGGCGGAGCGGCTGCGCGACGACCCGTGGGCCGCGGCCCGCACCCACGCGGCCGTCCTGCTGGTCACGATCGTCGGCACGGGCTTCGTCGGCGTGCGCCAGGCGTTCCTCGCCGACCTGCACGCCATGAGCAGCCGGAACCAGCTGGGCATGCCCCTGTCCTTCTACACGACCGGCATCGACCTGACCGGCGCCGCGATCCTCGTCGGCCTCGCGATCACCCTCTCCGGCCTCGCCGTCGGCACCGCCGAGTCCCTGGCCAACCGCCGCCGGGGCCTGGCCGCACAGGTCGCCGCCGGGGTACCGCGGGCGGTGCTCGGCCGGGCGCTGCTCCTGGAGACTGCCCTGCCGCTGGCTCCCGCGGTCGCGCTCGCCGGGGCGGGCGGGATGGCGATCGGCATCTGGTACGGCGCGCTCACCGAGGAGTACGTCGCCCAGACCGTGCCGTACGCCGCGCTGCTGGTCCCGGTGGGTGTGTACGCCTGCTGCCTGCTGGCGGCGGCGACCTCGCTGCCCCTGCTGCGCCGCTCGGTGCACCCGGCGGAGCTGCGCTACGCCTGACCGCCGCAAACGTCCGGCCCCGGGGCACGGGGGTCCCCGAGGCCGGACCACGCGGGTGCCCGGGGTGCCGCCCCGGGTACACGAAGGCCCGGATCGTCAGGCTGAGATGCCGTCGATCCGGGCCATGGCGTCGTCCGCGCCGTACGGCTGCAAGTAGGGCAGCCAGCGCGGGTCCCTATGGCCGGTCCCGATGATGCGCCAGGCCAGACCGGTGGGCGGGGCTGGTTTGTGACGCAGCCGCCAGCCCAGCTCCACGAGGTGGCGGTCGGCCTTGACGTGGTTGCAGCGGCGGCAGGAGGCCACCACGTTGTCCCAGACGTGCTTGCCCCCGCGGCTGCGCGGGATGACGTGGTCGACGCTGGTTGCGACGCCACCGCAGTACATGCACCGGCCCCCGTCGCGGGCGAACAGCGCCCTGCGGGTAAGAGGAACGGGCCCCCGATAGGGAACCCGGACGAATCGCTTGAGCCGGACCACGCTGGGTGCGGGGACTGTGACGGTTGCGCTGTGCATAAAGGCGCCGGATTCCTCGAGGGAGACAGCCTTGTTCTCCAGGACGAGGACCAGCGCGCGACGGAGCGGTACGACGCCGAGCGGCTCGTACGACGCGTTGAGGACCAGGACATGCGGCACGGGTGCCTCCTTGGGCGTCGGCGGCGCGTGGCTCGCGCCGGGACGATCTGCAGTCAGTCTCCCCTCATGCCTGGTGGAAGCGCCACCATGTCCCGGTAACGGGCTGGGAGTGTTTTCGACCACACCTGATTCATCCCCCGGGTCATGGCCTGTTCAAGCCCGGGTGAGACCCGTCTCTCCTGCGGCCCTCCTGCGCGGAACGGCGTGGTGCACACGCAATGCCCCGTTAGTGTGGTGGTCCTGTCCGTCCGGTGACCTTTTCGTGACCTTGACCGCCCCACCGGAGCGGACCGCGCAGCACGTTGGAGGTACCTGCCGTGTCCTTGCCCGTCGTCCTACTGGCCGCCGGTGCGACGCCGACCCCGTCTCCCTCGGGGGCGACGGCCCCGGCCGTGCCGACGCTTCAGGACGCCCAGGAGAGCGCGACGAACGCGGCCAGCTGGGTGGAGCAGAACTGGTCGACCTGGCTCGCGATGGGTCTGCAGATCCTGCTGATCCTGGTCGTGGCGTTCGCGCTCAGAACGGCGGTCCGGCGGGCGATCACCAAGCTGATAGACCGGATGAACCGCACCGTGGAGTCGGTGGACGGCACCGCGCTTGGCGGGCTGCTGGTCAACGCCGAGCGGCGCCGGCAGCGCTCGCAGGCGATCGGCTCGGTGCTGCGCTCGGTGGCGAGCTTCCTCATCCTCGGCACGGCCGCGCTGATGGTGCTGTCCACCTTCAAGATCAACCTGGCACCGCTGCTGGCCTCGGCCGGTGTGGCCGGTGTGGCGATCGGTTTCGGCGCCCGGAACCTGGTCACGGACTTCCTCTCCGGCGTGTTCATGATCCTGGAGGACCAGTACGGCGTCGGCGACTCGATCGACGCGGGTGTGGCCTCCGGCGAGGTGATCGAGGTCGGGCTGCGGGTGACCAAGCTGCGCGGCGCGGGCGGCGAGATCTGGTACGTGCGCAACGGCGAGGTCAAGCGGATCGGCAACCTCTCCCAGGGCTGGGCGACGGCCGGGGTCGATGTGACCGTGCGGTCGGGCGAGGACCTGGACCGGGTGAAGGCCACGCTGGACGAGGTCGCCGAGCAGATGACCAAGGAAGAGCCCTGGAACGAGCTGCTGTGGGGGCCGATCGAGGTGCTCGGCCTGGACAGCGTGCTGATCGACTCCATGGTGGTCCGGGTCTCGGCCAGGACCATGCCCGGCAAGTCGGTGGCGGTGGAGCGTGAGCTGCGCTGGCGCATCAAGCGGGCGTTCGACGCGGCCGGCGTCCGCATCGTGGGCGGGGCGACGGCCGTCGAGGACATCGAGGACGTCCCGGACCCGACGGCCTCGGTCGCGGCGCCCTCGGTGTACTCCAACGCGGACTCGCCCCAGTCGACGGCGGCTTCGCCGATCACTCCGCAGCAGCGGCCGGCGTCGAAGTAGTCCCGCAGGCCAGGCGGTAGCCCTCGCGGACCCAGGCGTCCTTGCCGGGGCGCCTTCCGCACCGCAGCAGCGCGCTGCCGTCGCCGTCCCAGGTGGTCACGCTGCCGTACAGGTCCGTGGCACGGCCGGGACAGGTGACGGTGAAGCTCGCCTGTACGACATGGACCCCGTCGGCCTCGACGAAGCGGCCCGGGACTCCGCGCAGGTCGACCGTGACCAGGTCCCGCTTGCGGTGCACGGTCGTCCGGCCGGGCCTGCCCAGCATGGACACGTCCACGCCGAGGCGGTCGGCGAGCGAGGCCAGCACGCGCCGGTACGGGACGCTCGGCGCGCTGGTCTCCACGCTCGCCGTCACCGTGCGCACATGGACGGCCGGGAACTCGAAGTGCGCGTATTTCGCGGCCCTGACGTCGCCCTTGCCGACCGTCACCACCGGGGAGACCTCGGTGAGCCGCCATTCCGCCGCGGTGTTACGCCAGTGGACGGCTCCGGACCGGCAGGAAGGGGCGGACGCGGAGGGAGTCGCGTGCGCGACCGGCTTCTCCTGCGCCGTGCACGCCACCACCCCCAGCAGCAGCGCCGCCGCCCCGATGTGACGCCTGCTCATTCCGCCCCCACCCTCCGCACCCAGTGCCACGGCGCCACGAAGGCACTCGCGCGAACGATGCAATCTAGGCCCTCTGACCAGCGGAAACCAGGTCCGTGACGCACTCGTGACGGATCAAGGATTCAGATCGTCTTCACAGGAACCCCGCGTTCCCCCCGCATCCGGTGATCCTTTACTGTCACCTCACGACGGGCCCTTGCTCTGGAGCGCGACGCCGCCCGGGGGCCCGTTTCGAATGTGGGGATACATGAGAAAGCTCGCCATAGGCGCCACCCTGTCCGGCGCCCTGGCCCTGACCGGCCTGGCCGTGCCCGTCGCCTCCGCGTCCGGTACGCCCGACCTGACCTTCGCCGTCGTGACCGTGAACAACGGCAAGCCGCTCGTCGTCGGTGTCAGCAAGGCCGTGAGCGTGCCGGTGACGTACACCCTGACCCGGCCCAAGGACCTGGTCATCGACCAGAAGAACACATTCCAGGCGGTCGTCCTCTACCGCGGCACGCTGCGGAACATCGGCAACGAGCTGGACCCGGAGACGGCGCCCAGCTGCTCGGCCACGGCCACGACGGACACGACGGTCACCGAGAGCTGCACCGAGACGATCGTCGTGGAACCGGGAGACTCCCTGTGGGAGGCCGCCGACGCCACCACCTGGAAGGCCGCCGGCCTGTACGCCCACGCCGAGGGCACCGTCTCGGACGATTACCTGCACAACGAGACCGACGTGTCGCTGTGGGGCAACCTCGCCCCGCTGACGGTGCGGCGCGCCGCGCAGCTGACCGCGAACGCCGCCCCGGAGCCCGTGACCAAGGGCAAGACGCTCACCGTCAAGGGCAGCCTGACCCGCGCGAACTGGGAGACCGGCAAGTACACCGGCTACAAGGGCCAGGCGGTCCTGCTCCAGTTCAAGGCCGACGGCGGCTCGTACAAGAACGTCAAGGCGATCACCTCCGGCACCGGTGGCGCCCTGTCCACCACGGTGACGGCGACCAGGAGCGGCACCTACCGCTTCGCGTTCACGGGTACGGCCACCACCGCGGCCAAGACCTCCGCCGGTGACCACGTGACGGTCAGGTAGACCGGCACCCCCTTCCGGCCGGCACCCCCACCACAGGCCGGCACGCGCTCACGGCACGCCCCCGAGGTAACGACTCTGTTGCCTCGGGGGCGTTGTCTATTGACGCCCTCTTCGTCCTGGGCTTACGTTCCTCCCACCCAAATAGGAAAGTTTCCTAACAGTGATCTTCGGGCGGCCGGTTGATCAAGACTGGACGTCATGACCAGGTCACTGGGAAGCTGGGCAGTTGGAAAGGCAGGTGTCGACCCCCATGGCAGGAACCGCCGGTACGCCGGGCACCCCTCGCGTGCTGCGCGCCATGAACGACCGCGCCGCCCTGGACCTCCTGCTGGAGCACGGGCCGCTGTCCCGCACCCGGATCGGCAAGCTCACCGGCCTGTCCAAGCCGACCGCCTCCCAGCTGCTGGCCCGCCTGGAAGCGGCCGGTCTGGTCCGGGTCACCGGCACCAGCGAGGGCCGGCCGGGCCCCAACGCCCAGCTGTACGCGGTCAACCCCACGGCCGCGTACGCCGCCGGGCTCGACGTCACCCCGCACCGCATCCGCGCCGCCGTCGCCGACATCACCGGCCGCACGGTCGGCGAGTACGAACTGCCCACCCCCGGCCGCCGCTCCGCGCACCCGGTCGTCCGGCAGGTCACCGACGCCCTCGACGGCGCCGTGAAGTCCGCCGGACTGGCCCGGGACGACGTCCACCGGCTGGTCATCGGCACCCCCGGCGCCTTCGACCCGGGCACCGGCCGGCTGCGCTACGCCTCCCACCTGCCCGGCTGGCACTCCCCCGCGCTGCTCGACGACCTCGCAGCCGCGCTCCCGATGCCGGTCGAGTACGAGAACGACGTCAACCTCGTCGCCCTCGCCGAACAGCGGCTCGGCGCGGCCCGGGGCCACAGCGACTTCGTGCTGCTGTGGAACGAGGAGGGCCTCGGCGCCGCCCTGGTCCTCGGCGGCCGGCTGCACCGCGGCTGGACCGGCGGCGCCGGCGAGGTCGGCTTCCTCCCCGTGCCCGGCACCCCCCTGGTGCGCCAGGTGACCAAGGCCAACAGCGGCGGCTACCAGGAGCTGGCCGGCTCCCAGGCCGTACCGAGGCTGGCCCGCGAACTCGGCATCGAGGACGTGCCGCCGGGGCCGTACGCCGAGGCCGCCGCGGAACTCCTGGCCCGCGCCGCCGACCATGCGAGCGGACCCCACCGGGAGCTGCTCGCCGCCTACGCGACCCGGCTGGCCACCGGTCTCGCCTCGCTCGCCTCCGTCCTCGACCCCGAACTCGTCGTCCTCAGCGGCTCCGTCCTGACGGCCGGCGGCGAGGTGCTGCGCGCCCTCGTCCAGGCCGAGCTGGAGGAGCTGGCCGCGGCCCGCCCCCGGATCGTCGTCGGCGACGTCCGTGAACACCCCGTGCTGCGCGGCGCGTTGGAGTCCGCGCTCGCGACCACCCGCGACGAGGTCTTCGACACCTCGCGCTGAGCCCCGCCCCCGCAGTCCCCCTCTTCTCACCCACCCCTGCCCCGGGAGACCTCGCCATGCCCGAAGCCATACCCTCTGTTGTCCGAAAGGCGGCTTTTGCCGTAACCGCGTCGCTCGCCCTGCTCACCACCGCCTGTACCGGCCAGTCCAACTCCGGCGCCACCGACGACGCCTCCAAGGACACGACGATCAACTTCTGGCACGCGTGGAGCGCGCCGAACGAGGTGAAGGCGGTCAAGTCGCTGGTCGCCGGCTTCGAGAAGGCCCACCCCAACATCCACGTGAACGTCGTCGGCAACATGACCGACGACAAGATCAACCAGGCGCTGCGCTCCGGCGGCGACAAGGCCCCGGACGTGATCTCCTCCTTCACCACCAACAACGTGGGCAAGTTCTGCTCCTCGGGCGCGCTGGTGGACCTCAACCCCTTCTTCAAGAAGTCGCACATCGACCCGGAGACGACCTTCCCGAAGGCGATGAACGAGTACACCCAGTTCGACGGCAACCGCTGCTCGGTGCCGCTGCTGGGCGACGCGTACGGCCTCTACTACAACAAGACGGCGTTCGAGAAGGCGGGCATCACGGCCCCGCCGAAGACCTGGTCGGAGTTCGAGGCCGACGCCAAGAAGCTGACGATCCCGCAGGGCGACGGCTACAAGCAGCTGGGCTTCATGCCGGACTACCACGGCTGGGAGTCCACGACCGAGCACTACTTCGGGCAGTTCTCGCCGACGTACTTCGACAAGGCCGGCAAGTCGAACGTGGCCGAGGACCCGGCGTTCGAGAAGGGCTTCACCCTCCAGAAGAAGCTCGTCGACGAACTCGGCGGCTTCCAGAAGCTGGAGAAGTTCCGGGCCACCCTCGGCGACGAGTGGGGTCCGAAGCACCCCTTCCACACCGGCCAGGTGGCCATGCAGCTGGACGGCGAGTGGCGGCTCGGGATGGCGCTGGACGCCAAACCGAAGTTCGACATCGGAGTCGCCCCGCTGCCCGTACCGGACGACCAGGCCGACCAGTACGGCAAGGGCTACATCACCGGCACCATCGCGGGCATCGCGGCCACCAGCCACAAGCAGAACGCGGCCTGGGAGCTGGTGAAGTACATGACCACGGACACGGACGCGGTGGTCGGCTTCGCCAACGGCATCCACAACGTGCCCTCCACGCTGGCCGCGCTGAAGTCCCCGAAGCTGAAGTACGACCCGCGCTTCAAGACCTTCCTGGACATCGCCGCGAACCCGGAGTCGACCACCAGTCCCGCGTCGATCAACGGCGGTGTGTACCTGGTGACGATCCAGCAGTTCGGCTACGACTACGAGAGCGGCAAGGCCACCGATCTGAAGGCCGGTCTGAAGAAGACGGCCGCGCAGATCGACACGGACATCGCGCAGGCGAAGTAGCCATGAACACGATCACGCTCGCCTCGAAGCGCCGCAGGGCCGGCCTCGCTGCGAAGCAGCGGAAACAAGCACTGCGTACGGCCGCCTTCATGTCGCCCTGGCTGATCGGCTTCGCGGTCTTCTTCGCGTACCCGCTGATCTCGACGGTCTACTTCTCGTTCATGCACTACGACGGCTTCAGGCCGCCGACGTGGAGCGGAACGAAGAACTGGACGTACGTCTTCGAGCACTACCCGCTCTTCTGGCCCGCCCTGCGCAACACCCTGTGGCTGGTACTGGTGATGGTCACGCTCCGGGTCGTCTTCGGACTCGGTGTGGGCCTGCTCATCACGAAGATCAAGACGGGCGCGGGTGTCTTCCGCACCCTCTTCTACCTGCCCTACCTCGCCCCGCCGGTGGCGGCGACGATGGCCTTCGCCTTCCTGCTCAACCCCGGTACGGGACCGGTCAACTCGATCCTGGAGAAGATCGGCGTCCCGGCGCCGGGCTGGTTCAACGACCCCGCCTGGTCCAAGCCCGCCCTGACCCTGCTGGCACTGTGGGGCATCGGCGACCTGATGGTCATCTTCATGGCCGCGCTGCTCGACGTGCCGACGGAGCAGTACGAGGCGGCCGAGCTGGACGGCGCCTCGGCCTGGCAGCGGTTCCGCTACGTCACCCTGCCGAACATCTCCCCGATCGTGATGTTCGCCGTGGTCACCGGCGTGATCCAGACGATGCAGTACTACACGCAGCCGCTGATCGCGGGGAAGGTCGCCTCGGGCGTGATCCAGGGCGCGGGCACCCAGTTCGAGCCCGGCTACCCGGACAAGTCCACGCTCACCCTCCCCCAGCTCGTCTACAACCTCGGCTTCCAGCGCTTCGACTACGGCTCGGCCTGTGTGGTGGCGCTGGTGCTGTTCGCCCTGTCGATGGCGTTCACCGCGCTCCTGATGCGGCGCCGGGGCGGTCTCATCCAGGCAGGTGACTGACCATGACCCAAGTACTGGACCAGCCGGTGCAGCCGGTGCAGCCGGCGCCGCCGGTGTCCGGGGCGGAGCGGACCGCCCGGCGCAGGGCGCTGCTCGAGTGGATCGCGATCCACTCCCTGGGGATCGCCGCCGCGCTGTTCTTCACGCTCCCCTTCGTGTTCGTGCTCCTGACCTCGCTGATGAGCGACACCCAGGCGCTCAGCCGGGACCTGATTCCGCACACCTGGGAGTGGGGCAACTACCGGAAGGTCTTCGACACGCCCGGCTTCCTGACCTGGTGGAAGAACACCCTGATCTACGCCGGCCTCGGCACCGTGCTGACCGTGGTGTCGTCCCTCCCGGTGGCGTACGCGCTCGCGAAGTTCCGCTTCCGGGGCCGCAACCTGTCACTCATGCTGGTGATCTCGATGATGATGCTGCCGCCGCAGGTGGTCATCATCCCGATGTACCTGTTCTGGGCGAAGCAGCTGGACCTGTCCGGCACGCTGTGGCCGCTCATCATCCCGATGGCGTTCGGGGACGCGTTCTCCATCTTCCTGCTGCGCCAGTTCCTGATGACGATCCCGAACGAGTACGTGGACGCGGCGAAGGTGGACGGCTGCGGTGACCTGCGGACCCTGCTGCGGGTCGTCCTGCCGATGGCAAAGCCGGGCATCGCCGCCGTCGCCCTCTTCCAGTTCTTCTACGCCTGGAACGACTACTTCGGCCCCCAGATCTACGCCTCGGAGAACCCCGGCGCCTGGACCCTCTCCTACGGCCTGGAGTCCTTCAAGGGCGCGCACCACACCGACTGGAACCTCACCATGGCCGCGACCGTGCTGGTCATGGCCCCCGTGATCCTCGTGTTCTTCTTCGCCCAGAAGGCGTTCGTGGAGGGCGTCACGCTCACCGGAGTGAAGGGTTAAACCACGTATGAAACTCACTGTGGTCGGCGGAGGCTCGACCTACACCCCCGAACTCATCGACGGCTTCGCCCGGCTCAGGGACACCCTGCCCATCGAGGAACTGGTGCTCGTGGACCCGGCGGCCGAACGCCTGGAGCTGGTGGGCGGCCTGGCCCGCCGGATCTTCGCCAGGCAGGGCCACCCGGGCCGGATCGTCACCACCTCCGACCTGGACGCGGGCGTCGAGGGCGCCGACGCCGTGCTGCTCCAGCTGCGCGTCGGCGGCCAGGCGGCCCGCCGGCAGGACGAGACCTGGCCCCTGGAGTGCGGCTGCATCGGACAGGAGACCACCGGCGCGGGCGGCCTCGCCAAGGCGCTGCGCACGGTCCCCGTCGTCCTGGACATCGCCGAACGCGTCCGCCGCGCCAACCCCCGTGCCTGGATCATCGACTTCACCAACCCCGTCGGCATCGTCACCCGCGCCCTGCTCCAGGCGGGCCACCGTGCGGTGGGCCTGTGCAACGTGGCGATCGGCTTCCAGCGCAAGTTCGCGGCGATGCTGGGCACCGACCCGAAGGACATCCATCTGGACCACGTGGGCCTCAACCACCTCACCTGGGAGACGGGGGTGCGCCTCGGCGGCCCCGAGGGCGCGAACGTGCTGCCCAAGCTCCTGGCCGAGAACGGCGACGCCATCGCCGACGACCTGCGTCTGCCCCGCCCCCTCCTGGACCGCCTGGGCGTGGTGCCCTCGTACTACCTGCGCTACTACTACGCGCACGACGCGGTGGTACGGGAACTGCGCACCAAGCCCTCCCGGGCGGAGGAAGTCGCCGCGATGGAAAGCGAGTTGCTGACGATGTACGGCGACCCGTCCCTGGACGAGAAGCCGGCGCTGCTGGCCAGGCGGGGCGGCGCCTTCTACTCGGAGGCGGCGGTGGACCTGGCGGCGGCCCTGCTGGGCGGCTCCGGAAGCCCGTACCAGGTGGTCAACACACTCAACAAGGGCACCCTTCCCTTCCTCCCCGACGACGCGGTGATCGAGGTGCAGGCAGCGGTCGGCCCGACGGGCCCGGTGCCGTTGCCGGTCCCGGACCTGGACCCGCTGTACGCGGGCCTGGTGGCCAACGTGACGACGTACGAGGACCTGGCCCTGGAGGCGGCGCTGCGCGGCGGCCGGGACCGCGTCTTCAAGGCGCTGCTGGCCCATCCCCTGATCGGCCAGTACGAGTACGCCGAAGCCCTCACGGACCGTCTCGTCGCGCACAACCGGGAGCACCTGGCGTGGGCCTGACCGCAGCTGAATCCGGGAGCGTCCTCGCCATCGACGCGGGCAACAGCAAGACCGACGTGGCCGTGGTCACCGACGGCGGCGAGGTCCTGGCCACGGCCCGCGGCGGGGGCTTCCGCCCGCCTGCGGTGGGTGTCGCGGCCGCGATGGACGCCCTCGCCGACCCGGTCACCCGGGCGCTGTCGGACGCGGGCCTGGCCGCCGCCTCGCACGTCTCCGCCTGCCTGGCCAACGCCGATCTGCCGGTCGAGGAGGAGCAGTTGGCGGCCGCGCTGCAGGCACGCGCGTGGGGCACCTCGGTGGAGGTCCGCAACGACACCTTCGCGATCCTGCGGGCGGGCGTGGCCGAGCCCCGGGGCGTGGCCGTGGTGTGCGGCGCGGGCATCAACTGCGTCGGCATGCGCCCCGACGGCCGCACCGCCCGCTTCCCGGCGATCGGCCGCATCTCCGGCGACTGGGGCGGCGGCTGGGGCCTGGCCGAGGAGGCCCTCTGGTACGCGGCCCGCGCCGAGGACGGCCGCGGCGAGCCGACGGAGCTGGTCCGCACCCTGCCCGCCCACTTCGGCCTTCCGACCATGTACGCCCTGATCGAGGCCCTGCACCTGGAGCACGTCGAGGACGGCCGCCGCCACGAACTGACCCCGGTCCTCTTCGACACGGCCGCGCAGGGCGACCCGGTCGCCCGCTCGATCGTGCACCGCCTCGCGGAGGAGGTCGCGACGATGGCCACGGTCGCCCTCACCCGCCTCGACCTCCTCACCGAGGAGACCCCCGTCCTCCTCGGCGGCAGCGTCCTGACCGCCGGCCACACCCAACTGAACGACGGCATCCAGGACCTGCTGTCGTCCCGCGCCCCCAAGGCCGACATCCGAGTGGTGACGGCCAGCCCCGTCCTGGGCGCGACACTGCTGGGCCTGGACCGGCTGGGGGCGGGGGCGGGGGCGGGAGGACGGGCTCGGGCCTACTGGGAGAGGGGGGACTGAGCGCCGGGCGCGTGGTCTGCTTGCTCAGCGGCGGCAGACCAGGATGCCGCGGGCCCGCTCGATGGTCGCATCGAACGGCACATCGTGCTGGTCCGCCCAGGCCCGCGAGATCCTGCTGTCCGACCCCCGGCACTTCTTCCGCTCGTACTCGGCCGCCGAGATCGGCCGCCTGATGACCACAACAGCGCCCAGGAGTGTTCCCACCTCATGACCGACAGCATCGTCCGCGTACGCGAACTGAACCTCTATCGCGAGTACTTCGACCTCGTCGCCGTGGGCGCCAAGACCATCGAGGTGCGGGTGAAATACCCGCACCTCGCCGACCTCGCCCCAGGCGACACCATCCGCTTCCGCATCAAGGGCACCGATGAGACCTGCGAGGTCGAGGTCACGCGCGTCACCGAGTACCCGAGCTTCGAAACCCTGCTCGACGGCGAGGGACCGGCGAACGTCAACCCGACTGCCACCCGAGAACAGCAGCTTGCCAACATCCGGGCCATCTACCCACCCGCCAAGGAGGCCCTCGGCACGCTCGCCATCGAGATCAGTCGCTGTCGTCCAGATAAAGACAGAACGGATGCCCGGCCGGGTCGAGCAGCACCCTGATGTTGTCCTGGGGCTGGTGGTCGGCCTCTCGGGCGCCGAGTTCGAGGGCGTGGGTCACCGCGGACGGCAGGCTCGTCACCTCGAAGTCGAGGTGCGTGGTGATGCGTTGGGCTCCCTTGCGGGCGGGCCAGACCGGCGGGACGTAGTCGTCCGCGCGCTGGAAGGCGAGGTAGGCGACGCCTTCCGGCGGGGTGATGGCCGCTCCGTCGGGGTCCTGCTCGGCGATCTCCCAGCCGAGGAGTTCGGAGTAGAAGCGGGCGAGGGCGTGGGGGTCGGGGGCTTCGAGGACCACGCCCCACCAGTCGTGGCGTGACATGCGGGGGGAGCCGGGGTCGTGGCTCGGTCGTCCGTGCATGTCGGCGAAGGGTACAAGCGGTGCCGGGGACCCGGGGGGAACCGATCCGCCGCACCCGGCGTGTTCATCATCGAGGGGTGGTGCGGCCGGCGCCCCGCGCCGTCCCGCCGTGGCTTGCGCTGCGATCCGATCAAGATCGAGTGAAGGCTGGTGCGGATGCCGGTCAGGGCGGTGATACTTGGCGGCGAACGGATGACCATGGGGGAGGTCAAGTGACACACCCGCCGAAGAGCAGCGCGGCGCCGCCACCGGCGGGTCCCGTCATGCCCGCGATCCCCTCCCAGCCCGGCTCGCCCGCACGCGTCGGCCCGCCCCCGGCCCCGCGCCGTACCGCCTTCGCCGAAGGTGTCGAGCAGGTGCGCGCCGCCGCGACCACCGAGCCGGGGCGGCTGCGGATCATCGGGGCCGTTCTCGCGCTGCTCGTCGTCGCGTTCGGCACGGTCACCACCTGGCAGATCTCCGAGCGGGCGGCCGCCGCCGACGACGTGCTGCACCGCAGCCAGCCGCTCAGTTCCGGCGCGGCCGGCATCTACCGTTCGCTGGCCGACGCCAACACGGCAGCCTCCAGCGGGTTCCTGGCCGGCGGTCAGGAGACCGCGGACTCGCGCGACCGGTACGAGAAGGACATCCGTACGGCCGCCGCGGGGCTCGTCACGGCCGCCGCCAACGCGGAGCCGGGCTCCCCCTCCGAGGCGACCATCGCCAGGCTGAACCGGCTGCTGCCCGAGTACAAGGGCCTCATCGAGCGCGCCCGGACCTACAACCGGCAGGGGTATCCCGTCGGCGGCGCCTATCTGCGGTACGCCAACGAGAAGATGCAGAAGGAGATGCTCCCGGCCGCGGAGGATCTCTACACGAAGGAGAACCAGCGGCTCGACGCCGACTACGGGGACGCGACGCCGTACCCGTGGTACGCGATCGCGCTCGGCGTGCTCGCGCTGGCCGCGCTCGGCTGGGCCC
Source organism: Streptomyces sp. NPDC044064 (assembly GCF_056434245.1). Taxonomy (NCBI): domain Bacteria; kingdom Bacillati; phylum Actinomycetota; class Actinomycetes; order Kitasatosporales; family Streptomycetaceae; genus Streptomyces; species Streptomyces sp. NPDC044064. The sequence continues at coordinate 527,814 of NZ_JBWKFN010000002.1, forward strand.
AGCACCGCACCTACCGGCGCACCAACCGCGTCCTCAACCACGGCCTGGTCGCCGCCTCCTCCGCCACCACCCTGGTGCTGCTGTGGCTGGTCGTCGGGCACGCCGTCGCACGCTCGGGCCTCGACGGCTCGTACGACCACGGCATCCGCTCGCTGAAGGTCCTGCACGACGCGCGGATCGCGTCCCTGAAGGCGCGCGGCAACGAGAACCTGAGCCTGGTGGCCCGCGGCGCCGAGACGGTCACGGTCGGCGGGCAGACGTACGACGCGTACTACTACGACTTCGACAAGGACATGACCGTGCTCGGCAAGGGCCTCACCGAGGCCGACCGGCTCGCCGACGACCGGACGGGCACCGAGCCGGTCAAGGCGGCCGAGGGCAACATGGCGGTGTGGAAGAAGCGCCACACCACCGCCCGCACCGAGGACGAGAACGGCAACTACCAGCAGGCGCTGGACATGGTGATCGGCGGCAAGGGCGCGACCGGTGAGTGCTTCGACAGCGTCGACCGCAATCTCGCCCTGGCCATCGACCACGAGCAGGCCGAGTTCAAGCAGGCGGCCGGGGACGGACGGGACGCGATGACCGGGCTTCCGGTCGGCGCCGCCGTCCTCGCGGTCCTCGGTGCCGCGGGCGCGGTCGCCGGCATCGGACGCAGGCTTTCGGAGTACCGGTGACAGGGGGCAGGACGATGTACGCAGCACGTGCACGGGCCTCCCTGCGGGGCTGGGGCGGAGTCGGCGCGATGGCGGTGCTGTGCGCCCTGGCGCTGGCGTTCGTCCTGCTGCTGCCGCGGACCCAGGAGGCCCGCCAGGCCGGGCGCACGGCCGGACCGGGAGTGGCCGAGGCCACCCAGGCCCGGGCCTCCGACTGCAAGGACTCGGACGCGCAGAAGCAGACGCTGTCGCCGTCCGGCGCCGACGGGCCGACCATCGACGCCATCAAGTCCCGTACGGGCGCCAAGCGCAAGCTGGTCGTGGGCGTCGACCAGAACAGCTACCACTGGGGTTACCGCAACCCGAACACCAAGGGCGCGGAGCTGGAGGGCTTCGACATCGACCTGGTGCACCGGATCGCCGCGGACATCCTCGGCGACCCCGACGCGGTGCAGTTCAAGGCGATACCGACCAGCCAGCGCATCCCCGCCATCCAGGACGGCCGGGTCGACATGGTCGTGCGCACGATGACCATCACCTGCCAGCGGCTCGGCGAAGTCGCCTTCTCCGCTCCGTACTTCAAGACCGGGCAGCAGGTACTGGCACCCAAGTCCTCGTCGATCACGGGGTACGACGACACGCTCGCGCACAAGAGGATCTGCACGGCGTCCGGTTCCACCGCCTACCTCAAGCTGAAGGCCGACCGGGACAAGGGCACCCTGCCCGCCTCCACGGACATCTCCAGCACCGTCCCCAACCAGCTCGACTGCCTGGTCCGGCTGCAGCTCGGCGAGGTCGACGCGGTCGTCACCGACGGCGCGCTCGCCGCGAGCCAGGCCGCCCAGGACCCGACGGTCGAGCTGAAGGGCGAGGCGTTCACCACCGAGTACTACGGCGTGGCGATGAAGAAGGACGCCGGCGATCTGGTACGCCGGGTCAATCGCATCCTGGTCGGCTACCGCGCGAGCGGCTGGCAGGCGTCGTACGACAGATGGCTGTCGGCCACACTGGGCGAGGACTCCGGAGCGTCCAAGCCGCCGGCCCCGGAGTACCTGCGCAAGAGCTGACCCCGACCCCCGACCAGAACCCGCCTAAGGCCAACCACACAGCAGCGAGAGGTGATCGATGGGCGTCACGGACCCCGCCGGGCCGGTGATGGACCGGGACGAGGTGGACCGTGCGCTGGCGCGGCTCGGCGCCGAGCACGAGGCGATCGAGACCTCGCTGCTCGCCCTCCAGGACCACGCGGGCCGCAGACTCCTCGAAGGCGCCGAACTGACCGGCGTCACCAGGGAACGCTGGCCGGCCGCGGAGGCGTCGATCACCCTGCTGTGGGCGTACTTCGACGCGTACACGGCCGCGTTGCGCTCCGCCCGGGAGATCCGCACCCGGCGCCGCTGGTCCAGCCGCGAGGACCTGGTGGAACTGACCGAACTGCTGCGCGGCGACTCCGTCACCGTGCCCGGCGGTGCCGCCACCCTCGCGGCCGCCGGCAAGCTCAGCGAGAGCTTCTCGCTCGGCACCCTGGTCGACCGGATGAACGAGCTGTACGCGTCCTCGCTGGACCTGGTCGTCACCGCCGACGCGGTCTGGTCGGCACTGCCCGCCCGGATCGATTTACTCGCCGCGGAACTCCAGCGCACCCGCAAGCTCGCGCACTCCGTCGGCGTACGCCCCGGCGAGCACCCGGCCGGCGACGACCTGGAACGCATCACCCGCACGCTGACCAGGCTGCGCGAGGACGTGGTCTCGGACCCGCTCGCCTTCTGGGTGCCCGCGGAGGGCAGTTCGGCGCCCGGCGGCGGCCGCCCGGACACCACCGTGTACGACCGTGAGGCGCGCGCCCTGGAGGACGTACGCCGCGAGATCGACGCCGTGCTGACCGTCCGTCAGGACGCCGAGACCCGGCTGATCCGGCTGCGGGACGTGCTGTCCCGCGCGGACCGCACGCTCGCCGAGGCGCGCACCGCGCGCGGTGAGGTGCTCGCCAAGATCGCGGCGACCGAGGTGCCCGTCGTCAGCGGACCCCCGACCGCGCTGCAGGAACAGCTGGCGACCGCGGCCGAGTACCGGCGGCAGGCGCAGTGGCATCGGCTCTCCCCGCTCCTGGAGTCCCTGGAACAGAAGGCCGAGGACGAACTGCTGCGCGCGCGTGAGTCGTTGACCGCGGTCACCGCGCCGCTCGCGGTCCGCGCCGAGCTGCGCGGCCGCCTGGACGCGTACCGGGCGAAGGTCGCCCGGCACGGGCTGGCCGAGGACCCCCTGCTGATCGAGCGGTACGACAGCGCCCGGCGCATGCTGTGGAGCGCGCCCTGCGACCTGCGGGTGGCCGAACAGGCCGTGCTGCGCTACCAGCAGGCCGCGGCCGAACAGCTCGGCGCGTCGAGGATTCCCCAGCAGGGCGAACCTCAGGACCGTAGGAGTGAGTCGTCATGAGTCAGGCACAGCGGGCGTGCCAGCGGCCGGGCTGCGAGGGGACGTACGAGGACGTCGGCGGCGGTGAACTGTACTGCGACACCTGCGGCCTCGCTCCCGTGGTCTCGGCGACCGGGATGGTCGGGTCGCCGCCCACCGGGATCACCAGTGGCGGCAGGGGCTCGGCGAGCGGCGGCAGTTCGCGCAGCTCGCGTACATCGTCGCAGTCGTCCAAATCGCGGCGCTCGGTGTCCGGGCGGCTCTCGCGCTCGCTGTCGGGCAGGTCCACCGGCCGCTCGGTGTCGGTGCGCAGCTCCGGCTCCTCCTCCGGCACCTCCGCCCGGGGGCGGCTGGGCGCCGGTCTCGTCTCGGTGCCGCAGGTGCCGCGGCCGGACCCGCGCGCGATGGTGCTGGAGAACCCGGAGGTGCCGGAGCGGAAGCGGTTCTGCTCGCGGTCCGACTGCGGGGCTCCCGTGGGCCGGGCGCGCGGTGACCGGCCGGGGCGCACGGAGGGGTTCTGCACCAAGTGCGGGCACCCCTACTCGTTCGTGCCGAAGCTGAAGGCCGGGGACATCGTGCACGGCCAGTACGAGGTCGCGGGCTGCCTCGCGCACGGCGGCCTGGGCTGGATCTACCTGGCCGTGGACCGGGCCGTGTCCGACCGGTGGGTGGTGCTCAAGGGCCTGCTCGACACCGGCGACCAGGACGCGATGGCGGCCGCGATCTCCGAGCGGCGGTTCCTCGCGGAGATCGAGCACGCCAACATCGTGCGGATCTACAACTTCGTGGAGCACCTCGACCAGCGCACCGGCTCCCTCGACGGCTACATCGTCATGGAGTACGTCGGCGGCAAGTCGCTGAAGGAGATCGCCAACGCCCGCCGCACACCGGACGGCCGGCGCGATCCGCTGCCGGTGGAACAGGCGTGCGCGTACGGCATCGAAGCGCTGGAGGCGCTCGGGCATCTGCACAGCCGGAACCTGCTGTACTGCGACTTCAAGGTCGACAACGCCATCCAGACCGAGGACCAGCTCAAGCTGATCGACATGGGCGCGGTGCGCCGCATGGACGACGACGAGTCGGCGATCTACGGCACGGTGGGCTACCAGGCGCCCGAGGTCGCCGAGGTCGGCCCGTCGGTGGCGAGCGACCTGTACACGGTGGGCCGTACGCTCGCGGTGCTCACCTTCGACTTCCAGGGCTACACGAACGTCTTCGTGGACTCCCTGCCCGACCCGGACAACATCGAGGTCTTCCACCGGTACGAGTCCTTCTACCGGCTCCTGGTCCGCGCCACCGACCCCGACCCGGCCCGCCGGTTCGGCTCCGCGCAGGAGATGGCCGAGCAGCTGACCGGGGTCCTGCGCGAGGTCGTCTCGCTGCAGACCGGGCAGGCCCGGCCCGCGCTGTCGACGCTGCTCGGACCCGAAGTGAAGGTCACGGACACCGAGTTGTTCCCCAAGCTCGACGGGGACGTGTCCCGGCTCGGGGCGCGGCAGGTACACAGCACCCGCCCCGCCCCCGCGCTGCCCGCGGTCTCGATCGTCAAGCCGGTCGAGACCCCCGCCGCCGCCCTCGCCCTGCCCGTCCCGCTGGTCGACCCGGGCGACCCCAACGCCGGTTTCCTGGCGGGCCTGATGGCGTCCGCGCCGGCCGAGCTGATCAGCGCGCTGGACGCGGCGCCGACGCAGACCGTCGAGACCCGGCTGCGGCAGATCCGGGCGCGGCTGGAGAGCGGTGACCACCAGGCCGCGCTGACGGCACTGGCCGAGCTGGACGAGGAACGGCCCGACGACTGGCGGGTGGTGTGGTACCGGGGCGTTGCCGCCCTGGTCACCGGTGACTTCGAAGGCGCGGCGCTGTCCTTCGACGCGATCTACGACGCCTTCCCGGGCGAGGCCGCGCCCAAGCTGGCGCTCGGCCTGTGCGCGGAGGTGCTCGGCCAGCTGGACAACGCGGCCGAGTACTACGGCCTGGTGTGGGCGACCGATCCGAGCTTCGTCAGCACGGCCTTCGGGCTGGCCCGGGTGCAGCTCGCGGCCGGCGACCGGCGCGGTGCCGTACGGACCCTGGAGTCGGTGCCGGAGTCCTCCATCCACTACACGGCCGCCCGGGTCGCCGCGGTCCGGGCGCGGCTCAGACAGCGCACCGCGAGCGCCGCGGACGTACCGTTCCTGGACGATCTGACGGCCGCCGCCGGCCAGGTCGAGGCGCTCGACGCGTACGGCCTGGACCCGTCCCGGCGCGAGCAGTTGTCGGCCGAAGTGCTCGGCAGCGCGCTGGACTGGATACTCTCCACAGGCCAGGGCACCGACCGACCCGCCGCCGGCGGACGGGTGTTGCTCGGCAGCGGTCTGGACGAGCGGGGCCTCCGCTTCGGACTGGAGCGCGCGTACCGCACGCTGGCCCGGCTGGCGCCCGGCGGCGAGGAGAGGATCGAACTGGTGGAACGGGCCAACCGTTACCGCCCCCGGACGTGGGTGTAGTTGATGTCGCAGATGCCCCAGCAGGCCGCACCGTCGAAGTGCCCGAGCTGCGCGGAGCCGCTCGAACCGGGTGACCTGTTCTGCGGCGCGTGCGGATACGACCTCTCCGTCGTGCCCGTCCCGCCGCAGGACCATCCGACGCTCACCATGACCGGCTCCCCCGTGCCCGGGGACGGCGTGGGCTGGCCCGCCCCCGAGCCGGCCGGCTCCGGCGGCACCCCGGGCGAGGTCCATCTGCCGGCCGATCTGCCCGGCACCGACTCGGGCGGCAAGCCGCTGCACGCCGAGGAGCCGGACGCGCCCGGTGTCCGCTTCGACCGGCCCCCGGAGCCCGACGAGTACCCGCTGCAGGCACCGGACCCGCGCGCGGCGGCCGCCGCCGTGCCGGAGGAGCCCCAGCCGGTCTGTGTGGCCTGCCGGGCGGGCCGGGTGGACAGCGACGGCTACTGCGAGAACTGCGGGCACGCCCAGCCCCGCGAACGCGACCACATGGAGCGGGAGTCGGGCCCGGTCGCCGCGGTCAGCGACCGCGGTCTGCGCCACCACCGCAACGAGGACGCCTTCACGGTCTGCCGCACCGCGCTGCCCGACGGTGCGCCCGCCGACCTGGCGATCGTCTGCGACGGCGTGTCCTCGGCGACCCGCCCGGACGAGGCCTCGGCGGCCGCCGCACAGGCGGCCGGTGACACCCTGCTGGCCGCCCTGCCGCGCGGCACGCACCCGCAGCAGGCGATGCACGAGGCGATCGTGGCGGCCGCCCAGGCCGTCAACGCGCTCGCCGAGGAGCCCGCAGGGGACCGTGAACACGCCCCGCACCAGAACGCCCCGGCGTGCACCATCGTCGGCGCGGTCGTCACCTCCGGGCTGCTGGTGGTGGGCTGGGTCGGCGACAGCCGCGCCTACTGGGTGCCGGCGGACCGCGGCGCGCCCGCGGCCCGGCTGACCGAGGACGACTCCTGGGCGGCGCAGATGGTCGCGGCCGGCCTGATGAACGAAGCGGAGGCCTACGCCGACGAGCGCGCCCACGCGATCACCGGCTGGCTCGGCGCGGACGCCTACGAACTGGAGCCGCACACCGCCTCCTTCAAGCCGGATCGGCCCGGTGTCGTGGTGGTGTGCACCGACGGCCTGTGGAACTACGCGGAGACGGCCGAGGAGATGGCCGAGGCCGTACCGGCCGACGCGGCCGAGCGTCCGCTGCACAGCGCCCGCGTTCTGGTCGGCCACGCCCTGGACGGCGGGGGCCACGACAACGTAACAGTGGCCGTCCTGCCGTTCCCGGTGCCGCCGCAGGGGGCAGGATCGGCCTGAGGCCGTACAAAACGGGGAAGCCTCGACGGACCGGAGGGGACCGGTCCGTCCACACGCATTGCTCCGCTTCGGCGGGGTGTCCGAGGGGGATCTGAACCAACATGGCCAATTTCGCGAAGTCCCACGCGCCACAGTTCTCGGTCGACGTCTACCAGAACGAGTACCTGCCCGAGGGCGGCCGTGAGGTCAACGCCATCGTCACGGTGACGGCGACGGGCGGCGGCACGATCGGGAGCGCGCTCACCGCACCCGTGTACGCACCGGGCCACGGGCCCTCCGCCGCCGTGGCGATCATGGTCGACTGCTCGGGCTCGATGGACTACCCGCCGACCAAGATGCGCAACGCCCGGGACGCCACGGCTGCCGCGATCGACACCCTGCGCGACGGCACCCACTTCGCGGTGATCGGCGGCACACACGTCGCCAAGGAGGTCTACCCGGGCGGCGGACGGCTCGCGGCCGCCGACGCCCGGACCCGCGAGGAGGCCAAGCAGGCGCTGCGCCGGCTCAGTGCGGGCGGCGGCACGGCCATCGGCACCTGGCTGCGGCTGGCCGACCGGCTGCTGTCCTCGGCGGACGTGGCCATCCGGCACGGCATCCTGCTCACCGACGGACGCAACGAGCACGAGTCGCCGGAGGACCTGCGGGCCGCGCTGGACGAGTGTGCCGGGCGGTTCACCTGTGACGCGCGCGGCGTGGGCACCGACTGGGAAGTGAAAGAAGTCACAGGCATCGCCTCCGCGCTGCTCGGCACCGCCGACATCGTCGCCGACCCGGCCGGGCTGGCCGCCGACTTCACGCACATGATGGAGACGGCAATGGGCAAGGAGGTCGCCGACGTCGCCCTGCGGGTGTGGACCCCGGTCGGCACGACCATCAGGTTCGTCAAGCAAGTCGCACCCACGGTGGAGGAGTTGACCGGCCGGCGCACGGAGGCCGGACCCCGGGCCGGGGACTACCCCACCGGGTCCTGGGGCGACGAGTCCCGCGACTACCACCTGTGCGTCGAGGTCCCGGCGGCCGGTCTCGGCCGGGAGATGCTCGCCGCCCGGGTCTCGCTGGTCGTACCGCAGCCTGGGGGCACCTCCCGCTCGAGCGCAGCCGAGAGTGGGGGAGGAACCGCACAGAACCTCGGCGCCCAGGGGCTCGTGCGGGCCGTGTGGACCGACGACATGACGGCCTCGACCTCGATCAACCCCCAAGTCGCCCACTACACCGGGCAGGCCGAACTGGCACAAGCCATCCAGCAAGGGCTCGATCTTCGCAAAGCGGGCGATTTCGATGGAGCAACGGCCAAACTGGGCCGCGCTGTTCAGCTCGCGAGTGCCTCCGGGAACGCCGATACTGCGAAACTGCTTGCGAAGGTGGTGGACGTGGTCGATGCAGCGACAGGTACTGTGCGACTGAAGGCGAAGGTCGCGGAGGCCGACGAGATGACTCTCGAGACACGGTCCACAAAGACTGTTCGTGTAAAGAAGTAGTGACCAAGCAGTACTGAGTAGGACCCTGAAGGAGAGGGGGAAGCGCCGACATGCCGACCTGCCCGAACGGACACCAGTCGGGTTCCGACGACTGGTGCGAGGTGTGCGGTCACCGCATGGCCGGTGCCGTACCTCCGCCCCCGCCACCGCCGCCGGCCGCCGGCGGCTACGGCTTCCCGCCCCCGCAGGGCACCCAGGCCGGCGGCCGCCCGCAGGGGGCCGGTGCGCCCGAGCCCGAGCTGTGCCCGCAGTGCCGGACGCCCCGCGAGGGCGGCGCGCCCTTCTGCGAGGAGTGCCGGTGGAACTTCCTGACCAACACGGCCACCTCGTACACCCCGGCCGCGCCGCGGCCGGCCCAGCCGCGCTTCCAGCCGCCGAGTTCGACGTACGGCGGCGGTGACTCGTACGAGTACCAGGGCTCGCGGCCCTCGCAGGTGAACCGTCCCGCCGAGCCGATCCCGTCGTTCGGCAGCGAGCCCTCGGGCCCGACGCCGTTCGCCGGTGAGCGCGGCCCGTCCGGCCCGCCGCCCACCGCGGGCGGCCCGGGCGGCTTCGGCGGCGGCCAGCGCCCCTCCGGTCCCCCGTCGGGCTTCGGCGGCGGTCCCGGTCAGGGCCAGGGCGGTCCCGGCGGCCCTTCGGGCTACGGCGGTGCGCAGGGCCAGGGTGGCCCCGGCGGGCCCGGCGGTCCGTCCGGCTTCGGCGGTGGCCCGGGCCAGGGCCCCGGCGGCCCTGGTGGTCCCTCCGGCTACGGCGGTGCGCAGAGCCAGGGTGGCCCCGGCGGCCCCTCCGGCCCGCCGCCCTTCGGCCGTGAGCCCTCTGGTCCTGGCGGTCCTGGCGGTCCCGGTGGCCCCGGTGGCTTCGGGGGCGACCCGTCCCGTCCGGTTCCGCCGCCGCCCGGTCCGACCCCGCCCGCCGGTCCCGGCGGTGCGCCGCAGGCCTTCCAGCAGTCCGGCCCGCCCGCGCCGCCCGCGTTCCCGCGGGAGACCGGCCGGCCCCCGGCCGGCGGTCCGGCCTTCGGCGGCGCCGAGGACGACTGGGTGATCTCCCCGCCGTCGGCCGGAAGCCCCGGCGGTCCCGGAGGCCCCGGCGGCGGACAGGGCGGCTACGGCTACCCTCCGCCCGGCGTCACCCAGGCCCCGCCCGGCCCCGGCTTCCCGCCGGCGCCGCAGGGTCCGACGACGTGGATCGCGACCATCGGCCCGGACCGCGAGTACTTCATGGCGATGATGCACCGCTCCGGCCCCGAGGCCGCCGGTCTGAACCTGCCCGCGTACTCGCCCGAGCAGCAGCGCACGCTCAGCGGCAACCAGGTCACCATCGGCCGCCGCCGGCACTCCACCGGCGACACCCCCGACATCGACCTGTCGGTGCCGCCGGAGGACCCGGGCGTCTCGCACCAGCACGCGGTGCTGGTCCAGCAGCCGGACGGCACCTGGGCGGTCGTCGACCAGAACTCGACGAACGGCACCACGGTCAACGGCTCGGACGAACCGATCCAGCCGTTCGTGCCGGTGCCGCTGCAGGACGGCGACCGGGTCCACGTGGGCGCCTGGACGACGATCACCGTCCGCCGGGGCTGAGCCCGGGAGGAACCGGACGATCAGGGGAGGGGCCAGATGTACGGCCCCTCCGGGTCGTCCAGCCACGCCCACACGCGCTCGCCGCTGACCGTGACGCCGTACCGTGCACGCTCCGGTCTGCCCTCGCGCTCCCACAGGGCGTAGGCCTCCTGCGGGTCGAAGGCACCGTGGGTCAGGGCGAGCAGGAAGCGGAACAGCTCGTGCTCACGGGCCGGGCGCGGCAGCCCCTGCAGGGACACCGCCCCGGGTTCCACCCGGCCCGCACCCCGCAGGGGCACGAAGTAGGCCGCCGTGGACAGGAAGCGGCCCTCGGCGTGCCCGGCGCCGAAGACGTCGAGGGCGAGCAGCCCGGTCGCGAACGGGGTCAGGATGCGGGCGCCGGGGCTGCACTGGTCGAGCCAGGCGCGCGGCACCGTGGACAGCGTGCAGGTGGCGATGATCCGGTCGAACGGGGCGCGTTCGGGCACCCCGCGCGCGCCGTCGCCGGTGACGACCACCGGGTGGTACCCGGCCAGGGCCAGGTGCTGCCGGGCCGACTCGGTGATCTCCGGCTCCAGGTCGACGGTGGTGACCAGGCCGTCGTCGCCGAGCCGGTGGGCGAGCAGCGCCGCGTTGTATCCCGTCCCCGCGCCCACCTCCAGGACCCGGTTGCCGTCCTCGACCCGCAGGGCGACCAGCATCCTCGCCATGAGCGAGGGCTGGCTGCTGGAGGAGAGCAGCTCGCCGTCACGCAGCCGGGTGGCCAGCGGGGTGTCGGCGTAGGCGCCGGAAACCCAGCGTCTGCGGTCCTCGGGGTCCGGGCTCTCCCGCCAGCGGCGCTCGTAACCGCCCCTGACGCCGACGTAGTAGAACGGCACGAACAGGTGCCGGGGCACCTCCGAGAACGCCTCCCGCCACACCGGGTCCTCGGCCCAGACCCCCTCGGCGTCGATCTCCCGCACCAGCGCGGCCCGCGCCACGGCGGCGAGCACGTCGATCTCGGTGTCGTAGGCGCCCATATGTCCACAGTAGGGCTGCCGCCTCCCCCGGCGGGGCTGTCCCGGCGGGTGCGGTCCTAAGCCTTGAGTCCTGGGCCACCCCGTCTGAGACCATGGACGGGTGAAAGAGATTCGGCGCGGCACGCTTCAGGAGCAGACCTTCTACGAGCAGGTCGGCGGGGAGGAGACCTTCCGCCGGCTCGTCCACCGTTTCTACGAGGGAGTCGCCGAGGACCCGATCCTCAGGCCGATGTACCCGGAGGAGGACCTGGGCCCGGCCGAGGAGCGGATGGCCCTGTTCCTGATGCAGTACTGGGGTGGCCCCACCACCTACAGCGACAACCGCGGCCACCCCCGGCTGCGGATGCGGCACGCCCCGTTCACCGTCGACCGGGCCGCGCACGACGCCTGGCTGAGAATCATGCGGGTGGCCGTCGACGAACTGGGGCTCTCCGAGGAGCACGAGACGACATTGTGGAACTACCTGACGTATGCGGCCCAGTCGATGGTGAACACTCCCGAATGACCCGCTGAACGCCGGATTCCGGTCGCCTGACGCCGGAATCCGGTCACGATCCGGTATAGACCGATCGAGAAACGCTTACCCGCGAGCTGTCACTTCTGCCAGCATCGCCCGGAGGTCTGGAAGTTCTGCACGTCCGGACGACACGGGGGCAGGGTGACGGGGTTCGTTTTCGCACGCGCGCGGGCGTATCGCCTGCTGCTCGGCTCCACCCTGCTCACGGTGCTGCTCACCACCGCGGTGCTGGCGACGCTCACGGCGTACTCGGGCGCGATCGGGGACGCGGCACTGCGCCATGTGCTGAACGACCCGCGCAACGCGGCCGCCACCTCGCTGATCGTCAAGGCCGGGGTACCGGCCGACGGGCGCGCCGCCGCCGACACCGCCGTACGACAGGGCGCGCGCCGGACCTTCGACGGGTTACCGGTGACCGTGCGGACGCTGCGCCGCTCGGGCCCGTACGCGCTGCCCCGCTCGCTCCAGCCGCCCGCCGAGCGGTCGGGCAACCCGGATCTGACCTTCTTCGCCGCGCTGGACCGCACGCAGGTGCGGACGGTCGCCGGCCGGCTTCCCGGCCGGACGGGCGGCGAGATCGAGGTGGCGCTCCCCGAGGCGGCCGCCCGGCCGCTCGGCCTGAAGCCCGGCGACCGTCTCACCCTGGCCGACCGGCTGGGCGAGGGGACGGTCCGGGTACGGGTCAGCGGGCTGTACCGGCCCGCGTCGGCGAACGCGCCGTACTGGCAGCTGGACGAACTGCTCGGGCGCGGTGTGAAGGACTCCGGCTTCACGACGTACGGGCCGCTGCTCGCCGACCCCTCGGTACTCGCCGGCAGACGGGTGAGCACCGGGCCGACGGCCTGGCTGGCGTCGGCCCGGTTCGATGCGGTGACGACCGGGCGGATCGGGCCGCTGCGGGACGCGGCGCGGGCCGGGAGCACGGCACTGCGCAGGTCCCACGCCCTGAGCGGGGTGACCGCGTCGACGACCTCGCTGCCGGACGTCCTGGACCGGGCCGACCGCTCGCTGCTGGTCTCCCGCTCGACCCTGCTGATCGTCGCGCTCCAGCTGGTGCTGCTCGCCGGGTACGCGCTGCTGCTGGTGGCCCGGCTGCTCGGCGCCGAACGGGCGGCCGACACAAGGCTGCTGAGGGCCCGGGGCGCCTCCCGGGCCCGGATCGCGGCCCTCGCCGCGGCCGAGTCGCTGCTGCTCGCCCTCCCGGCCGCCGTCTGCGCGCCCCTGCTCGCCGGACCGCTCACCACCCTGCTGACCGACCACGGCCCGCTGTCCCGCCTCGGCCTGCGGCTGGACCTCCCGCCCGGCGGCAGCCCCGGCGTCTGGCTGGTGGCGGCCGCCGTGGCCCTGGGCTGCGTGCTGACGCTGACACCACCGGCGCTGACCGGGGCGGAGAAGGAGCGGCGCGGACGGCGGGCGGAGCCGGGCCGGACGCGGCGACCGCTCATCTCCCGCTTCGGGAAGGGCCGTTCGGGAGGCCCGCCCGGCTCCCGCCCCCGCGCCCGCCGCACCGGCGCCGGTCTGCTCCCCACCCCGCTCCGCGCCGGGGGCGACCTGGGCCTGCTCGCCGTGGCCGCGGTGGCCTACTGGCAGCTGGCGCAGCAGGACTCGGGGAGTGTCTCCGCCGACCGGTCGGGGGCGCTCGGGGTGGATCCCCTGCTGGTGGCCGCGCCGGCGCTGGCGCTGCTCGCCGGGACCGTGCTGACGCTGCGGCTGCTGCCGCCCGTGGCGCGGCTCGCCGAACGGTGGGCGGCGGCCGGGCGGGGGCTGTCGGCGGCGCTGGCCGGCTGGCAGTTCAGCCGCCGTACCGCACGCGCCGCGGGCCCCGTGCTGCTGCTCGTGCTGGCCGTCGCGCTCGGCATGCTGGCCGTCGGGCAGGCGTCCTCCTGGGACCGCTCGCAGGACGACCAGGCCGACTTCCGCGCCGGAGCGCCGGTGCGGGTGCTGTCCGCGGGGGACGGGCAGCTCGGCCGTACGGACGTGTACGCGGCGCTGCCGCACGTACGCGGGGCGGTCCCCGCCGCACGCGCCGAGGAGCCGCTGTCCGGCGAGCGTACGGCGACCGTGCTGGCCATGGACACCGCGCACGCGGGCGACGCGATGCTGATGCGACCGGACCTGGCGGCCGTACCGGTGCGGCCGCTGCTGGCCGCGCTGACGCCGAAGGACTCCCCGGCCGGAACCCGGGTGCCGGCGCACACCGCGCAGCTGCGGCTGACGGCGAGCCTGCACAGCTCCGCGGGGCCCGGGACGACCGCCGACGTCACGGTCGGGCTCGAGGACCGGTCCGGGGTGCCGTACCAGGTGCCGTTCGGGCGGCTCCCCGCCGACGGCCGCCCGCACACCCTCACCCTCGACCTCGGCTCCGCCACCGGACCGGCGCTGCTCACCGCGCTCCAGCTGGACATGCCCCAGCCGGCCGATCGGGCCGAACAGCACCGGCTCACGTTCCGCGGCCTGACCGCCGAAGGGACCGACGGGACCCGGCGCCCGCTGGCGCTGCCGGCCTCCTGGACCACGGCCGTGCAGACCGGCGGCGCGGCCGTCACCACCCCCGCCACCAGCCCCACCCGGCCCCGGATCGTCTCCACCCGGCCGCTGACCGTCACCTACCGCACCGGATACCTTCCGGACGCGGACTGGACGGTCGCCACCGTGTCCGTCCAGCTCCAGGTGGCACGTCCCACGCCGCCCGAGGTGACGGCCGTGGCCACCGACCGCTTCCTGGACTCGGCGGGCGCCCGCACCGGGCAGCGCGTGGACGTGCAGGTCGGCGACCAGAGCATCCCGGTGCGGATCGTCAGGGCGGTGCGCGCGCTGCCCACGACCGGCACCTCGGGCAGCCATGACGGCGGCGCCGTACTGATCGATCTGCGGGCCGCGAACCGGGTGCTGCACGCGCGCTACGGGGAGAGCCTCAAGCCCACCGAGTGGTGGCTGCGTACGGCTCCGGGCCAGCCGGCCCAGGTCGCCGCCGAGGTGCGGGCGTTGCCGGACGTCGTCGACCCGGGGCAGGTGGTGGTCCGGGACGAGATGGCCGCCGAGCTGCGCGACGACCCGTTCGGCGCCGGGCCCACGGCCGCGTTCGCCGCGGCCGCCGTGGTGGCGGCGGCCCTCGCCGCGGTGGGCTTCGCGGTGGGCGCCGCCGGATCGCTGCGGGCGCGCGAGGCGGACTTCGCCGTGCTGCGCGCCCTCGGCGCCCCACGCCGCCGGCTGGCCCGCACGGTCGCCGCCGAACAGGCCGTCCTGGTGGGTCTGTCCCTGGCGGTGGGCGTCGCCCTCGGCACCGTACTGGCCCGTGGAGTACTCCCGTTGATCGTCCTGACCGGTGACGCCACCCGGCCCGTTCCCGACCTGCTGGTCCAACTCCCGCCCGCCCGTGTGGCGTTGCTGCTGGCCGTCGTCGCAGTGGCTCCGCTGGCTGTCGCGGCGACGGCGACCGTACGCCGGGCGGACCCGGCACGGGCACTGCGCGAACAGAGGGGTGAGTGACGTGAGTTCCGTGCCCGCCGTGGTCGCTCCCTGGGTGCGCACCCGGCTGCGGTCCGCACCCGGTGCCGCGCTGGCGCTCGCGCTGCTGGTCGTGGTGACCGCCTGTCTGGCGGGGGCCCTTCCGCGTGCGGTCGACCGGTACGAGGACGCGGGTCTGGTGCACACCCTCCACCAGGCCCGCCCCGAGCGCACCACCCTGCGGGTGACCCCGTCGATGCCCCTTTATGACATGTCCGGCGGCGCCTCGGGCACGCTCCTCCGTCCCGGCGTGCTCAAACGGCAGTTCCAGAAGCTGCTGGACACGGTCGACGACTCGCTGTCCGTCGACCGTGCCCAGTCCGCGTACGGCATCGCGGCCCAGACCGACACGGCCGTGCCCGATGCGTTCATCCCGCGTCCCAGCGGCCTGCTCGCCCATGTCCAGCTGATCGCACAGAGCGGCCTGGCCGGACACGCCGGCGTCCGCGAGGGCCGGCTCCCGCGCACCTCGGGCCCGGTGGACTCGATGGCGCCCGAGGTGGAGGCCGCCGTCACCGCCGCCACCGCCAAGAGCCTGCACATCAAGGTGGGTTCGGTCATCCACGTGCCCTGCGTCGGCCGCGGCCCGCTCGCCGTCCGGGTCACCGGCATCCTCACCCCGCACGACCCCGCCGGCGCCTACTGGTCGACCGTCCCGCTGCTGCGCACGCCCAGCCTGGTCCGGACGCCCCCGCCCAACCCGCCGGAGACCTACTGGCTCGGCGCACTCCTGTTGCCCCTGGAGGCGGCCCCCGCCCTCCCGTACACGCGCGGAGAGCCCTCCCGCTACTGGTACTTCGCACCGGACCTCGGCGGTCTGCGCGCCCACGACGTGGACCGTCTGCGGTCCGCCGTCGCCTCCCTGGAGTCCGGTCCCGGCCTGCGCCGCGCCCGCACCGTCACGGGCGAGGGCACCGACATCGGCACCGGCCTGGACGACGGCCTCACCGCGTTCTCCCGGCTGCGCTCGCGCATCGCCCCGCTGGTCGCGGTGGCCGCCGCAGGCACCGCCACGGTCGCCGTCGTCGTCCTGCTCATGGCGGGCGGCCTGGCCGCCGACCGCCGTCGCACCGAACTCGCCCTGCTCCGCGCCAGGGGCGCCGCCCTGCCCGGCCTCACCGGCCGGCTGCTGGCCGAGACCGCTGTGGTCGCCGTACCCGCGGGCGCGGCCGGCCTGGCCGCCGCGCTGCTCCTGTTCCCCGGCGCCCGTACCGGTCCCGCCGTGGCCGCCGCCCTGGCCGTCACGCTCACCGCCTGCGCCGCCCTCCCGCTGCGCGTCGCGCTCGCCCACCGCGTGGTACGGGTGACGGCAGCTCGGGAGGACGTGACGGCCGTACGACCCTCCCGGCGCCGCACGGTGGCCGAGCTGACCCTGCTGGCCCTGGCGGCCGGGGCGGTGGCGACCCTGCGCCGCAGCGGCACGTCGGCCGGTCAACTGGTCTCCCTGGCCCCGGTGCTGACCGGCGTCATCGCGGCCGTGCTGCTGCTCCGCCTCCATCCCCTGCTGCTGCGCCGCCTCGCCCGCCCGGCCGGCCGGCTGCGCGGGGCGGTGGGCCATCTGTCCCTGGCCCGCGCGGGCCGCGCCCGGGCCTCCGCGGCACTGCCCCTGGTGGCGCTGCTGACCGCGCTGACCACGGCGGCCTTCGGCGGCTCGGTCCTGGCCGGGGTGGCCGAGGCCCGGGACCGTGCGGCCCTGCTCACCGTCGGGGCCGACGCCCGCATGGACGCGGCCACCGCGCTCCCGTCGGACCTGGCCGCCCGGGTACGCGCGCTGCCCGGGGTGCACGGGGTGGCGGCGGCGAGCATCACGTACGAGGCGAAGCCGCTGGACGGGGAGGACACGGTGCCGCTGGTCGGGGTGGACCCGGCCGCGTACGGCCGGCTGGCGGCCGACACCGGCCTCGGGGCATTCCCGGCGGGCGAGTTGAGGAACGCGAAGACGCTCCCCGCCCTCGCCTCCCCCTCCGTCGCCCACGCGTACGGCACCCGGCGCCCCTTCCTGGTACGGCTGGGCGACGGCAGCGCGGTCACCGTCCGGATCACCACCGTCCTCGACCGCACCCCGGCCGTGCCCGGCGCCGACTTCCTGATCGTGAACCGCGCCGGACTCCCGGACGCGGCCCACCGCCCCACGACACTGCTGCTGACCGGTGCCCACCTGGACGCGGACGCGCTGCGCCGCGCGGCCCCCGCCTCGGTCGGGGTACAGGCCCTGGCCGAGGTGCGCTCCCGGTACGCCGACTCGCCCCTGCAGACCGGCGCCGGGCACGTCTACGCGGCGGCGGTGGCCGCCGGCGCCGGCTTCGCGGTCCTCGCCCTGCTCCTCGCACTGCTGCGGGCGGCACCCGAACGCGCCGCGCTCCTCGCCCGCCTGCGCACGATGGGCCTCACCCGTGCCCAGGGCCGCCGCCTCCTCGTCCTGGAGTCCCTTCCCCAGGCCCTCCTCGCCGCGGCCGGCGGCACCCTGACCGGCTGGGCCGCCATCCGGCTCCTGTCCCCCGGCATCGACCTGACCACCGTCGCCCTGACCTCCGCCCAGCCCGGCGTGAGCTCGGCCGTCCTCCGCCCGGACACCTGGTCGCTGACGGCACCGGCGATCACGGTCGTGGTGCTGACGGTGGGGGTGGCGGGGGCCCAGGCGTGGTGGACCGGGAGACGCGGGTCGGTACGGGAGCTGCGGGCCGGGGAGGGGCGATGAGCGTTCCGGGCAACCATCCAGGAGACCCCATGACAGCCGATACCACTCTCTCCGACCTCGCCGACCAGGTCGCCGAGACCCGCAACCGACCCGCCTACGGCCATGACGCCCTCATCACCTGCGACCGCCTCGTCCGCATCTTCTCCGCGGACGGCGTGGAGGTCCAGGCCCTCCAGGGGCTCGACCTGCTCGTCCGTGAGGGCGAGCTGATGGCCCTGGTCGGCGCCTCGGGCAGCGGCAAGTCCACCCTCATGAACATCCTGGCCGGTCTGGACACCCCCACCGCGGGGGCCGCCCGCGTCGCCGGCCGCGACCTGCTCACCATGACCGCGAAGGACCGCCTCGCCTACCGCCGTGAGGTCGTCGGGTTCGTCTGGCAGCAGACCTCCCGCAATCTGCTCCCCTACCTCACCGCGGCCCAGAACGTCGCCCTCCCGCTCCAGCTGTCCGGCACCCGCACCCGCCGCCGAGTCCGCGCCGAACGCGCCCTGGAACTGCTGGAGTTGCTCCAGGTGGCCGACTGCCGCGACCGCCACCCGCACGAGATGTCCGGCGGCCAGCAGCAGCGCACCGCGATCGCGGTGGCCCTCGCGAACGCCCCCGCGGTCCTCCTCGCCGACGAACCCACCGGCGAACTCGACTCCCAGACCGGCGCGCAGATCTTCGACGCGTTCCGCACCGCGAACGAGACGCTCGGCACCACCATCGTGATCGTCACCCACGACCAGACGGTGGCCGGTGAGGTCCGCCGCACGGTGGCCATCCGCGACGGCCGCACCTCCACCGAGGTGCTGCGCCGCAGCGAGGTGGACGCCACGACCGGCCACGAGACCGTGGTCGCACGCGAGTACGCCATGCTCGACCGCGCGGGCCGCCTCCAGCTGCCCGCCGAGTACACGCGGGCACTGAACATGCGCGACCGGGTGGCCCTGGAACTGGAGCCGGACCACATCGGGGTGTGGCCGGACGACAGCGCGGAGAAGTAGCGGATGAGCAGCGCAGAAGCAGGAGGCCGGGTCAGCGCACGCTGACGCCGAGGGTGCCGAGCCCGGCGCGCCGCACCACGACGGAGCCGTACGGCGTGCGCAGCCTCAGCCACGCCCCGGAGGAGAACAGCCCGGTCTCTGCCGCGCCGGTCCCCGGCCGCAGAAAGCCCAGCGACTGGGCCGCGTGCACGGCCCGCACCGGCAGCCGGGTCTCCCCGATCTCCCGGGTCCAGATGTCCCGTCCGATCCGGTCCAGCTCCGCACGCGTACGCCGCTCGGGCGCCAACTCCTCGGTACGGGAGCGGAACTCGGCGACGGCCGCGGCCACCGCCGTACGCAGGACGTCCGGTGCGGGCAGCCCCGGCTCGGGCTGCCAGCCGCCGCGCGGCGGCAGCACACCGGCCCACGGCGGCCCGGTGACCGCGGCCGGGACGGCGGCCGTGGCAGCCCGCTCGTCCACGGACTCCAGGAGTTCACCGGCGGAGACGGTCACGTCGAGCGTGACGTCGAGCCCGTTCTCGTACGGCTTCGCCAGGCGCACCGCGCGGACCGCCAGCACCTCGAAGGACGGCGGCCGCCCGAACACGGCGAGTGCGGTCCCGGACGCCTGCAGGCGCACCGCGGCTCCACGGTCGTAGTGGAGCAGCCGGGAGAGGAAGGCGGCGAGGTCCGCCGCCTCCGACTCGTCGGCCAGGTGCAGCACCGTCATGCGGCGACGGCCTCCTCGTCGGCCGCGTCCGTGTACTCCGTGAGGAACTCCCGCTCCTCCTGGGTGATCCGGCGCGGCCGCTGGGCCTCGAAGTCGAACGGCACGACCACCGTCGAGGCCCGTACGTAGACCACGTCCTCGTCCTTCACCTCGTAGGTGATGGTGAAGGACGCGGCCTTGATCTCGGTGATCCACAGCTCGATGTCCACCGGGTGGTGCCGGTGGACGAGCTGCCGCTTGTAGTCGATCTCGTGGCGCGCCACCACGGACCCCTGCTTGAACTCCTTGTCCGGGCGGAACAGGAAGTTGATCCGGGCTTCCTCCAGGTAGCGGATGAAGACCGCGTTGTTGACATGGCCGTACGCGTCCATGTCGGACCAGCGCAGGGGGCAGCGGTAGATGTGACGCAAGATCGATCAGCCCCGGGTCAGCTTCTTGTAGGTGGCACGGTGCGGACGCGCGGCGTCCGCACCGAGCCGCTCGATCTTGTTCTTCTCGTACGACTCGAAGTTGCCCTCGAACCAGAACCACTTCGACTCGCCCTCGTAGGCGAGGATGTGCGTGGCGACCCGGTCGAGGAACCACCGGTCGTGGGAGACGACCACGGCGCAGCCGGGGAACTCCAGCAGCGCGTTCTCCAGGCTGCTGAGGGTCTCGACGTCGAGGTCGTTGGTGGGCTCGTCGAGGAGCAGCAGGTTGCCGCCCTGCTTCAGGGTCAGGGCCAGGTTGAGGCGGTTGCGCTCACCACCGGAGAGGACACCGGACGGCTTCTGCTGGTCCGGCCCCTTGAACCCGAAGGCGGACACATACGCGCGGGACGGCATCTCGACCTGTCCGACGTTGATGTAGTCGAGCCCGTCGGACACGACCTCCCACAGCGTCTTCTTGGGGTCGAGGTTCTCGCGGCTCTGGTCGACGTAGGAGATCTTGACGGTCTCGCCGACCTTGATGTCGCCGGAGTCCGGGGTCTCCAGGCCCTGGATCATCTTGAACAGCGTGGTCTTGCCGGCGCCGTTCGGGCCGATGACGCCGACGATGCCGTTGCGCGGGAGGGTGAAGCTCAGTCCGTCGACGAGGACCTTCTCGCCGAAGGCCTTGTTCAGCTTGTCGACCTCGACGACGACGTTGCCCAGGCGCGGGCCCGGCGGGATCTGGATCTCCTCGAAGTCCAGCTTCCGCATCTTGTCGGCCTCGGCGGCCATCTCCTCGTACCGCGCGAGACGGGCCTTGGACTTGGCCTGACGCCCCTTGGCGTTCGACCGCACCCACTCCAGCTCTTCCTTGAGCCGCTTCTGCCGCTTGGCGTCCTTCTGGCCCTCGACCTTCAGACGCGTGGCCTTGGTCTCCAGGTACTTCGAGTAGTTGCCCTCGTAGCCGTGCAGGCGGCCGCGGTCGACCTCGCAGATCCAGCCGGCGACGTTGTCGAGGAAGTACCGGTCGTGGGTGACGGCCACGACGGTGCCCGGGTACTTGGCGAGGTGCTGCTCCAGCCAGTTCACGGACTCGGCGTCGAGGTGGTTGGTGGGCTCGTCGAGGAGCAGCAGGTCGGGCTGCTCCAGCAGCAGCTTGCAGAGCGCGACGCGGCGCTTCTCACCACCGGAGAGGTTGGTGACGGGCCAGTCGCCGGGCGGGCAGCCCAGCGCGTCCATGGCCTGCTCCAGCTGGGCGTCGAGGTCCCACGCGTTGGCGTGGTCCAGCTCCTCCTGCAGCTTGCCCATCTCGTCGAGCAGCGCGTCGGAGTAGTCGGTCGCCATCAGCTCGGCGATCTCGTTGAACCGGTCGAGCTTGCCCTTGATCTCGGCGACACCGTCCTGGACGTTCTCCAGGACCGTCTTCGCCTCGTTCAGCGGGGGCTCCTGCAGCAGGATGCCGACGGTGTAGCCCGGCGACAGGAACGCGTCGCCGTTCGACGGCTGCTCAAGGCCAGCCATGATCTTCAGCACGGTCGACTTACCGGCGCCGTTCGGGCCGACGACACCGATCTTCGCTCCCGGCAGGAAGCTCAGGGTGACGTCGTCGAGGATCACCTTGTCGCCGTGCGCTTTGCGCGCCTTGCGCATGGTGTAAATGAACTCAGCCAAGAGAAACCGTCCGGCAGCTTGAATCTGGCAGTGGGCAGATACACCCCATCTTGCCTGACCGCTAGCCCTGGATGGAAACCCGTATGGCCGGGGGGCCCTGACCTGGGGTTTCGCTGGTGACGGCTGTGGGTCGCCTGTCACTATCGGTCGCCGTTGGTCGGCCTCGGGGGGCCTCGGACGGCCCAGGGACGGCCCAGCGCGGGACTGGCTCACTCAAGGGGCTGGGTCGCCACCCGCAGCTGTTCGCTGTAAGGCCAGGTGAAGGTACGGTCCGGCTCGAGGCGCGCGTCCCCCCAATGGATCACGTGGATGCCGCCCTCCGGGTCGGCGGTGAAGAAGAGGCACACCAGCTTCGTGGACGCGCCCAGCGCCTCGAAGGTCTCGTGCAGATCCTCGTACTCCTCCGTCGTGTACTCGTCATCCAGCGGGAAGAGGCCGTCCTCCGGCTCGGGCCCGTGACTCAAGAGCATGCGGCGGCGGGTAGGGGAAGCGTCGGCAGCCAACCGCGCCCGTTCAAGAGGCTTGAGCCTGTTGGCGTACTTAAAGGGGAAGAGCGCATGGTGATTGATGACGGCGTACTCGTACCCGCGTAGGTCCCGTACGGCTTCTCCCAGCTCCCGCGCGGTGTCCGCCAGGTTCTCGCGTACCGCCTCCGCCAAGGTCGAGCCGTAGGGACTGCGCTTCTTCAACCTCGCGGTGAGGTGCACTGCGTGAGCCCGCGCATGGGCCCTTGCCAGTTGCTCCGGAATCACTTCGACGAGGCTGCCGGCGTGCCGCCCGAACCGCCTCACGGCCCAGTCCGACGGCTCCCCGCGGTTGCTACCCAGCACAGACATGCAGAGTCCCCCTCCCCCAGTCACCCCCGCCTATCAACTGTGTGACACGTACACGAAGGACCAGCAAGGGTGCGATCCGGCCACATAGCGCTACGGGTCCCAGTGGCGCCCGCGGCAAGCTAAGAGCGAGCAGGGGCTTAGAAGGCGCTTTGCGGGTCGTGTCTCACACCGCTGCTGACCTGCCTCTCTTCCCGTGCTGGGCGTCTCATCGACTGACCTTCGGCACGCATTCGACCTGCCGCCTTTGGGCCTGCGGCCGGCCCCAAGCAGTCGGCGTATTGGTCAGCCTCGTACGCCATTGGCGACCTTAGGGTTCTTGACGTCGACAGCGAACATGAATACCGGTGACCAAATAACCGCAAAAGCGGACAGCTCGTATTTTTTCTACCTACATAGGCAAACAGCTGATACTAAGGGCCCCAGCCCTCCATAATGGCCGGATGACTCGGGCACAACGCATCGCTGTATGGGTAGTAACGACTTTGTTCGGCCTGACGTGTCTCGGGCTGGGCGTATACCTCACGAAGGTTGGCCTTGAGAAAGGCAATCAGATATCAGGCGTCATAGGGGTGTTCGTCGATCTCGCTGGACTTGCAATATCGGCCTGGGGGGCATTCAACACCAGAGGCGCGATCCAAACTCCGCGCCAATCTCGCCTTACAGGCATTCACCAGTCACAGCGAAGTGGAGACAACTCCAAGAACTTCCAGGCTGGCGGCAACATGAACATCGGAGACAATAACAAGCTCTGAAGGAACTTGATACCGATGGCTTGGTGGCAAAAGCAACGCTCGGGTGACAACTCGCAGAATATTCAGGCAGCCGTGGCCAACTTTGGCCTCGGTTACGAAGATGTTCTGGCTGTAGTATCGAACTACGTCGATGACAACCTCTCCAGGCTCTCCCAAGCAGCCTTCGGAGAGGCAAAAGACCGAGTCGAAGAGTTCACCGTAAACTACCTTAGAGCAATCAAAGAGGACCAGCCCGAGGCCCTAGAAAATGCCAGGGACCCTGGCGTCCAGTCCGCCATTCTTGACGCTCAGTCAGCTTATGCCAAGATGGGTGATACTGATCTTGGCCAGGTGCTCGTCGAGATGCTTGTGAAGCGTACCGAGAATACCGAACGGAACGTTCAGCAACTAGCGCTAACCGAAGCAATTGGCGCTACCGCGAAGCTTTCGTACAAACATGTACAACTGGTTACGGTACTCTTCCTCATCCTCGCTGTAACGTTTGGAACACCCACGAGGCCGGACGAGCTCTATGGCCATTTGTCCACTCACCTTTCACCGTTCTTGGACGGCCTAACGGCATCCGATGCGGATATCCAGTATCTCGCCGACGCTGGGGCTATTCGAATTGAACTGCTTTCGTCGAGACAGATTTCTTCAAGCATTCGCACCAACTATCCCGGGCTCTACTGTAACGGCCTGAGTGAAGAGTCACACCCCGTCATCAAAAAATACGAGGGCACGTCGCTGTTGACTCCTTGCCTTCGCAATAATTCGCTGCTACAGGTGAATGCTGTGAGCGAAAGGCATCTCGAATCCATCCTGACCCAACTCGGTATGCAAGATTCCATGCAAGAGCTACAGACCTTGCTCAATGCAAACCCGCTGCCTGACGATGAAGTAGAGCAGGAGCTGATAGCGGGTGTGCCAGGCATTCATGATTTCATGCAGCTTTGGAAGCGAACTACGCTTAAGAGCAGTGTGCCTTCAGTCATCGGCATGGCCATCGCTCATGCCAATCTAAAAAAGACGATAGGGGAAGCATTCACTGCCGACCTCGACATCTGGATCTCCTGAGGTGCGACTGAAATGAAGTGGAGGACGCAAAAGCAAAATTCCGGAGATCAGTCTTTGAGCCTGATGGCTGGGCGAGATGTAGATGTGCACGTCGGTCTGGGTTACCGGGATGTCCAGGAAGTTGCCAAAGACGTAGCAATGGAGGTTTTCAAAGACAACTTCGCAAAGCTTTCACAAGAGGCTTATGGAATCGCCATTTCACGCGCAGGCGAGTTCATCGACAATCTTCTAGAGGAGTTGCAAAGCAGGGGCTCAACGGGCTATAGAAATCTAGGGGACCCTGGAGTACAGGCGGCGATCCTTGAGGCTCAGTCCGGCTATGCAAAGACCGGGGACCCGGAGCTTGGTGAGCTGCTAGTTGGATTGCTCGCGGATAGAATCGAGAGGGACGACCGAGATGTTATCCAACTATCTTTGAATTCTGCGCTAGAGGTTTCACAGAATCTCTGCGGGCGTCATTTTTCACTTCTGTCCTGTAACTTCTTCCTTAAGCATGTTGCTTTTGCTGCGGCACGCACAGAGAGTGACATTGCCGACCAGTTGGCTACCGCTCTGGCGCCCTTCGGGGAAGATTTCCTTGCCGCGATGCAGGCCGATCTTGACTACTTGTGCGGCGCAGGCTGCCTCATCATGGGAGCCGGCAGCATGTCGCCTGGTAGGTACATGGGCATGAACTATCCAGGCCTTTTTTCGGAAGGGTTTACTCTAGACGATTTTCCCCCTGGCCTGGCTCTTCTGAATACTCCACTAATTGTTGACCACCCGGAATTTGGTGGCCGCTACAAAGTGGCTGCTGCAACTCGGGCGGAACTCGAATCGCTCATTGATGTGTACCAGCTCCAGGAAATGGGTGACCTGGCGAGAACTGCGTTGAGTTTCAGGCTGCCGAGTGAGGAGCGAATCCTGGAAAAAGTGGTTTCCTGTCGCCCTGACATGAGGCCATTCTTTTCGAAATGGCACGATATGGGTATTTCCTCATACTTGAATACGGCCGTTGGGCTATGTATTGGGCATGCAAATGTGCGCCGTGTGACTGGCGGGCAATTCAATGCTCCGATTAACAGCTGGATGACTTAAGCAGGTGTAACACTAGGTCGGCGGAGCGGCTTTGGGCTGGAGCTGCTTTGGCGCGAGTGATCATGGCCCCGTAAGCTTCCGGCGCGTCGGGCAGTCTGTGGACCTGCCCGGTAAAGCACGACGTTGGGGCCATGATCTGCGAGGCTCGCGCCAAAGTGGCTGCCTAACTGGCTGTTCTCTATCCGTCCGTGTGGTCGGTGGGATTCGAACAAGGGCCTGGTTCGGGTGAGTTGGCCGGTACGGGTGCATGGAAGAAGGGCC